>NZ_SZXM01000026.1:0-276456 GCF_005281355.1 Citrobacter sp. wls615 | reverse complement strand
CGATCATTTTGCTTAACCGATCGGTGTTAGCCGTCTGGCGGCTTTTTTACACCTTCAGAAGGGACTGGCGTTTTCGGCATTCACCCATTGTTCGCTGACAGGATGCCTGAAACGCAATGCACTGGCATGCAGCATCAGTCGCGGGGTGAGCTCAGTGCCTGGCAGCAGACGCCCGCCATACAAATCGCACCCTAAAATAGGATGTCCCAACTGCTGACAGTGGATCCGTAGTTGATGGGTACGCCCGGTTTCAGGCGTCAGTTGTACGCGCGTTAAGGGGAGTAATTCCCCGTTCTCCTGGCGATGAACAAAACGCTCAACAACCTGATAGCGCGAGCGCGCAGGCTTGCCGTTAACGGCGCAAATCGTCATCAGCGGAAACAGCGCCGGATCTTTGCTAATCGCAGCGTCAATAATCCCTGCATCGTTTTCCAGATGCCCGCATAGCAGTGCGCTGTATACCTTCGTCACCATGCGCTGACTAAACTGCTGGCACAGCGCGGCGTTGATAGCCTTGTTACGGGCCACCACCATTACCCCGGAGGTGCCGAAATCAAGCCGATGGACCAGCGTGCAACCGGGAAAAATCTGTACCAACCGGTGATGTACCGAATCGAGATTGTGCGGATTTTTCCCCGACAAGCTGAGCAGCCCGGTGGGTTTATTGATAAGCAGCAAATGCTCGTCCTGATAGAGAATCTCTATCTGGTCATAACAAGGCGGGGCAATAAAGGTATCAAGAATGGTAGACATCAGGCGGCCAGGATGGAGTGTGGGCACGGATGATAACGAATTTTCACTGTACTGGCGAATAGGCTCGCTTAACTAATGGCACTCATTGCATGGTAGAGTGGGCGTTATCCGGCAAGCGAAGAGAGGGTTACACTGTGCAACAAATCGATTTTTATATGGTAGATGCCTTTAGCACCACGACGTTTGGCGGTAATGCCGCCGCAGTATGTCCGCTCGCAGACTGGTTGCCCGATGAAACATTATTAAAAATGGCGCAGCAGCATAACCAGTCGGAGACCGCTTTCTTTGTCGCCAATGATAATGGCTTTGAGCTACGTTGGTTTACCACACAGGGAGAAATCAATTTGTGTGGGCATGCCACGCTTGCCGCAGCGCATGTCATTTTTGAACATCTGGATTATCCGGACACAACTCTCCATTTTGCCACCCGATTTGTGGGTCCGCTGACGGTCACACGCAGCGGTCAATGGCTGACGCTTGATTTTCCTGCCTGGCAAAGCGACCCTGTCGTACCGCCCGCCTTATTGTTGGAAACTTTAGGCATCGCCGAATGCAAAGAAGTTCGCGTGGCGCGCGACTATATGGTCGTAATGGAGAACCAGCGCCAGGTCGAGGCTGTACGCCCGAATATCCACGCCATGATCCCGCTGGGGAAAATGGTTTGTATCACCGCGCCAGGTGACGGGGAATACGATTTCGTCAGCCGTTTCTTCTGCCCGGGCGAAGCCGTCGCGGAGGATCCTGTCACAGGTTCGGCGCATAGCATGCTCATTCCTTACTGGGCAGAGAAACTGAACAAAACACAAATGCTGGCGCGTCAGGTATCTGGGCGCGGTGGGGATTTACGCTGCCAACTGGCGGGTTCTCGCGTTTATATTGGTGGGCAGGCAACAACTTACCTGACGGGTAAAGTGCTGCTACGCTAACCCTCTTACCCGTTACATAACCCAATCCAGGGAGGAAGTATGTCTAACAAACTGCTGCAGATTCACTTTAATTTTCATGGCCCGTTTGGCTCCGAGATGTCGCAACAACTTGTTGAACTGGCCGAATCCATCAATCAGGAGCCGGGCTTTATCTGGAAAATCTGGACCGAGAACGAAGCAAATCATGAAGCCGGTGGCATCTATCTGTTTCAGGATCAAGACACCGCGCTGGCTTATGTTAAAAAGCATACAGCCCGTCTGAAGCACCTGGGGGTGGAAGAGGTGTTTTTCAAAATCTTCGATATCAATGAGCCGTTGAGTAAGATTAACCACGGTCATATTGGCTAACGTTTTTAGCTTAAACGCCTTGTTCCGGGGCGATACCGCCCCCCCCCCGTTTTCCCCTCACTCATCCCCCAGCACCCGCTATATAGCGGGTGCCACGTTTGCTTTAGTTCACAAAATCAGCAGCCATGAAAACTATCACTAGCCGACCGGAGCATGAAGGTGTATAAATAATACAAACAGTATTAATTCATACAAAATGAATCATCAAAAACCAAGGAGATCGCTTATGTCCCCAGACATTACGCTCAATGCTTCACCAGGCAGTTTTCCCCCGGCAGGTCATTACTCGCACAGTACAACGGCAGGTGGTTTTGTGTTCATTTCTGGACAGTTGCCAGTCACCCAGGATGGCGAAAAAAAAACCGATGCGTCTTTTGAAGAACAAACAAAACTGGCCTTACAAAATGTCGATGCCTGCCTGGCAGGTGCTGGAGTCTCGCGTCAGCACCTGGTTTCAGTACGCGTCTATGTCACGGATATTAACCAGTGGCCGACATTTAACAGGATCTATGGTGAGTGGATCGGTGATTTCCGCCCTGCCCGTGCTGTCGCTGGCGTTGCCGAACTTCATTACGGTTTTGCCGTAGAAATCGAAGCGATGGCTTTGGCCCCACAGGCCTGATTTATAACTGTATACAGGTGAATAAAAATGACTGATATGACACTGCCTGATTATAACGATATTGTCGCTGCGGCAGAGCGCATCGCAGATTATGCCAACAAAACGCCGGTGATGACGTCGCGTACGGTTAATGAAGAATTTGGCGCTGAAGTCTTCTTTAAATGCGAAAACTTCCAGAGAATGGGCGCGTTCAAATTTCGCGGCGCTATGAATGCGCTACGCCAGTTCACGCCACAACAACGGACTGCGGGCGTCGTGACCTTTTCTTCGGGAAATCATGCACAAGCCATCGCCTTGTCGGCAAAATTGTTAGGAATCCCGGCGACAATTATCATGCCGCATGATGCCCCGGCTGCCAAAGTTGCCGCGACCAAAGGGTATGGCGGAAATGTCGTGATTTACGATCGCTATACTGAAGACAGAGAAAAAATTGGTCAGAATCTGGCTGAGAAACAAGGGCTAACGCTGATCCCTCCTTACGATCATCCGCACGTTATTGCGGGCCAGGGTACCGCAACGAAAGAGTTGATTGAGGAAGTGGGACCGTTAGACGCCCTTTTCGTATGTCTGGGTGGCGGCGGTCTGCTATCCGGTTCCGCGCTGGCAGCGAGACATCTCTCCCCTGACTGTATGATCTATGGCGTAGAACCTGAGGCAGGCAATGACGGTCAGCAGTCTTTTCGCAGCGGCAGCATTGTTCATATTGATACACCGAAAACCATAGCCGATGGCGCGCAAACTCAACACCTTGGGCAGTATACGTTTGCGATTATTCAGCAAAACGTGAACGATATTCTGACTGTCTCAGATACTGAATTAGTCACTGCGATGAAATTTATTGCAGAACGAATGAAAATCGTCGTAGAGCCAACTGGTTGTCTGGGTTTTGCCGCCGCCAGAGCACGCAAATCTGAACTCCAGGGTAAGAGAATCGGCATTATTATCAGCGGTGGAAACGTGGACATCAGCCGCTATGGTGCATTCCTGGCCGGATGATAAGCAAGGTATCTGCCATGCAGATACCTTATTCCTGTCTGTATATTCCAGTCTGGAAAAGCGAACCCCGCTCACTGTAAACTGCTCGCAATCATGGCAAAAGGCATCACTGCAGGAGACTGGCATGCCAAAAACCGACAATAACTCGCTTCTCAGCCAACTTGATACTATCGCCAGAGGGTTAAGCGAGACCTTTTCTCCCTTTTGTGAAGTGGTTGTTCATGACCTCAAAAAACCTGAACATGCCATTTTGTCCATCCATAATAATCTTTCCGGACGTAAACCTGGCCAACCAGCAACAGAACTGGGTCTGGCACGCATAGCATCGCCAGACTTTCCCAGCATCATCGCTAACTACAGCAATCAATTTGCTGATGGTCGTCCAGTAAAAAGTACCTCCATTGGCATCAAGGGTGAGGACGGTAAATACGTCGCGGCGCTGTGCCTTAATGTTGATATGACGTTGTTTCGCGGTATGCAGAGCGCGCTTGCGCGATTTACTGAAACCGAAAAATCCCCCATAAAGGAGCATATCGATCCCGGTAGTAACGAAGTTATTCGCCAACGTATCGATGACTTTGCCGCCAAACGCGCGACCACGGCGCGCGCACTCAAACCTGAAGACCGTAAGTTATTGATTCAACAACTCCGTAAAGAAGGCCTACTGAACGTACGAAAATCAATGGATACCGTGGCGCAGCATTTAGGCGTGTCGCGAGCCACCGCTTACCTGTATGCCCGCCAGTCAGCACAGATGCACGAATAAGCTGATTCAGGCAGGCATACCTGCCACAACTTGCCGGTCAATGATTACTGGAACGAAGCACGCCCATATGCAGAGGGCTGCTTTGCTGCCAGCAATTATCATCCAACGAAAAAACGGCACCTTATGACTGCATAAAAATAAACCTTGGCATTCGTAGGTATTTATTTGCGCTGACTGAATAGATAGCTTATTTTTAAACTGACGGGGTAAATTTTAGCGGTACTTTAAATGACGACATCGATCTTACTTAATCAAAGCATAAAACACCACCACGCTAACCCACTGATTTCATTGAATGAAAAAATAAATAAACGTACTGTAAAATAATATCCATACAGTATATATAAATAGCATAATATCTAAATTATAATCTTTTTACATCCAGTAGTCAGGTGAGGCCAGAATGCGGTTATTAGTCATGTTGTTAAGCTTAGTCGTCTCTACACAGCTCTGGGCAGGTGAACTTTCCAAACCTACGGGCCAGGTCCTTCTAACAGTGTCCGGTAATATAGAAAATACAAATGAAGACGGGAAAGCCACTTTTGATACCGCCAGCCTCGAGAAACTGGGCATGGTAAGTTTTCAGACCACCTCCCCTTGGTATAATGGACGCACGACTTTTACGGGTATTCCACTACAAAAGCTCATGGATTTTGTTGGGGCGAAAGGCTCGGTTGTAAAAGTTACTGCACTCAATGACTACACCACCGTTATCCCTCTCGATGATTTCAAGAAGTACAATGTCATTCTTGCTTTAAAAATCAACGGAAAATACATGCGAATTCGAGATAAAGGCCCGTTATTCATTGTGTATCCCTATGACAGCATACCTGAACTGAATAATCAGATTTATTACTCAAGATCAGCCTGGCAGGTCAGTAGAATGGATATTGAGTAAGCGTTCAGAGGAACATCATGAACAGAATACTGGCTGGCATCATATTTTTTCTTTTTATATCTACTGGGTATATTTCTTTCTTAGTCCATGAAAGACAGCAAGAGTTACAGAAACTGACTCACTACACCGATTCATGGTCCGCTGCACAAATGGTATCACAATATTACCGATTCGAATCATTGCTTGGTCTTTATACTATCGATAAAACGATGAACCTCGACGAGGTGCGCCTGCGCCTCGATATTATGCTTAGCCAGAGTGATTTGATAAAAGAAGGTGATTTGGGGCACTATATAGAGAGCAATCAAGCGCACAGTAAATTGGCGATCAAACTTGAAAACATCCTTAACTATCTGGATGTTAACCTCGAGAAAATGGACCGTTCAGAACTTCAGACATACCTGAAAAAAATGCATACGCTGGATTCGCAACTTGGCCGCCTTTCATCCGGTGCGTTAAATAAAGATGTAAACTCGATCAATAACGCCAACCTTAAAATTCAAACTCTGTACTATATTTACTCGGCGACATCTGTTCTGCTGATCATACTGAGTGCGATACTGGGTGTGCTGATATTCTTCCAGAACAGAAATATTCTGCGAGCGCATCTTCAGGTTAAGAGCCTTGCTGAAGAGCTGCAGAAATCTAAAGAAAAGTTGCAAATCCAGAATGCAAAACTGGAATATGACGTCTACCATGATTCACTTACTGATATGAATAACCGCCAATTTTTCTGGGGGAATTTAAATCAAACAATCGAGATAGCAGAAAAAAACAACGATTCTGTAACAGTGATGCTGTTTGATTTAGACCGATTCAAAGAGGTTAATGATACCTATGGTCATGATGCCGGTGATGTTTTATTACGCCAGATATCGGACCGTCTGATTTCGATGAGCCATACTTCAGATACGCTGTATCGCTTAGGTGGGGATGAGTTTGCGTTTCTCTCAAGTGGTCTGACGGAGAGCCAGGCCGTTTCGCGAGCCCAAAAGATATGTGATTTTATCAGCCAGCCCTACACTATTTATAACACAATTATAAACATAACTACCTGTGTTGGAATTGTTATATCAGAAACAGAGCGCCGCTCCGATTATCTTTATAAATTTGCAGATCTGGCCCTGTATGAAGCCAAAAATGAAGGTTCAGGCAAGATAAAAGTCTTCCGGCAATGGATGTTAGAAAAGCTGCAAGAAAACAGAACGCTTGAGCATGATATGGCGATGGCCATAGTGAATAAAGAATTCGTGGTTTATTATCAGCCTATTGTGGATTCTTTTAGCCGGGAAATTTACAGTTATGAAGCCCTCATTCGTTGGATACATCCTCTAAAGGGTCTCCTGTCGCCGGATAGCTTTATTCCTGTTGCTGAAAAAACAGGCATGATTAACGAAATGGGGAAATCTGTACTAGAAATTGCCTGTACGGAAGCGGCGTCCTGGGCGATTCCGGCCAAAATTTCAGTCAATGTCTCGCCTGTCCAGCTAAGCAGCAAAGCCTTTGCCGGAATAGTGCAAACTATCCTGAAAGAAACAGGACTCCCTGCTCAACGCCTTGAACTGGAGGTCACTGAATCCTCTATTTTTACTGAGAGTAATACGCCGATGAATACACTTAACAAGCTCAGAGCTCTGGGGGTAAAAATCTCCATCGATGATTTTGGTACCGGGTATTCTTCTCTTTCGCGGTTGAGCCGGCTGGCCTTCGATAAAATAAAAATAGATAAATCCTTTGTACATTCACTATCTACCCAGGACGATGCCCTTAATATTATCAAACTCATTACAGGCATGGCGAAATCCCTTAATATGAAGGCTGTTGCAGAAGGCGTTGAAACGCAAGAGCAACTGGAAAAACTTCAGGCACTGGGTTGCGATTTCGCACAAGGATATCTGTTTGGTAAGCCTCAACCGGGAATTGATGGGAAAATCAGACACGGTTAAATCACGGCGGATATCCCTGGCAGCTAAAGTCGGGCAACAAAACTGTTGCCCGACTTTTAATATTTCATACGCTTAGTGATAATTGCCTCTACCAATAAGACGTCCAGCACTGGCGCACGCGAATTAACGCTTCAAGATAAAAATAGTCTCCCCAGGAACAACATTCATCAACGCCTTTACCAGCTGGCATATGATAAACCGAGTGCATCAGTAACCCTTCGCATTCCGGTTCATCCGTAGAGAGATAGCACTTCGTCAGCGATTGTACAATCCGCAAAGCCACTTCTTCATACAGCATCCGACCTGCATCTGTCGCCGGTAATGCTTTCGCTAGCTCCAGCAGACCACAGGCAGCGATAGCGGCAGCCGAACTGTCGCGTACGGCGCCTGTGTTATTCAAAGCCAGATCCCAGTGACAAATAGAGTCCTCAGGCAGGCGGTTGATAAAGTAATGACTCAGGCTGCGGGTCAGGCTGACGAACTCAGATTTTCCCGTATACAGATAGCTAAGCATGAATCCGTAAATCCCCCACGCCTGACCGCGTGCCCAGCATGAGCTATCGCTGTGTCCCTGGTGCGTATTGCCAAACCGCGGCTCACCGGTCACAACATCTATATAGTAGGTGTGATACGTCGATGCATCGGGTCGTACGATATATTTCGCTGCCTGCATGGCATGGGATAAGGCCGCGTCAGCAAAGACCAGATTCCCCGTCTGTTCGCTTGCCCAGTAGAGCAGCGGTAGATTCATATTACAGTCGATAATCATTCGTCCCTGCTGCTCCGGATCCGTCAGGTCTCCCCATGCCTGGATAATACCTGCCGTTGGGTTATAGCGCTGCATCATCATTTCAGCCGCATGCAAGGCGATATCGCGTGCGGCTGCGTTCCAGGTCAGTTGCCACGCGTTTACACACGACAATGAATACAGAAAGCCGAGGTCATGAGTATCTGTTTCAATACGGTTTACCAGACGATGAGCAAAAGAAGTAATGAATCGCTCAGCAGCCTGACGGTATTTACTTTCGCCGGTTATCTCCCACAATAGCCAGAGCTGCCCTGTCCAGAAACTGTTTGTCCATTGGTTATTTTCAGCGGGTTGCCATTTCCCACCTTCACAGGCCTCATTGGGAAATTTATCGCCAAGCACATACAGCGTTCGATCAATTCGTGACGAAATATACGGTATTGCTTTATCTAACTCTTTTTTCAATGCCTGACGATCAACCGGGGCGGCGTATGACACGCGCAAGGGTTCAGTAACGACATTAGCCGTTTTATTAGTAATCATAATTATCCTGTTAATACTATTTGGAAGTTTTAATAGTCTGAGAGCACAATATGTCAGCACGCGGTGTTAATATTTTTTTCCCCGCATGGCTACAAGAAAGCGTGAAAGCGGAAATTAGCGTAAACAGCAGTGCGCAGACACCCATAATTAAAAAGGTATGTGCAAACCCTATTTTATCGTATAAATAACCAGCAGGTGGCGCCACGACAACAGAACCAACATATACCATTGCCTGATAACCCAACAAATACATGGTGGCGTTAACGCGTTTGTGAAAATGTTCAGCGATATATTTAAATACAGAGATTAACAGTAACGCTATTTCCACACCGTAAAATGGCTTAATAATTGAAATCATAATTGGGTCGACTGTTAAACCAGAAAGGATCAGACGGCCCCCCACAACTAACCCGCACAGCAGCAACCCCTTCTTAGCACCATAATAGTTAACCAGCGTGGGAATAAACATCATCATCAGGAATTCAATACCAGCCTGGAGCGTCCCCAGGTAACCATACCAGGCATTGCCCTGCTCTTTGGTGGCAAAGAAAGAGACAAAGTAACGGGGAAATTGCTGTTCTGCTACAAACATCATCCACGCGACACCTGCGACATACAGACTAAACATCCAGAATTTTCGGTTTTGCATCAGCGCAATGACATCGGCAAAGACAATTTTATTTTCGGAGATAACCGAGTTATTTCGTAGCTGCTCATCACCAATCTTCAGGCTCAACAACACCAGCAGCATGACTACGGAGGTGGTACTGCTCAGTATAAAGTTGGCCGTTGGCGTGTAGTTGAACAATACACCGGAAACCGAAGCCGCCAGCGCCCACCCTAGCGATCCCCACATTCGGATACGGCCAAACTCCAGGCCGTAAAGGCGACTGAAACGGTCGGCATAGGATTCTGCGGCAGCCACTCCCGCATACCATCCCAGGCTTAAATAGAATGCACCAATAATAATGCCGAGCATCGTATGACTCAGCAGTAAAGGCTGGTAAATCACCACAAAAAACGGTGCCATTAATGCCGAGGTGGCGCAGACAAAATAGAGAAGCCATTTGCTCATGCCTATTTTATCCATGATATAACCATATACTGGTTTCATAACCACGGCAAACACACCATTAACCGCGAATACTGTACCAATTGTTACGCTATCAAGACCAACTTTTTGACTCAGCCATAATGCATATAAGCCGAAGCTGGATGACCAGGTAAAGAAATAGAGAAAAATAAAGCTGCTCATTTTGAGCTGCGCTAAACGAGTCGGGGCAATCGCGTTCATGATGCGGCTCCAGCATTATCTCGACAATGATAAGTATAAATAAAAAAAACCGAAGATTTAATTGCAATCATAATCCACTACCTCTTATGAAGTATTTATAGACTCAGTACTACTGGCGACAACCAGGTGCTGACGGACGGAGATTAGTCTTTTTGTTTCCTACAGCAGCGTGAGCATGTTCACAAAAACAGTTCGATTTTTAAGTTTGATTGGATTTACGGACAGATATTCAGCAATATCTTTAATATATAGCAGCAAAACTTAATTCTGTTGTCATGGTAAAAAATGAACGAGCCACAAAAACTTGAAAGAATTGCGATGGGGAATGAAGTGATTTCCTTTCAGCGTCCAATGGGCGCGAGTGTTCATTATTACCATTGGCATCAATGCATTGAGTTTTTATATATTTCAAAAGGATACGGCATCGTCGTCGTTGATAAACAACACTATACAGCAAAGCCGGGCAGACTTTTTATTTTCCCACCGTTTCGCTTGCATAAGGTGCAGGTTGATGTTGCACCGAATAACCCGTCTTATCGTACGGCTATGCATATTGAGCACAATGAAGTAATCAGTGCCTTGCAGATGTTTCCCCGCCACCAGGCTCAGTTTGCAGCACTCTCTGGCACCCATGCTCCGGCACAAATTCACGATCTCAGTGAACATGCGGACTATATTGCCTATATCCTCGATCGGTTTGAATCACTTAAGAGCAACGGGTATCAATCGGCCAGTGATGTTGCTTTTCTGGTAATGCAACTTCTGGACTTTCTTCCCCTGCAACCGCGGAGTGTAGTGCACCAACAGCAGACCGTGGCGGCCCGCATTATGCAGTGGATAGAAGAGCATTATCAGCAGAAATTTTCACTCGATGAGTTAGCTGCGGATATTGGTTTTTCACGCAGCTATACCTCGCGAATTTTCCGTCAACAAACCGGTGGCGGGATCCAGGAATATATACTCAACCCGCAGGATTAAAAAAAGCTGCGATTTATTGCGCTACTCATCACTGAACGTGACGGAGATTGCCGAGCATGTGGGTTTTACGGAAATGACCTATTTCATTACCTGTTTTAGAAAAATGATGGGGCAATCTCCTTTGCAGTACCGCAAACAATACGATGAAGACACTGGCCACGATACGGCGTAAAGAACGTCATTTTTATCGCATTGACGGACACTGTCTAAGCAAACTTGAGTCCATACCCGCCTGGTATTAAGCAGAGATCTTCAGCAAAAGTTGGTAAATCCTCAGAACGGTTCTATAGTCGGGACTGCTTCTCATTACAGGATTCACCGATGCGATTTAACGGACTGACCAAAGGTTTCTTCATTTTCATACTGGCCCTGGTTACCTGGGCGTTCTTCGATGTGCTGTCCCCTTACTTTTCCGCCATTTTGTGGGCCGCGATATTAACGACTATCTTTAACCCGGTAAAAAACAGGCTGCGCAGCGCACTTGGCGAACGCAACGGGCTGGCATCGTTAATAACCATCGCCATTATCTGTCTGATTGTCTTTATCCCGCTTATGGTGATCCTGTCATCGCTGGCCATTGAACTCAATGTGGTGTACACCAAACTGCAACAAAACGACACGCAGTTTCCCGAAGTCGTCACCACTATTCTTTCGTATCTCCCTGGCTGGGCGAGAGGATTCCTCGCAGAACACAATCTGGATAATGTTGCAGAAATCCAGAAAAAGCTGTCCGACATTGTGTTGCAAGGCGGGCAGTACCTTGCGGGCAGCGCATTCCTGATCGGTAAAGGGACATTCGGCTTTGCCATCAGCTTTGGCATCATGCTGTATCTGCTGTTTTTCTTGTTAAAAGATGGACCTTATCTGGTGCGCCAGATTCTGGACTCATTACCACTTTCTGATTTTGCCAAACAGCACTTGTTCGCCAAATTTGTCGGCGTAACGCGCGCAACCGTCAAGGGCACAGCGGTTGTAGCTTTAGTTCAGGGGATTCTTGGCGGCATAGCTTTTGCGATTGTGGACATTGATGGCAGCGTTCTGTGGGGCGCATTAATGGCGTTTCTGTCTTTGGTGCCTGCCGTCGGCTCGGCAATCGTCTGGGTCCCCGCGGCCATATTCCTCTTCGCTACGCACCAACTGTGGCAAGGGCTGTTTATCGTCGGGTTCTTCGTGATTATCGTCGGGCTGGTGGACAACATCCTGCGCCCGCTTTTGGTAGGAAAAGACACCAAAATGCCGGACTACCTGATTCTGATAACCACCCTCGGCGGGATGGAGATTTACGGTATCAATGGGTTTGTGATTGGCCCCCTGATCGCCGCGCTATTCATTACCTGCTGGAACCTGTTTTCCGGGCGTGATCATGCAGGTAACGTGGAAGGAATCGACGAAGCCTTTATGGAAGAAGGAAAAAATCCTCCAGATTTATGATGTCAGGACGATAACAGAAGGCGGCCCTGGGCCGCCTTTTTTATTTTCACGCAAAATCATACGTTTCCTATAATTTCAATCATGCTAATTGATTAATCGTCGCAGAAGGATGTCATCAGTGCGAATAGCCACAATCACCAACTGGGCCTACAGCGCGACGGTATGCCTGACCATCGCCTCCGGCGTTGTCATGCTGATGGCGTCCAACGCCGATAACACCGAACGCCAGGTGGTGGAACAACGTTACAAATTTGATCAACTGACCGAAGAAGTGGAGCTCGACGCCTGGTCGCTGTCCGATATGGCGCGTCTCTACGTGGTCAGTAAAGACCCGGATGCTTTGAACAACTATCGCCAGAAAGAGGCGTCACTGAAAGCCGTTGAGCATCGCCTGGCGGCGTTGAAAGCTGCCGGAGCTACAGGTGAAGAGCTGGCGCTATTGCATGAAGGATTGCAGATTGTTGATGCCCTGCAGGACGAACAAGCTGCGGCGCTGGCCAGCGTCGCGCGGGGAGAACACACACAAGCTATTGCCCTGCTCTTCAGCAAAACCTATGAACAGGAACTGGAGCAGGCACAGGACCGGATCGACCATTTCCGCCAATTGCTCGACAATCGTGTACTCAATGCCATTGAAGATGCCACTCAGGCGTCACGTACACTACGCACAGCCTCTGAAGTGATGGTCGGTCTTACGGCGCTGCTGTTTTTGTTCGTTCTTGGATTTATATTGAAGCGCCGCGTGCTGCGCCCGGTGGTGCGTTTGAGCGATGTAGTAAACCGTCTGGCATCGCAAGATTATGCTGTCGAGACCCCCAGCTTTAACCAGATCGATGAAATTGGCGATATGGCCCAGGCGATCCGGATTTTTCGCGAGAACGGCCTGGCCCGTCAGCGGCTGGAGAAAGAGAGAGACGCCGACTGGGGGATCCGTGAGCTGTTGGCGCGTATGACGCAGCGTCTGCAGGGGTGCGAGAGTTTTGCCGATGTCATTAATGTGGCAGAACTTTTCGCGCCAAATATTGCCCCAGGTATTGCCGGCCGACTGTACATACTGGATCGGGAACCCTGGCAAATGCGCTGCGTTGCGCAGTGGCTCTCACCAGAGGGCAAAGCCGATGCGTTCCACCCGGACGAATGCTGGGCAGTACGCCGCGGCCAGAGCCATCCACCGGTACAAGGCGAACCGGATATCGCCTGCTACCATCTGCCAGAGTCATGCCAGCGGCATACCTTGTGCGTTCCGTTGATTGCCCAGGGGGAAGCCATCGGCCTGCTCTCATTCCAGAATCTCAGCGAGGATTCCACCTCATCTCGCGCCTACCTGGAACTGATGGCGGAAGCACTCGGCCTCGCATTAGCCAACCAACGCTTGCGCGATGCGCTGCTGGAGAAAGCGCTGTACGACCCACTAACCGGTCTGCGCAATCGTCATCATCTTGAAGATACTCTCCGTACCCAGATGAGCCAGGCAATTCGTAGCAAAGAACCGATCAGTTGCCTGATGATCGATATCGACCATTTCAAAAACATCAATGACCGCTTTGGCCATGAGGCGGGCGATAGTGTGATAAAAAGTATCGCCGCCATTATTCAGCGCGTTGTCCACGACAGCGGCATGGCTTTCCGTTACGGGGGAGAAGAGTTTCTGGTACTGCTGGCAGGTGCGGATGAACAGACGGCCAATAGCTTTGCGACAGACATTTACAACGGCGTACGCGAATTGTCACTGCGCTTTGGCGTATCCGATATTGGTCATGTGGATGTCTCTATCGGTGTTGCCAGCTACCCGCAGCATGCCCAGAGCGATAATCTACTGCGTGCCGCAGACGTCGCGCTGTATCGCGCAAAAGAACTGGGGCGTTCGCGCATTGTGAGCTTTGGCATGCTGGAAGCAAGCTGAATTATGTCAGCTGTCGGCGCATTGCTTTACCTCCACTTCAGGTAGTGGTAAGTTGACAGCATGAACACCAAACACGATATCAACGGTTTTACTCATAACCTGTGGTGGCTGCCTTCTTAAAGGCGGTCAGAATGTGTTTTCCCCATTTCAAATAACCGCCGAAAGGCGGTTATTTGCATTTGAAGACCCCTTTCGGTTTTACGCTTAAGGAGTCTTATATGAGCAACAAAACCATCATCCTCACAGGCGATCGTCCTACTGGTCCGCTGCACCTCGGCCACTATGTTGGCTCGTTGCGCCAACGCGCCACGCTGCAACACGATTATCGGCAGTTTATATTAGTCGCAGACCTGCAAGGACTGACCGATAACGGCAGTACACCACAAAAGATCCAAAACAACATTCCTGAAGTGCTGGCTGACTATCTCGCCGCGGGTATAGACCCTTCACTCACCACCATCTGTTTGCAATCGGCCTTGCCCGCCCTTGCCGAACTGACCGCGCTTTATATGAACATCGTTACTGTGGCGCGCGTGGAGCGTAATCCTACGGTCAAAAACGAAATTGCGCAGAAAGGATTCGCACGCTCGTTACCGGTTGGTTTTCTGGTTTATCCCATCAGTCAGGCGGCAGATATTTCAGCATTCAAAGCTGAAGTGGTTCCGGTCGGCGCCGATCAACTGCCGATGATCGAACAGACCAATGAAATCGTGCATAAAATGAACAGCTTGTTACCTGCCCCAGTATTGTCGCATTGCAAAGCGTTGCTGAGTGAAACCAGTCGTCTGCCCGGTATCGACGGTAACGCCAAGATGTCGAAGTCCCTTGGTAATACAATTCTGTTGTCCGCCAGCGAGGAAACTATTCATCGCGCCGTCAGCGCAATGTTCACCGACCCTAACCACTTGAAAATGTCCGATCCGGGGCAAATTGACGGCAATATCGTATTCACCTACCTCGACGCATTTCACCCAGATAAAATCAAAGTAGCGGAGATGAAAGCGCATTATCAGCGCGGCGGATTAGGTGACAGGACATGCAAAAATGAGCTGGAGATGTGCTTGCAAGAACTCATCGCGCCGATGCGTGAGCGTCGGGCAACTTACATTCAGGATAAAGGCATGCTGATGGCGATGCTGAAAAAAGGGAGTCAACAGGCGCACGAAATCACACAGCAGACATTAAGAGAAGTGAAACAAGGCCTGGGTTTACCGGTGTTCTGAACACGAATAGAAAAACACAGGATGACTGATAACTCCCGCTAAACTTAAAAAATGTGGTTACGCTTAAGTTTTTCAATGGCATAACCGCTACTAAGAGAGTGAGATGTAACTATCTTACTATTACGCCTCATTATAAAAAGTTCGAATTCTCTTCTTTACGCCTGCCTGGGTCCGTGCCCATGCAGGCTTTTTTTTCACTATCAGCTTTTCGGATATCAGTTAACCACTAATGCCAGTCCATCGCCCCCTGAGTAAAAAACACGCTGCAAAATCAACAAAATATAATCAACTTGCTTAATTACTCTGCAAACGCGTGAGATCGGGAAGAAAAATGCGATTTCCCTCTTGCCTCATTCGGTCTGTGCCGCTAATATTCGTCCCCGTTGTCACCTACAACGTTGCGTTCATAGCTCAGTTGGTTAGAGCACCACCTTGACATGGTGGGGGTCGTTGGTTCGAGTCCAATTGAACGCACCATATTGCGTCCGTAGCTCAGTTGGTTAGAGCACCACCTTGACATGGTGGGGGTCGGTGGTTCGAGTCCACTCGGACGCACCATATCATCTTTGATGTGGTGCTTTTCTCCTCATATTCTATTCTCGATAATATCTCCCAATTTTTGTTGCCGTCCTGAACGATTTCGAAATTCTTACTGTCTATCCCGTTTGTCTCCAGCGCTGTTATCGACCACACTTATCCTGCTTCGCTTGTTTTCGGCACAATGCCGACACAGAACATCGATCACAGGGCATAAAAATAATATCAGGTGGATAAGATGAACAAGATCGCTATCGTCGGTACGGGACCGACAGGAATCTATACGTTACTCGCGCTCCTCAAGCATCAAACCCCGCTTTCAATTAGCCTCTACGAACAATCGAATGAAGCTGGGGTTGGCATGCCCTATAGCGATGAAGAAAACTCGCGATTGATGCTGGCAAATATCGCCAGTATTGAAATTCCCCCTATTACCTCTTCTTATCTCGACTGGTTACGCCAACAGAGCGTCGAACATTTAGCCCGTTATGGCGTGAAACACGCCTCACTGCATGACCGACAATTTCTGCCGCGAATTCTGCTTGGTGAATATTTTCGTGACCAGTTTTTACGCCTTGTAAACCTTGCGGACAAACAGGGGTTTAACGTCACCGTACACGAGTCCTGTCAGGTCAAGGATGTCAAAGCCACAACGGATGGCGTTGTTATTTGTAGCGATCATAACGACCCGGAGCACTTTGATCTTGCTGTCATCGCCACGGGTCACGTCTGGCCTGATGCACAAAGCGCGTCACGTACCTTCTTCCCGAGTCCGTGGACTGGACTTATGGAGGCAAAAATCCCGGCGTGTAATGTAGGAATTTTGGGTACGTCGCTGAGCGCTATTGATGCGGCTATGGCCGTCGTCGCACAACACGGCAGGTTTGTATTAGATGATGCGCAGGGTGTTCATTTCGAAAGAAATGAAGGCAGTCAGGATCTCAACATTCTCCTCATGTCCCGTTCTGGCATTCTACCGGAAGCCGATTTTTACTGCCCTCTCCCCTATGAACCACTCTCCATTGTGACTGCTGAGGCACTGGAACAATGTATTGCAGATGGTTCTGCTGGGCTGCTGGACAGGATCTTTATGCTCATAGTCAAAGAAATTGAGCTGGCAGACCCTGTCTGGAGCAAAGAAGTCGCCCTCTCTTCCCTGAACGCCGACAGCTTTACGGATGTCTGGTTCGCTGCCCGTAAAAAGCACGATCCGTTTCACTGGGCCGCAGCCAATCTTGAAGAAGTCGAACGCAATAAACGTGAAAAACACACGGTTGCCTGGCGTTACGCTATTCTGCGACTGCATGAGGCCGTACAGGAAATTGTCCCGTGGCTGGATGAGAAAGACAGAGAGCGGTTTAACAATGGACTTGCTCGCGTCTTTATCGATAACTATGCAGCCATTCCTTCACAGTCGATCCGTAGATTACTGGCGCTGCGTGAGGCCGGGATCCTGAATATTCGCGCGCTCGGTCAGGATTATCAGTTAGAGCAAAAAGAAAAAATGACGGTAATACGCGCTCAGGGCGAAACCTATGAGTTTGACGTTTTTATCGATGCCAGAGGCCAGAAAGCGTTAAAAATTAAAGATCTGCCATTTCCATCGCTGCGGGATCAACTGCAGTCCACGAGTGAGGAAATACCGGATGTCGGCGATGACTATACGTTACAGGCGCCTGATATCGTCCGGGGACGCATTGCGCTCGCCGCACTTCCCTGGCTGATGCACGATCAACCTTTCGTGCAAGGGCTTACTGCCTGCGCAGAAATTGGGCAGTGCGTCGCGCAAGCCATTTCCCGGCCAGCCACGCGTCTTCGTCGACGCTTACCCTATTACGAGGCGTGACACGATGTCTTCTTCCATCACTCTACTTGCTGCCGGCAGTTTACGTCCAGCACTGACTCCGCTGATAACCCATTTCACGCGCATCAGTGGAATAGATGTAAAGGTGGAATATGGTCCAGCCGGTTTATTGCGCGAGCGGATTGAAGCAGGTGAACCCTGTGCGCTGTTTGCTTCGGCCAATCGGGAGCATCCGCAGCGCCTTCTGGCTGAGCATATAGCCCTCTCGACGCATACCTTCTGCTGGAACCAGCTGGGTCTGGTTACCAACCGGACCGGTGAATGGCTGGATTTGCTGCGAAACCCTGCCCTGCGAATTGGTACCTCTACGCCCGGCTGTGACCCTTCCGGAGATTATACCTGGGCATTTTTTGACAAGATGGATGCGCTGGAGACGGGCCTTGGGCAGCAGCTTCGCGAAAGGGCCATTCCCCTGGTTGGTGGTCGCGACAGCGTAAAGATACCGCAGGGAGAAGTAGCCAGCGCCTGGGTCCTGCGTCAGGGACTGGCCGATCTGTTTATCGGCTACGCGCACTATGCAAAAACGCTCCGCGCACTCCCCGACGTTCGTTATGTCGCGATTCCGGCTGAATATAACATTCAATGTGAATACCAGCTGGCGGTTCTGGAAACGTCCAAAGATGCGCTGGCGCTGGTTGAGTTTATACTCGGCAACGGCGGTCAGGAATTTCTGATCGCCGCCGGTTTTATATCACTTACCGACGAATAGAAAACAGCGGCGCAATAAACGGCGTCTGGTAATGGTCAACGTTCACTTTTCGCAGCGGTAATCCATAGGCCTGGGACAGATTATCTTCCGTCACGATGCTGTCCGTCGGGCCTGCCCGCCATTTTTCTTCAGGAAGCAGCAGCAGCGTATGCGTGGCTATCTGTAGCGCATGCTGCGGATCGTGGGTTGAAAACAGCACGCTGCAGCCTTGTTGGCGAGCCAGATCGCTGATGAGCTGCAGCACCACCTGCTGATTAGCGAGATCCAGCGCGGAACACGGTTCATCAAGCAATAACGTCTGACATTCCGTGACCAATGCCCGGGCTATCATCACTAACTGTTGTTGCCCGCCAGAGAGTGAACCAAACGAGCAGGCGCCAAGATGTGCGATATTAAGTTGCTCCAGCGCCTGCGCTGCCCTTTTTTGATCCTGCTGGCTGGGCTGCGCAAATAACTTCACGTGCTGTGCCCGCCCCATCAGTACCACATCGCTGACCGTATAGGGAAACGGCAGATGACAATGTTGCGCCACAATCCCAATTCCACCGTCATTTTCAATACTGCCGTCCAAAGTAGGCAACGTGCCGGTTAGCGTATCGAGCAGCGTAGTTTTACCCAGACCGTTACGTCCCAGCACCGCCCAGATCTCACCTTTCCGGCAACTGAATGTGAGCGGCTCAAATAGCGGTACACGATGCCCGTAAGTCAGCTGATTTACGCGCAGTGCGACAGATTTCATTGTTTCCTCCGGCGGCTGTTGCGGATGAGTAAAAAAGCGAACAGCGGCGCACCAAATAATGCAGTGATGATCCCCAGCGGGATCTCCGCAGGCAGCAGGGTGCGCGCAATATCATCAACCACAATCATAAAACCGCCCCCCAGCCAGAAGGCACAAGGGAGCAACCGACGATGATCGACCCCCACCAGCAAACGTGCCAGATGCGGGATAACCAGCCCGACCCAGGCAATACTGCCGCTGACCGCCACCTGAGCGGCGACTAAAAAAGCGCAGCACACCAGAACGCTGCGTCGCAGAGGAACCACCGCCACGCCCAGCGCTCTGGCATCTTTGTCATTCAGCGATAGCAGATTTATCCGCCAGCGTAACTGATACAAAACCGTCACGGCGATACCCACCGGAATCGCCAACAGCAGAACTTTATGCCAGTTGGCCGTCGCAAAACTGCCCAGCAGCCAGAACACAATGTTCGGTAACGTCTCTTCGGTATCCGCCTGATACTGAATCAGACTCACCAGTGCGGCAAAGAAACCGCTCAGAATGATACCCGACAGGATCAGCACCAGCGTATTCTCCAGCCCCTGCAATGTAGCGATGGCATACACCAGAATCAGCGCCGTCAGACCGAAGAAAAACGTTGAACCCATCATCAGCCACGGCGACAGACCGAGCAGAATCGCCAGCGTACCGCCAAAAGCAGCCCCCGACGTTACGCCGATAATATGCGGGTCGACCAGTGGATTATGAAATACCCCTTGCAACGTCGCACCGCATAAACCCAACGCGCCCCCCGCCAGCAACGCGATCAGAATTCGTGGTAACCGCACCGTCCAGACAATCTGGCTGGCAATCCCTTCGGCATCGCTATAGTGCGTCAGATGGTAAAATACCTCGCTTAACGACAGTGGATATTGCCCGAGGCACAGCGAGCTGACGCCCAGTAACAAAACCGCCGCCATTAGCAGTGGCTGCTGGGGTAAAGTGCGGTTACTTAGCTGCATCAGACTGCCAGTTCACACGATAAAAACGCTGATAGTAGTCTTGCGCCTGCGCATCGACATCCACGTCTTTATAGGCGTCCGGATACAGTTTTTTGGCCATCCACAGTTCACCTATCGCCAATGCTTCCGGCATCGGATACCCCCAGGCTTTGGCGTATTCCGGCATCAGCCAGATACGATGATTTTTCACCGCATCGATTCCCTGCCAGTTGGGATCGTTTTGGATCTCAGTCACCACCTGCGGGTAACGGTCCTGAACAAAAATCACTTGCGGATTCCACGCCAAGACCTGCTCAAGCGCGACCTGACGGGCGCCTTTCACACTGGCCGCCGCCACGTTTAATCCCCCCGCATGCTGCATCATCAGTCCTGTATACTTCCCGGAGCCGTAAGTCATCAGGTCTGGGTTAGCCATATAAATACGGACCTTTTGCGCATCAGGAATGTTGGCAACTGGCGCATTAAATTTTGCCCGCGCCGCAAAAACGTAGTCGATCAACGTCTCTGCCTGCAGTTTGCGCCCAACGACATCCGCAATCAGGCGAATTCCCTGCTTTAACCCTTCGTTGTAGACCTGCTCTTCATCGGCCATAGTCGGATTCATTTTATTCTGCTGACCATCAGCATCCTGACGCAATGAGATAGCGACCACCGGAATACCGGCGTTCTGAATCTGCTGAATCATCTCCGCTGGTGCATAGTTGGCTACAAAGACAACCTGTGGGTGAATCGCCAGCAGGCTCTCGATATTCACGCTGGTGAGATCGCCCGGCGTCGGCAATGTCGTTATCTTTGGCATAAAACGCGCGAATTCAGGCCCGAGCTGTTTTTTCCAGCTCGACATCACACCAACAATGTCTTGCTGGGCGTTGAGTTGTACCAGAATATTCAGCGTCTGGTGTTGCAGCACCACCACCTTGTCGACATGGTCAGGAATCGTGACCTGACGACCAAGCTGATCGGTAATCGTACGCTCGGCCTGTGCCGAAAACGCCACAAAGAAGCTGGCGCAAACCAGCACAAAAGAACGGAGAGTTAACATGGGATACCATCTGGATGAGGAGTAAAAACGATATATATTAAATTATATAACGATGTAACTGGCAACCCATTACCGATAATTACCGCGCTGCAGACGAGGAAGATCAATTTATGTTGGCAAAAATAAAGCCGACGGCAATGACTACCGTCGGCTTTCGTTGATACTGAGTGGCTAACTATTTCGTCGCAGCTTTAATGATTTCGAGCGCTTTGGCGAACTGATCCTGCGGAATTGTCAGCGGGTAAAGGAAACGAATAACGTTACCGTACTGGCCACAGGTTAACAGCAGCAATCCCTGCTCAAGGGCTTTCTTCTGCACGCGTTGCGCGACGGCAGCGCTGGGCTCGCCCGTCGCTGCATCACAAAATTCAGCAGCAACCATTGAACCTAAGCCGCGCACTTCGGCCAGTTCAGGACACCATCCTTGCGCGTCAGTCAGGGTGGCGCGCAGTTGTTCACCGAGAGCCGCTGCCCGTTGGCACAACTGCTCATCACGAATAATATCCAGTACCGCATGAGCCGCCGCAATCGACAACGGGTTGCCGGCGTAAGTACCACCCAACCCACCCGGCGCAGGCGCATCCATAATGTCTGCTTTGCCTACCACCCCAGACAACGGCATCCCACCCGCCAGGCTTTTCGCCATCGTCATCAGGTCCGCTTTGTCGGCGTAGTGATCCATCGCAAACAGTTTCCCCGTACGCGCAAAACCGCTTTGCACCTCATCGGCAATCATCACGATGCCATGCTCATCACAGATACGGCGGATCCCGGCAACAAACTCCGATGGCGCCACCACGAAGCCCCCTTCGCCCTGGACCGGTTCGAAGATAATCGCCGCAACCTGGGTTGGATCGATGTCGGCTTTAAACAGGCGTTCAATCGCTTTTAGCGAATCCGCCGTGGAGATACCCTGCAACTCAGAAGGATATGGCGCATGGTAAACGGAACCAGGGAACGGGCCGAACCCTTTTTTATAAGGCGCTACTTTGCCGGTCAGCGCCATCGTCATGTAAGTCCGTCCATGAAAACCGCCGCCAAAAGCGATAACACCGGGACGACCGGTATGCGCGCGGGCGATTTTTACCGCATTTTCCACGGCTTCAGCGCCGGTAGTGAAGAATGTGGTTTTGCGTTTACCGTCAATCGGCGCAACGGCGTTGATTTTCTCAGCCAGAGACACATAGCTTTCGTACGGTACAATCTGATAAGCCGTGTGGGTAAAAGCCTGCAGTTGGGCTTCGACTGCCTGCACCAGACGAGGATGACGGTGCCCGGTGTTGAGCACGGCAATCCCGGCGGCAAAATCAATATACTGATTGCCTTCAATATCGGTAATCGTGCTGTTTTCTGCCGACTGGGCGTAAAAGTCACACATGACACCCACGCCACGCGGGGTGGCATCCAGACGACGTTGTTGCAGGTTTTTATTGTTCATTCGCTACACCTTGTCCATAACTACATTTCAGTTGAATTACCCTTTAAATTTAGACGCCATCTGGTACTTTAATCGAGAGCCAAATCGTTTTATTTTAAGGATCCAAATGCGTTCACTTGCCGGAGATGTGATCAAGCAAGCATTTAGCCAGCAGACAGATGAAAAACTGCATCGTCGTCTGTATGCCGCCATTTGTTGTTGCATCCTTGAGGGCAGCCTGAAACCGGCTACCCGCATGCCTCCCTCACGGGATCTGGCGGGCGAACTGACGTTATCGCGTAACACCGTCTTGCGGGTTTACGAGCAGTTGCAGGCCGAAGGCTATATCTCTGCGCGCACCAGCAGCGGCACCTTTGTTACCGACAGCGTGCTCGACAATCTCGATCTACGCCCCAACAAAGAGCCAGTGGCTGTTGCGCTTGAGGATCACACCCGCTTATCTGCCCGCTGCCTTGAACTGCTGGGGCATGCCAGCGCCAGTCCCCGGCAATGGGGAGCCTTTATTCCTGGCGTGCCTGATGTTGAGCATTTTCCTCACCGGGTGCTCAAAAAAATCCAGGATCGGCTGGCAAGGCGACTGCGCCCGGAGTTTCTCACTTACGATGCCGTAGGCGGGGTGAGTGAATTGAAAGAAGCGCTGGCAGACTATCTGCGCACCGCCCGGGGTGTACGTTGTTCGCCTGATCAAATTCTGATTACTGAAGGTATTCACCAGGCGCTGGATCTGGTAACGCGTGCGTTGTGCAATCCGGGTGACAGTGCCTGGATTGAAGAGCCAGGCTATTGGGGGATAAAAAACATTCTACGCATCAACGCGGTAAACTTTTCGGCAATCCCGGTTGATGAGCAAGGTATGATTCCGCCAGGCCCAACAGAACCCGCACCGAAACTGATTTTTGTGACACCGTCACATCAGTATCCGCTCGGTTCGGTAATGAGTCTGAGCCGTCGGCAACAGCTTCTCTTGCGCGCCCGCGAAACGCGAAGCTGGATAATAGAAGATGATTACGATAGCGAGTTTCGCTTTTCCGGGCAGCCTATTCCGTCATTACAGGGACTGGAGGAAGAGACGCCGGTTATCTACATCGGAACATTCAGCAAGACCCTTTATCCCGCACTGCGACTCGGGTATGTGGTACTGCCCAAACCGCTAGCCGCGCCGCTAAAAAAGGTTCATAACGACCTCTATCGCGGCGGACATTTATTGATTCAGGCCGCGCTGGCGGAGTTTATCCGCGAGGGATACTACGCGGCGCATATTCGAAAAATGCGCCAGCTGTACAGTCGTCGTCGCCAGATGCTGGTGGAACTTATTACCCGCCAACTTGGTGAGCAATATCTTGGCTCCTTCAGCAGCAACGCCGGGCTGCATATGATTTTACAGCTACCCGCCGGAAGTGATGACGTCGCCATAGCCCGGCAAGCGAATGCGCAAGATCTGCTGGTGCGTCCGCTGTCTCGTTACTACGTGAATGAAGAGAAATGCAGCGGCCTGCTGTTGGGGTTTGCCAGTATTGAAGAACATGAAATGGCGGCGGCGTTTACCCGACTCGCGACGATTATCAGGGAAAACGCCGTATAAGCACTGCCGGATAGCGGTGCTCGCACCTTATCCGGCATGCTGTTTAATGTGACGCTTTTTTAACGCCAGCCAGATCCTCCTGGCTTACTTCACCATTCCCTTCCCCCCAACTTTTACGCACGTAGTTAATTACGTCGCGCATTTCGTTGTCGCTTAACATACCGTTGTAGGCTGGCATCTTAAAGGAGACGCTGCCCCGTGTTGTCGGTGTTTCTGCGCCATAGGCAATCACTCTGTACAGCGGCGTCGGGTCATCCACCATCACCAGCGGATTGTGGATCAACGAAGGTGCATTATCATCCGTACCTTTGCCTTCCAGACCGTGACACGTTGAGCAGTAGCGGTTATAGGTCACTTTGCCCGCCTCGGCTGAATTCGACCAGGATGTCGTAGTCGCTGCGCTACGCCCCGCTTCAGGCTTCGTACTTTTCAGGCTCAGCAGATATTGTGCGATCGCCGTGGCATCTTCGTCCGTCAGATACTGTGTACTTTGAGTAACGACTTCAGCCATCGAACCAGAAACCGCGGCATGCTTGCTTTTACCGGTCAGCAACAGCGATTTTAACTCCAACTCCGACATTCCGGTGCCCCGCAACGACGGTGCATACCAGCCGTCGATCATCGCGCCGCTCAGATACTCGGGATCGGCATTGCTATACGCTTTTTCGTTCATCGCCACACCTCTCGGTGTATGGCATGAACCGCAGTGTCCCGGGCCTTCCACCAGATAAGCGCCTCGTTTCACCAGGGCCGCATTTTCATCCGTTTTCGCGCTCGCAGCAGCCGTCTCTGGCGCGTCGGTAAACAACCAGTTCCAGATATGCAGCGGCCAGCGGGCGGAGAGTAGCCACGGAATGGCATTCTCTTTATTGGGTTGTGCCGACGGCGTGACGTCATGCATAAAATAGCGGTACAGCGCCTGAACATCCTCGTCAGAAAGTTTCGCGTAAGAGGGATAAGGCATAGCCGGATAGAGCGGATGACCATCTTTGGCAATCCCCTGACGGACCGCCTTTTCAAAATCCTCGTATGAGTAGCTACCAATCCCCTGCTTCTTATCTGGAGTAATATTGGTCGAATAAATATCCCCTAGTGGAGTGGGAAACTTTTTGCCCCCGGCCATCGCCGCGCCACCTTCCGTCGTGTGACAGGCTACGCAGTCAGAAATCCTCGCGATGTATTCGCCATGAGTTTCAGCCGCAGAAACCGTGGCGGTAAATAAACAGGCAGCAAGAACGGTTACATTACGCATAGATCACCCCATCTCCTTGAGTTCATTAACCGCTCGCCATGCCTGATCGATCGCCGTATGAGCATAAGCCCCCCAGTCAGAATCGGAGTTAGCAATGGCAATACGACCAACTGGCTTGCGCGCCCGCTCGATAATCTCGGGCATTTTGTCCATGTCGTCGAACAACGAGTTAGGGTAATAGGCATAGCCATGCGCCCAGCGGTTAACCGTAATGGCGGCAATATCGCGTTGATTATCAAAGCCTGTTGCGCCAAACATCTCCTGCAACTGGGCGCGAATCATCTCTTCATGCGCCGCAAATGTCGTTCCCAGCAAATAGGCCCGCCCCAGCCGGAACTGCTCTCTGGCCGAGAGGTTACTGCCAGGATACGTGGGGACGTAGACCATATGAATCACCATCGGATCGTCCGGTGAGGCTGGGTGTTGATACCCGCCAATGCTGACCGGATAGTCGAGCTTAACCCGGCTGTAAGGTGCTGCCGGAGAGTAAAATTCATGCACGCCAAGCTGTTTAAATGCCTGCCAGTTTTTAACCACCACGTTGGTGTATACCAGCGGCGCTTTCACGTTAAGTTTGAGATCCGCCTGCTGCTGTTCCGGCATCTCTGGCACCAGATACGGAATCAGCATGTTATAACCCGCCATAATGGTGTTCTTACCACGAACGCGATGCATTTTACCGTCGCGCAGATAGCTGACAACAACGCCATCCGGCACGTTGGCGGCGTTAATCACCGTGCTGTTCAGGCGCAGACGCGTGGTGTTTTCCGGCAGGTCCAGTTTTTCATAATGCAGTCTGGCGAGGACCGAGTCCTCCATGGTGGTGCCCGGCAGCGCATCCGGTAGCATATACCTGACCAGCAGTCGGGCCAGACCGGCATTTCCATCCGGAAAATGGTAAACATACGGCTCTTCGAGGTCGGCCAGCGACTCTCCATCCAGCGGGGGTAATCCCAGCGCTTCCATACCCGGTAAGGCGCACGCCCGGGCATCGCTACAGGAAATCCCTTCAATGCCGATGGCAAAGAAGTCGTTAGAACGCTGCTGAAAATAGAGCAACGCCATTTTGCTCAAACCGACTTTTTTCGCCAGAAATTCGCTGTAGCTGTGGGTATCCAGCCATTCAGTTTTCTCATCAACCGTCATACCGGGAAGGTAGTCCGCAGGACGTACATGCAGATCGATTAACGCTTTTCTGTCGTTTTCGCTTAGCGGAAAATCATTGATAAAGTCTTCGATCTTGCGTCCATTCAGTCTGTCCGGCGGAATATCATCAGATACCGCCCGTCCCGGATCGCCGCTGACGATTTTTGTTTCGCCAAAATTCTTTTTATCGAAGAAAACGCCGCGACTGAGCTGCCAGTCGGGATAGAAGTTTACGTCAAAACTCTCTTTCAACCGCGTGACGCTGACGCCCACGGTTTCCATCAGCTTTTGCACTTCCGGACTGAAATTATGCGCAGGCGACTGGAATGCTTCGCTGCCGCCATAGCCGAGTAGTTTCTTGCCCGAGCTGGTAAACTCGTTCCGTTTGGCATGCCCCCCAAAATCGTCATGATTATCGAGGATCAGAATCCGGCTATTTTGCCCGGCAAGTTGACGCCAAAAACAACCGGCAGCCAGGCCGCTGATACCGCCGCCCACAATCACCAGATCGTACTCTTCCTCAATAGGCAGAGCGTTTAAATCAAAATGTTTATGCTCACGGCCCACGGCATGCGCCATTTCAAACGATCCCGGATGATTGCCCCGCAGCCCCGTCAGCGCAGGCGGATAATAACTTCCATCTATAAATGCGTTTTCCTTCCCTGCCGCCCTGACCCATTCCAGCGGGGTAAGCCCCGCCGCAACGGTCACCGCGACGCCGTTGAGAAAATCACGTCTGGTAATTGCCATTACTTTTTTCCTTATTGCTACACTGCCCTTAACACGACACAAATAAGAGGTATTCCCTCCTCAACAAAAAGGGGGATCGCCATCTATTTCACTGGCTTTAATTCTTCATCCAGTTTTTTAGAATCATAATAATCACCCTGCCAGGTGATTTTTCCTGCTTTAACATGAATATAGCTGACACCTTCAAATTTTATCAGATTATTTGTCGGTGGACTCCCTGCCCATTCACCACTATTTTTTCCTGAGAACTGCCAACGAAAAGCCACGGTATCCTCGTCATAAACGGGTTTGCCGATCATTTTCCAGGTCAGATCCGGGACCGCCTTAATAAAGGCCCCAATAACTTCTTTTTCTGCTTTTTCCCTGCCGGTAATCGGTTCTCCCGCGGCGGCATCATAATAGACTGCATCATCTGCAAGATATTGAGCCGCTCGCGAAGCATCATGCGCATTCCACGCCGCCATATACTCTTTCACGGTATTCAGCGAGGGACTTTCTGCCAGGCTATAGCCCGAGAGCATCACCAATGAAAGCACCGCCACTTTTAATGTTTTCATCACCACCCTCTCTATTCAGAAATGTCGCACATGATATGTTTCACCCGAGTGTATTCTTCGAGCGAATAGGATGAGAGATCTTTGCCATAACCCGATTTTTTGAAGCCGCCGTGTGGCATTTCGGCGCACAGGGGAATATGGCTGTTAATCCATACCGTGCCAAAATCAAGGTCAATGCTGAAGCGCTGCGCGCGACTGTGATTGCTGGTCCAGACGCTCGCCGCCAGACCATATTCCACATCATTGGCCTTAAGTAATGCATCTTCATCGCCAGAAAACGACTGAATAGTCATTACTGGACCAAATACTTCATGCTGGATAGCTTCATCGTGCTGTTGCAGACCAGAGACGATCGTCGGCTCAAAATAGAAGCCTGGGCCAGATCCGGCGCGCCCGCCGGTCTCAATTTTTGCATGTGCCGGTAAACGCTCAATAAAGCCTTTCACTTGCTCGAGTTGATTCCGGCTATTCAAAGCGCCATACAATGCATCCTGATCTTCTGGCGGCCCAAATTTAATACTCTTTGTTTTCTGTACCAGTTTTCCCAGGAATTCAGCGTAGACGGACTGTTCGACCAGAATACGCGTGGCCGCCGTGCAGTCCTGCCCGGCATTGAAAAAGCCAGCCGTGACAATCGTCGCAATCGCCTTGTCCATATCCGCATCGGCAAATACCACCGCGGGCGCCTTCCCACCTAATTCCAGATGCGCCCGGGTCAGGTTCGCCGCTGCCGAGGCCGCAACCTGCAGACCTGCACGGACCGAACCGGTAATCGAAACCAGTGAGGCTTTCGGGTTTGAGACCACCAGAGAACCGGTACTGGCTTTGCCTAAAACCACGTTAAATGCCCCTCTCGGGAACAAGGGCGCCGCCAGTTCCGCCAACAGCAGCGTACTGACTGGCGTGGTGTCGCTTGGCTTTAACACTACCGTGTTACCTGCAGCCAGTGCCGGCGCAATCTTCCATACCGCCATCATAAACGGGTAATTCCACGGCGTAACTTGCCCGACAATGCCCAGCGGTTCCCGGCGAATAGTCGAGGTATATCCAGCGGAATATTCGCCTGCTGCCTTGCCTTCAAGACAACGTGCAGCCCCGGCAAAAAAACGGATGGCATCGCAGGATGCCGCGATCTCTTCCTTCTCAATAAAATGGCGAAGCTGACCGGTCTCCTGGCTTTGGGCATTGACCAGTCGCTCCACATTGCGTTCTATTTCGTCCGCAAGGCGCAATAACGCTATTTGTCGCTGGGCCGGTGTCGATTTTCTCCAGATGCTAAACGCCGCTTCAGCTGCAGAGTAGGCCTGCTCCACCTCTGCCGCGCTGGCATTAGGAGATAATGCGTACGTTTCACCGTCAACCGGACTCACCAGTTCGAAGGTCTCTTCGCTGCCGCCTGCTACATATTGCCCATTAATAAAATGCTTCAGGGTTTTCATGCCTGTCTCCCGCTCATTAATACATAAAGAATCTTATGTAATATATATATTGTAAAAACTTTTCAAATACGCAACATTGACACTATGATAAGCCTCGCATTTTTAACTTATTTTTTACATTATTCAGGGTAAAGCTTGCCACTGGTAGCTGACGCGGCGCGCGCGGCTCCAGAGGTTATCGGAACACACATCCGTCTGTGCGGCAGATTTTGCGCATGGGCATGTAAAATAACGCGGCCATTCTTACCTTCCTTGCCCAGCGGGCATGTGTTAGAAAGGGTCGTTGTTTCAGGGAATTGAGTGCAGAAAAGATTATGATTACTCACGCGGTCATATTTGCGCCTATCGGGCAGGTCAGTCGTTCAGACCAGATAGTGCAACGCCTTTCAAACGCTATTATCACGGGATTGTTGGAGCCGAAAGAACAGCTTCCCAACGAAACTGATTTGGCAAAGATGATGGGTGTCTCACATATCACTATCAGAGAAGCGCTAAACACGCTTCGGGCTAATAATCTTATCCATACTGTTCGTGGTCGTAATGGTGGCAGCTTCGTTTGCGAAAATATCGATGGCAAAAATAGCCCTCTGCATCCGTTCAAAGCGATCAGTACCGATTATCTTTCGGATCTGGGGGAAATGCATTGCGCCATCATTAGCCATAGCGCAAGACTTGCTTCCAGACGAATGACTGGCGCGGATATCGCCAAATTTCGCGAGTTTGTTGAGGTGCTTAGAAAGGCAAAATCACCTGAGCTGATGACCCAGGCCGATATGCGATGCCTGCTGGCGATAGCCGCCAGTTCACATTCGGCACGGCTGGCGAACCAGGAGCTTCAGGTGCAAGCTGAATGGGCATCGCTGGTGGCGATCCTCTATCGCACGGACAGCATTCATGCCGAAATTATCGCGCTTTATTCAGCGCTGGCCGATGCGCTGGCAGCCCACAACGAGGCGGAATCAGTACAGCTTGCCACGCGGATCATCGACACCTTTACCTATTACCTTATCGAAAAAAAGCTGAAATATAACTCGAACTGACAACCCGTGAAGGCAGGACAGACAATGAGCTCTTCGACATCCTTAAGCGCATTAATCCATAAAATTGATGATATTACCGTCTCTACCGTAGATTCTACCGTGGCGCTGGCGAGGAGCATCCATGAGGCGATTGCCGGAATACAGAAAGCTTCAGCCGAGGTTGTCCTCGATCCCTCTGTGAGATCCACCGTTCAAGAGCATATTAAGCGCACGCTCAATGACAACCATTACTGCTCTGGAGCCGGATTTGCCAGCCATATAGAGAGCACTACCACCACCAAAGAGTATTGGCTTTTGGAGTGGTGGTATAAGAAAGATAATGGTTTGAGCCAGGCTCACCTCGATTTGGATCAGGCCACGCAACAACGACTGGATTTCAGAACCTTCGAGTGGTTTAAACATTCGCCACCGGCAGGGAAAGCTTATATCCACGGCCCGTACGTCGATTATATCTGCAATATCTCCTATACCCTGACTTCGGCAGTGCCGGTCTACTACAACGATCAGTTCCTCGGCGTCGCCGCCGTCGATCTGCTGGTCAGCCAAATCGAAGCCGAACTGCTCTCCTGCGCTCATCCTGACTACGTCATACTGACCAATCTGGAAAACAGGATTATCTTCTCCAGTTGGCCTCGCTTTCGCGTGGGGGAGTTACTGTCACCCGCCAACAGCACCGTGGTATATCAGAGCGACTACTTTATCCTTTATCACTATCAAAACTAAGGGCCCGAAGGCCCTTGTTTTAGTTATCCTGCCCCATATTGAGCTTATTGGCGTAAGCAATAGCATCATTTTCCGGCGCCGCAGAGCGGCCAAACGGTCGGGTCAGGAACATATAGATAAGCCCCGACCCAACTACAATCGCCAGTCCGAACAGCACTGTCCAACGGTCAATGAAGTCGCTGCTATCTGCCGGTTGGGCCAGCAACCAGATCCCACATAATCCATAGGCTAAGGCCAGTACGTTTACAATCACGCCCCAACCGCCAATGGTCCACTCCCCGGCCGGTTTCCAGCCCTTCAGACGCTGACGTAACGCAGCAAGCACGACCATCTGGAACGAGATATAGATACCGATTACGGCAAACGCGGTAATACGCGACAGGTTGTCTGGCTGGAAATAGACCCAAACGCAGATGATCACCGGCAGCAGGCAACTGACGACCATCGCATTATCCGGAACGCCGTTTTTCGAGATTTTGGACATCCATTCACTTCCCGGCAGCATTCTGTCGCGGGAGAAAGAAAAAATGAGACGGCTTAACGCAGCCTGTAGAGACAAAATGCACGATAACATCGCCACAATCGCGACGATGATAAAGATAGTTGCGCCTGTTTCCCCCAAGGCTTCATTGAGAATGGCGGGGATTGGATCGGACGTTTTACCATTCACGATACTGACCAGATTCGGTGAAGCCAGCAGATAACCCATCACGGAAATGATGGCGGAAATCGCGCCAAATACGATGCTTAAAATCATCGCGACCGGGATCTTTTTGCTCGGGTTCTGCACCTCTTCCGCTACGTTACCGCAGGCTTCAAAGCCAAAGAACATAAACAGCCCCATCAGCGCGGCAGACATAAATGCGGTGGAGTAGCTTCCGTCCTGAGCCAGCACGCCCATCGAGTCAAAAATGACGGAGAAAGGCTGCGAACGATGAAAGATCAACAGATAAATTCCCAGCGCAATCACGCTGACAATTTCACACCAGAAGCCAATTTTGGCGACCCTGGCCAGGTTTTTGGTCCCGGACATATTAACAGCCATCATCAACAGCAGTAGCAGGACAGACGTCAGCAACATGGTGGCAGGCGTTTGGCCATAGTGGAACAGCGACTCAACAAACGTCGAGGTATATTCCGCAATTGACGTAATGGTGACCACCAGCGCCCACAGGTAAATCCAGGCGGCGATCCAGGCATATTTCTTGCCCCATAATCTTCTCGCCCAAGGATACAACCCACCGGTTATCGGATACTGGGATGCGACCTCACCAAACACCAACGCCACTAAAAGCTGGCCACATGCGACGATTAAAATCCACCATACTGCGGGCGGCCCCGCCAGCGTTACGGCCAGCGCAAACAGCGAATAGACGGCCGTGAGCGGCGAAAGGTAGGTAAAACCCAACGCGAAGTTTGAAATTAAACCGATTGAGCGATTGAACTGTTCTTTGCCATCTTTTTGAAAATTATCGTTTTTCTTATCAGGTGTCTGTTCCATATATCTTTCTCTTTTGTGGAATAGTCGCAGGGTTGAACAATAAATGTATAAAAGATATTAAGTTATATGTATAGTGATTTTGTCGCATATTTGTTAAAAATGATCGCACATCACGTTAATGGAAAAGTGAAGATAAAACGGTAGAAAGCGCTGGCATTTAGCAGTATTTACGACCAGCAGATCTTCACAGCCGCCATCTGTGGGCCACGCTGCCAGAAAAATATGCGCATCTGATTTAAGTTCGGGGCTAAGTAGCAATAATCGCTGCTGTTAAGCAACATTTTTGCAATATAATAGTGTGATGTTAAACGCTGAACCTGAGCAGGTGAATGATGGAAATTGATCTCGATAATCTGGTCTTTGATGGACTGGAAGAAGCGCAAGAGCGTAATGCTGAACGTCTGGAAGATGCTGATAAGAAAGCGCAGGAAATTATTGCTGATAATGACTGCGGCGACGCCTGCAAAATCTGATTTCCAAACCGGCGCAATGCCGGTTTTTTATCGCCTGCTAACCCTTCCCACTTCAGCTTGTATACCGTAAAGCCGCAATCAATTGGGCAAAGGCGGCGGTGTGCTGCCTACGGCTGGGGTAGTACATATAATAGCCCTGGAAAGGTTCGCACCAGTCCTCCAGTACTTTTTCCAGCGCACCGTCAGTCACCGCCTGTTCGACAGTGTCTTCCGGCACAAATGCCAGCCCCATCCCGGCAATCGCTGCGCTAATCCGCGGGGGGAGATTGTTAAAAATAAGCTGCCCTTCAACCCGCACGCGCAAATCTTGTCCGCCTTTGCTAAATTCCCAGGCATATAGCCCGCCCAACGTCGGCATACGCATGTTGATGCAGTTATGGTTTTGCAGATCGTGTGGGGTGAGTGGTTTACCGTAGCGGGCAAAATAAGCGGGTGAACCGACCACCACCATGCGCCAGTCCGGGCCAATTCTGACAGCAACCATATCTTTTGCCACCTGCTCGCCGAGACGAATACCCGCGTCATAACGGCCAGCCACAATATCCGTCAGGCTGTTGTCGAGGGTCATTTCCACTTTCACTTCAGGATAAGTCTGCAAAAAAGGCGCCAGCGCGGGCCAGACAGTCGATTGCAACGCATGTTCACCCAAGGTAAGGCGAATGTTACCCGCCACCCGCTGACGGATGTCGGTTAGTGCCAGCAGTTCCGTTTCAATGTCATCAAAACGCGGACTGATACTGTTGATGAGCCGTTCTCCGGCTTCAGTCGGCGCGACGCTGCGCGTGGTGCGGGTAAGGAGTCGTACATCCAGCCGCTCTTCGAGTCCACGTATCGCATGGCTTAACGCTGACTGCGAGACCCCAAGCTTTGCCGCAGCCCGCGTAAAACTCCGCTCGCGGGCGACGATAATGAGGTAATAAAGATCGTTAAAATTATCACGCAGCATGCTTGTCCCCAGCCATTAATTTTATTGACGTATGGTACAGGTCATGAGGGTAATCACGTAGCGTTTGTGAACGTTCGCGCACATCACTCCTGATCTCCCCCCTTTCACTAATAACATTTTGTATATAGATAAGAATTTTTTCTTATTTTGTCTGAATCGTAAGTTATGGGAGCGTAAAAAGCACAAACCAAAAACTACAGGGATTTCATACAATGATGGCAACGAAAATTCACAGCGCTAAAAAAACACTTCTGGCACTCAGCGTGCTACTGGCCTCTGGCATTAGCGTTTCGCAGGCTCAGGCCGACCAATTGGCCGATATCAAAGCCGCAGGCGTAGTCAAAGTGGCGACATTCGACGCCAATCCGCCGTTCGGTTCAGTTGATGCAAAAACGCATAAGATTGTCGGCTACGACGTCGATTTTGCCGAAGCGCTGGCCAAATCCCTGGGGGTAAAACTGGAGTTGGTAGCCACCAATCCGGCCAACCGTATTCCGTTATTACAATCCGGTAAAGCCGATTTAATCGTAGCGGATATCACGATCACACCTGAGCGCGCACAGGTGATCGATTTCTCAGTGCCCTATTTTGTCACCGGCCAGCAGTTCCTTGTACCGGCAAAATCTCCGGACAAGCTAGATGAATACGGCAAAGCGCGAATCGGCGCGGTAAAAGGGACTACCGGTGAGCAGGCGTTACATCAGCGCTTCCCGCAGTCGCGTGTACTGGCCTATGACGATATTCCCCTGGCATTAACCGCATTACGCAACGGTAATGTGCAGGCCATCACCCAGGACAGTACAATTCTGGCGGGCTTGTTAAGCGGTGCGCCGGATAAAGCAGATTTCAAAATTTTGCCGGACCTGCTGAGTAAAGAAGAGATCGGCGTGGGGGTAAAAAAAGGCGAACCCGCTCTGTTAAAAGCCGTCAACGATGAACTCTTGAAGCTGGAGTCTACCGGTCAGGCGGCAAAAATTTATGATGTGTGGTTCGGTCCTGAAACCAAAAACCCACAGCCCCGCGCCTTTAAAATAGAAGCCAAGTAATATGCTCTCAGCCCTTTTTCATCGTTCCGCAGCTTCGGCTGCGGATTCTACCCAATTGGGTCAGGCAAGCGTCAAACTGCACAATGTGATTAAGCAGTATGACGCTCATACCATACTTAACGGTGTCAGCCTGGCAGTTGAACCTGGTGAAGTGGTGACCATTTTGGGTCCCTCTGGCTCTGGAAAATCCACTCTTATACGTCTTATCAATCAGCTTGAGTCGCTCAGCGGTGGCGAAATTTTCATTGATGGTAAACCAATTAGTCAGTTGCGCGGAGCGGCATTACGCCAGTTACGCAGCCGTATCGGTTTCGTATTTCAGCAGTTCAATCTCTATTCGCATCTGACCGCGCTGCAAAACATTGCGCTGGCGCTGGAATATGTTCACGGCTGGAACAAGGCGGAGGCGAAAGGCCGGGCACTCGAATTACTGGATCAAGTAGGACTGTTCGAGAAAGCCGATGCCTATGCCGCTCAGTTATCTGGCGGGCAGCAACAGCGCGTTGCCATTGCCCGCGCGCTGGCTTCATCGCCACAAATCATTTTGTTTGATGAACCCACCTCCGCGCTGGATCCAGAAATGATCGGCGAAGTGTTACAAGTGATGAAAAATCTGGCTCACAGCGGTATCACGATGATCGTCGTGACTCATGAAATGCACTTCGCCCGTGAGATTGCCGATCGTGTGGTATTCATTGATGGCGGCGATATACTGGAGGTCGCCTCGCCGGAGGATTTCTTCACCCGCCCACAACATCCCAGAACCCAGCGTTTCCTGAAAAAAGTGCTCGACCCGTTACACCAGGAGTTACCGTTATAATGCATCTAATGGACTGGCAGGGGGTGCTGAGCGGGCAACCTCTACAATGGATAATTTCCGGTTTTCTCACCACGCTATGGGTGACGCTGGCAGGCGTCGCGCTTGCCACTCTCTTTGCTCTCCTACTACTCGGCTTACGTTTGACAGGCAATCGCATTGCCACCGCGGTGGTCGGCATGTGGGTCTCAGTGTTTCGCAACACGCCTTTACTGGTGCAACTGATGTTCTGGTATTTCGCCGCATGGAATTGGCTACCCCGTGACGTGATTACCTTTATTAATGCTGAACACCCATGGTCAGTTCTGCCGGGTGACGTCTGGTGGTTAACGCCGGAGTTTCTTTGTTCTGCCTGGGGGCTGGGTGTTTTTACTTCAGCCTTTTTGGTCGAGGAGATTGCCTCTGGTTTGCAGGCGGTTTCTGCCGGACAACGCGAGGCGGCCATTGCTCAGGGCTTTTCCGCCTGGGCGGTTTTTCGTCACATTCTCCTTCCCCAAGGGCTGGCGAACGCATGGCAGCCGATCGTTGGGCAATATCTCAACCTGATGAAACTCTCCTCGCTTGCCAGCGGTATTGGATTTGCAGAGTTGACCTATCAGGTGCGGCAAATTGAGAGCTATAACGCGCATGCACTGGAAGCCTTTGCCGTTGGAACAGCCCTCTATCTGTTTATCGGCATCGTGCTAGGCATGCTGCTTACGCGTCTTGGTCCGAAATCTGCGTCAGGTAAACAGTTCAGGATAAGAACGCGTCCATTAAGTTTCAGGAGCATCCCACATGATCGCTAATATTTCGGTCATTACTGACAATCTGGACTATCTCCTGTGGGGACGCGTGACCGAAGGCCAACCCGGCGGCGTGCTACTTACTTTGCTGATGGCCATCGGCGCGGCATTGCTGGCACTGCCCGGGGGGATAGTTCTTGCCTGCTGCGCCTGGCGTTTTCCGGGCGCGGTTCGCAAAGGACTGTTTATCTGGGCCGAGTTTATTCGCGGCATTCCGTTAATCTTTGTGATTTTCTGGATGTGGTATTTGCTCCCCATGCTGACAGGAAGCGATCTGCCTGGCGCAGTTACCGTGACGTTAGCACTGGCATGGTTCACTGCCGCCTCGGTGATGCACTCGGTGTATGCCGGAATTAGCGCGTTACCTGGTGGGCAATATGAAGCGGCAGTGGTGCAGGGTTTTCGCCCGTACCAGGCCCTGTGGCTTATTTTATTGCCGCAAGTGCTGCGCAACACTATGCCGTCATTGACAGGGATTTTTATTGGACTACTGAAGGACACGTCGCTGGCGTTTATTGTCAATGTGCCAGAACTCACGACGGTTGCCGGTCAGGTTAATAGCCGGGTGCAAATCTATCCGGCAGCCATTTTTATCTTTACCGGACTGGTCTATTACCTGCTGTGCTTTAGCCTGGAAAAAATCACCCAGCGACGGTTCGCGCTAAAATGACCTCAAGGCTCAACATTCCACGAACTGGTGGTCTTCGTTGAGCCGATATTTCACGCCAGCCCGAATATTATTTTCGCCTTCAACCGCAAGCGCAAAACGCATTCTTTTGCCATCATGATAGGCCAGCGCCGCGCATCCGCCAGGACCGAGTATAATCGAATCGACAGTACCGGTACTGGCAACAACCGCGTTCTCTCCGCTGGCAATAATATGGATATTATCTGCACAATTGGCGATTTTCGATTCCGCGCCGAAACAGGCTAGCTGGGTTAAATCACCGCTGCAGGCAATACGGTTTCTGTCACCCAGTGCACTGATGCGTACACGCATGCCGGTACTGGCGATACGCGTCCCGTCGCCCACGCTACTGATACGCGCTGAATTTCCCGCGACCGCAATTCGTCCGCGATCGCCTGAGCTGCCGATATGCGCGTTATAGCCTACGCTGCCTATACGTACGCTGTAACCTGCACTGGCAATCTGTGCGGCATAGCCGGCGCTGGCGATTTTAACGTTATCATCCGCACAGCCAAAGCTGACATTATCTTCCGCACTCGCCAGCGGCCTACCTGTTTCCCCCACCGTTTGCACGCGGGAAATATTTCCCATCGCCCGGATATCCTGCCGGACAAAACTCTCCTCTTCCCGCCATTTTGACCAGCCATATTCCACCAGACTATTTGCCCAGTCGATATACCCTTCCCGCTGGAGCGCACGATGTACATCGGCATAACTTCCCCCGGCGGGAAAAGTACGTAGAAACCAGCGATACATTACGGGCCCAACGCGCCAGGCCCGTAAGTCATCACGCGTAATCATCATCGCTTAATGCCGGTGATAGCCATCCACCATGCACTTGAAGGTTTCGCCCGGCGTGCGCCCCGTAGTGCAAAGATACAGATGCCCGAAAATAAAAAACAAACTGATTATTGCCAACGCAAAGTGCGCCTGTAACAACCAGTAACGCACGCCGGGGAACAGATCGCCGACAACCGCCGGATAGAGCGATAACAGACCCGATATCAACAACAGCGGCAGCAAACCATACATCACGGCAACATAGGCTGCTTGCTGTAGCGGATTGAATTTCGAACGCTTTGATGCCGGGAATGGATGTGACTCTCCTTGCATAATGCCAAACAGGTAAAAACGCGTTTGTCTTTGCGCTCGTCCGATCCAGCCCTGACGTTGAATAATATAATGATGCCCGTTACCGCCAATCAGGTTGATTAGGACAAAACCAATCCAACAGGCGAGCAGCAAAAAGCCACAGACCTCGTGTACAGTGAGCAGGCTTTTCATCACCGACGCGCTGACGGCCGAGAAGTGATTGACGAGTCCACTCACCAGAAGAAGCAGAAACAGCAGCGCATTCGACCAGTGCCACAAACGAACGGCCTTCGAGTATAAGTAGACCTTCTCACCGTGCCCTGCCGACGCTTTATGCGCGGCACGAAAGCGCAGCATGGCGTGTAGCGCCAGCACCAGCCACATTCCCACCAGCATTAATCCGGCGATGACCAACCACACAGGCCAGTAGTCAGGTGAAAACATAGGGACATATTGCGCAAGCTGGGCGTGAAACTGTTCGGCATTCTGCGACGCGTTCATACATTTTCCTTTTTAATCAAATGTTGACCGAACCGACGATACAGATGGGGTTTCCCGGCGCCTGCAAGTTGATACTCGTAATACTTGTTTTCCCGCAGCCAGGTCTGAATCTCCGGGCTATCTTCACGACCAAAAATCAGCGCGTGTTCCGGGCAGGCGTTAACACAGATCGGAGGGAAACCTTTCGCCAGACGTGATTCAGCGCAAAAGTCGCATTTATCCGCTACTTTGGTGCGCGGATTGAGATAGCGTACCTGATAAGGGCACGCGCCTATGCAGTAACTGCAGCCGATACACGAAGACGTATCTACCCGCACAATGCCATTCTCATCTCGCCAGGAGGCGCCGGTTGGACAGACCTCGATACAGGGCGCATCATCACAATGCTGGCAGGACTGACGAAAATAGTGATACAGCGTTTCGTTGTCGTTATCCGAAACCGGAATATGCGCTATCGACAAACGGCTGCCCTGGTCAGGAACATGATTGGTTTTCCTGCATGCGCGGGCGCAAATATTACAGCCGTTACACAGAGATTCGTCGTGGATCATGACATAACGAACGCCTTTAGTGCTCCTGGGGCTTGCTAACAAACTTTGACCTGGGCCGGTAAAAAAAATCACCGTCCCCATGCCAATGACAAATTTACGTCGGGTGAAGGACATCGGGTTATCCTCTAATGCTGTGACAGTGGTCGTCCACACATTCCATGACATCAACCTGAAGAATTCAGGGGTTCTGATACTGCTCAACCTCAAACCATTCGCACAGGCCGTACGCTTTGCCATAACTCATAAAACGTTCGCTAAACAAATAAGGCTCCGCATTTGACGATTCCACAGTGCGTATATCTGCGTAATCCGGGTGCGTTTCCATTGCCGAGAGCGCCGCTGCAACCTGCTGAGATTCAAAGCTATACGGCGGTTGCGTCAACATCGCGACCTTATAGGGGCGCGGATACGTTTGACAGTCGAAGCGTACCGCCTCGGCAATCGCGCGACAGATGTCGTTTTCCACCACCTGCACACACATGCTGGCGTAGTTTGCCGTCATGGTTTGCGTTGAAAAGAAATATGCCTCTTCAGCGCCGTGCACACAGGTAATATCCGCCCCATTCGCACCGTGACACAGGGTATCCAGCAACACGGTAAGGTCGGTTTCAGGAACCGAATATGGTGGCTGCAGGAAGGCACTGCGTGCCACCAATTGACCCGCTGCTGAATGCTGGCGGATAAACTCCGCCACTATCGACTCCGGGCTGGCAGGTTCCTGAACCTGCGTCGCGTTCACCTGTTCTGCAGGCAGCTGTAGCGCCTGCAGCCAGTGTCTCTTTTGGCTATCTACCTCATCAGGAAACGCCTCAATGGGTGCCTGAACGTTGCTCACGTTAGTCATCTCGCGTTCCTTACGCTGGCAACAGATCTTGTGCCGCCAGATCGGCTGCCACATCCTCAAGTCCGAGTCGATTCAGCGTTTCGCGCGTAGGGCAGCCCAGTTCCGGATCCCAGCCCATTTCCTGATAGAACATCGTCAGTGACAGGCGCATGTCCTCCCGGTCCATCTTGTCGGTCCCCTCGGTGAAGACCGGGATCTTCGGATCTTTATCAAACACCCAGGAACAGATGAGATCGTGCTCATTGCGCATATCTTTGGTTTGCATCAGTTTGACCGTATAGGCGCGATGCAGGGTAAAGATACGTTCAGCGGCCAGATCCAGACTCGCCTGCGTGGTTTCATCGCCAGTAACTGCCTGGAAGAATTTCGCTTCCAGATCCAAATCTCCGCGATAATTACGGCTCTTGAGCGGCGAAACCGTCATCGGCCAGACCCAGTTGCATAGCGTGACCGCATTATGCAAACAGACTTTCAGCAACGTCCATTTGGCATATTTGATCTTCGCGGCATTGATCGGGGTGTAGTTTTTGGTTTCGTCGTATGCATCCTGCGAACCAAACAGTTCGCCCGCCACTTCGCGCTGTAATTTCAGCGGCAAACCGGAACCGATGAAGTTAATATGGGTATGCGTCATGCAGTCACGGTTAAACATACAGTTGGTGATCGCCCCAACCTGCGCTGAAGCCTCGTTAGCGTGGTGGACAGGAAAACCAAACGGCGACCACAGTTTGTTTTTGGCATAACCCCAGTACTCTTCGCCCAAATCCCAGCGTTCAGCAATGGCATATGATCCGTCCGCAAGGTGGCTGAGTTCCCCCACGCGATGCGCCAGCCGATAGTAAAAATCCTTAATAAAATTAGGATCGCCAGCTTCCAGTTGATCCCAGCGGATCTCCGCATACTCTTCCGCCGGCAGTACGCGCTTAAAAACACCTTTCGAGTAGCAATAAGTAAAATCACGGTGCAACTGCCCGTAGTTACACCAGATGCCATAATCGTCGAACAGGTTCAGACCAATCAGGTTTCCCACCACCCGCCCATCGTCTTTATCGTCAAAATCTTTCGGGCCATTGGGGAAAATGGTGGTGTGCACAAAGTTCGCCACGCAGGTGTTGCCACCGGTACTCGGTACGCCAAAATCTTTCACCCGCGGGACATTGAGCTGTGACATACAACGAATGGGGCATGAATGACAGCCGCTCATTTTTACCGTGTATTTCTCAGCGGCAGGTCCGAGATCGAACACGGATTTATAGGTACGGAAACCGACGGTATTCTGGTTGCCCGGCGGGATTTCACCCGTTTCGATTGGCCCGCCTTCCGCCGCTCCCCAGAACAGTCCCTTGCGGGCCGTCCAGCGCGAGTTTGGCGAAGAGTATTCTGCCCAGGCCTGCGGGGTGCTTGGTACAACGTGGTTGTTGTTGGCGCCGATAAGCTCGGTCATCATATAGTCATTGAGCCGCTTCATCTCTTTGCGGTCGGCGATATTGACCCCTTTGGTCCCTTCTACCGCAATAGCCTTCAGATTTTTCGAGCCCATCACCGCGCCAGTACCGGCGCCGCCGCTGTGGTTGCGGCTGTTGATCATGCAGGAGAGCGGTACCAGATTTTCCCCCGCCTGGCCAATCGCGGCGACGCAAGTCTCAGGGCTGGTAATGCGGCAAATCTCTTCGGTTGTGGCGCGCGTGCCCTTGCCCCACAGGAAATCGGCTTTTTCAATGCTGACCTTATCGTCTTTAATGTTGATCCAAACAGGCGATGCGGACTTACCTTCGATAATAATCGCATCGTAACCGGCAAATTTCATCTGTGCGGCGAAGAAACCGCCCATGTGGGCATCTACGACTAAATTACCTTTGGTAAATGTTGACAAGGAGGTGATATTGACGCGGGAGCTACAGGGTGCGCCCGAGCCGGTTAATGGCCCGGTGGCGAAAACCAGTTTATTCCCTTCATCAAAAGGCATGGTGCCTGGCGGGACTTCGTCGTACATAATTTTATACCCAAAGCCCATCCCACCGATAAATTTCTTAAATTTACTGGAATCTTCATGGGTGATATTACCCGTGGTGAGATTGATCCGTAAAATATTACCTGTCCAACCATTAGCCATCATGTTTTCCTTTGCAAGAAGGTTTAATAGATATACCCGTCAGGCAGTTTTTTATTCAAAACTGCGCTATTTTTGGCAATTAATGACGCGTATCAGGCATGCCTGCCCTCTATCAAACGGTAATATCTTTCCACTCGATAATTTTTAATGCCCCAGTAGGACAAGCATTGGCGCATTCCCCGCATAACACACATTTTGAGGATTTTTTCGTTTCCGTGTTAACGGTCGCCATCATCCACGGGCAGGCTGTGGTACAAGCGCTACAGCCAATGCAACGTTTGTGGTCTACGGCAATACAGCCGTCTTCCTGCTTCCAGGTAATGGCGCCAATTGGGCAGACCTTCATGCATTGCGGATCTTTGCATTGGCGGCAGGTATCCGCGGTATAGTTTAAATCACCATACAGTCCGCCACCGGACCCGACGCCATCATCGCCAAAGAAGTAATTACGATGAATTTTGATGCGGGAAAAGAAGGTGCCAACGGCCCCATCGTTATAATTGGTACAGGAAATCTCGCAGCGATGACAACCGGTGCAGCGTGCTCGCTGCGTTACCAGCACCCCTTTCGGCGTATTGATAAGGCCAACTGTACCGCTGTCGATATCTTCCTGCTTACAACCAAAAAGTGATAACAACGCGGGTGCAATGGTCAGTCCTGCCAGACCCTTTCCGGATATACGTAAAAATTCCAGCCGCGTTAAACCACAATCTAAAAATGGACGATCAACCTGGTTCATTTATTTCGCATCCTCTTTGCAAACGCAGTAGCAGCAACACATCCAGGCTAATTTTTGCACGCAGATTGGCCGATTCGGCCATTAATGTTGCCAACAACACGTGAATATTTGCCCTAACCTGATCGTATAAATGACGGTGGTTAAACTGAATGAATCTAATCCTTTAGGGTTAGGCACAAAGATAATGTGGTTATTTAGGGATCGTCGTTTTGATCGTCATCAATTAAAAAACGGAAGGAAAGTAATTAATGCGGAGTGAGATTTATTATCATTAAGATAAGTTGAAATAATATTTCATATGGTTTGCAAATATTTGTGACTACACTCTCAAATATATTTTTATATATCAATCGATATACAACGAAATATACAGCGGAGTGTATTTCTCTAATTGCAGTCCTAAATTATATATATTGATAGAATAACGTGACGAGAATAAGAGGATGGCGCAAATGACTGCCCTCCTCTTTTTATGGATTATCCGGCCAATGCTTTAATAACGGTCTCAATGGCTTGTTTTTCTAGCTCACTGCGCTTTACACGCTGGTTGGCGAGGGTGGTTCTCAGCACACCTGCAATGACGATATGCTTTGGCTCTTGTCCCAGATCGCGCATTTCCAGCACTACTTTACCGACTACTCTGCACATTTCATGGTACAACTCGTCGTCTTTGGTCTGATTTCCCATATTTGCCCGCCCGTCATTAACTCAAACCAACAGCATATATCACTCTGGCTGATTAGACAAAATTCAATGAAAATCAAACAAATGTCATAAATTTACTGGATCCGCTGCAGTCGATTAACCAACTCAGCAAGGCTCCGCGCCTGCATTTTTTCCATCACCCGCGCGCGATGAACTTCAACCGTACGCACCGCAATATTCATGGCGTCAGCAATTTCCCGATTCATTAACCCTTTTGCTACCAGTTGCGCCAACTCTCGTTCCTTTGGCGTGAGCATCTGATAGCAGGCCACGATCTCTTGTCGCGAGAAGGCGGCGTGAGAAATCTGCAAAGCATGCTCTAACGCCGCCTGAAGCGGCTCGGCGGACACCGGCTTTTGCAAAAAATCGACCGCGCCACGTTTCATTTGTTCAACCGCCATCGGCACATCGCCATGCCCGGTGAGGAACACCACTGCCAACGTACTTTCTCGTTGGCGCATCGCTTCATGCACAGCGCGCCCATCCATTACCGGCATACGCATATCCAGCAACAGTACGCCGACCTGATACAGGTTTGCCTCAGAGAGGAATGTTTCGCCTTGATCCCAGCAACATACCTCGTATCCCAGGCTTTCCAGTAAAAACGCACAGGCCTGAGTGACGGCAATGTCGTCATCCAGCAGATGAATTATTGCCACTACGGCCTCCCTCCCGGTTTTGCTTAAAATGTAATGTCACCACCACGCCCGCTTTTTCATCAGGAGCCTGATGGTTTTTGATCCCAATCTCTCCATTCGCGTAACGCACCAGCCGCTGACAAATGGCTAATCCCAGCCCCATGCCCTCTTTACGGGTGGTCATAAACGGCTGAAAAGCCTGGTACAACTGTGCCTCATCAATACCGCCAGCGTTATCCTGCACCCAAATACGCACATCACCCTCCTCACGCTGGGCGCTGAACCACACCGTGGTTGCCCCTGCCTGGGCCGCATTAAGCACCAGATTGGCCAGCACCTGCTCAAGCAGAACGCTCGGCAGCGTTAGCGTTAACGTCTTATTTACCCGAGCTTGTAGCGCTACCGCCGGAAATTGCTGGGGCATACGCAATAATTGCCAGACGTGATGAATAGCATCATGCACGTTGACGGCTCGCCAGTCATCGGTCATCACCGGATTACCCTGCGCCTGACTGACCCACTGGCGCAGATTGTGCAATGTGTCAGCCCCCCGCTGCGCCTGGGCATCAATGTTCTCCAGCGCAGGTAACAACGGATGCTGCTTATCCTGACCGCGTAGGCGGATCAAACAGCCCTGTGCATAATGGCGGATAGCCGACAGCGGCTGATTGAGTTCGTGGGCAAATCCGGAGGTCATCTCACCAAGCACACTCATTTGGCGAGCAGTTTCCAGCGCCTGTTCTTGTTTGCGCAGAAGAATGCTGTTCCGCTCCAGTTGCCTGCCGCGACGGCGGACCAGCAGCATCACCCAGATATAATTGAGCGTCAGCAGCAACAGCACAACGGCCACCGCCCCCATTGCGAGCCGGTGCTGGATAAACCAACTTTTGACGTCCAGCCAAAGCTGGCGCTGCTGCGGATGCTGGCGGACATCACGCAGCAACGCTTCTACCTCGCGTGTTGAGGCAGGCGCTCCCCAGCGAAACGTTGCATTCTGCGGCGCATTGAACAGCACCCGTGTGACGCGATCGGCCAACTCGTCGCTCACTGCAGGCAGTGCCGCAAACGACCAGTCAGGATACAGTGGCGTACTGGTTAAACAGGGAATCGAGGTTGGATGGTTGAGTACAGCCCTAAAGTCCGTTTTATGAATGAGCCCTTCCTCATCCATGTTTTCCAGCAGACACACCGGCACAATCACCGCCTGCACGGCTTTTTCGCGTAATAGATAGAGTAAGGCATCGGCAGGAAAACCGGTAAACATCAGGCGTAAATCGCGCTCCGGGCGCAGACCAGCATCGCTAAGTGCTTTATACCCCAACAAATAGCCGCCAAAAGCCTGAGCATCAATGGCGCCAACCGTTTTACCGATCAGATCATGCGCGGAAGCGATCCCACTATCGCGCCTGACGAGAATCGCGCTGCCAATCACGTTACTGGCGGCTTTGCCTCCACGGGTAGAACGTAACGACGCCAGCCAGCGTAACGCAGAACGGCTGTTTAGCTGTACAAACTGCGCCGGATTGGTGACTACAAACTGTACCGTGCCGCGATTCACTGCCTCCTGCATCTGCCGTAGGTCCAGCGGTTGTATATGAAACTGCTCACCGGGAATTTGCTGGTTCAACAGGGTTTCCAACGGCTGCCAGTGCTGACGTGTGGAGATCTCCCCACGCATTGCCAACACGCCAATGTTCCATGTCTGCGCCGCAACCGTGCCGCTTAGCATCCACAGCGACGCCAGCGCCGTCAGGCATCTTACTACGTTGCGTCCCACTCAATTATCCCTGTCAATTATGTTGTTTTAGATCAACAACAAGCCGGGTATGTGGTTAACCACAATAGAGTACCCCCCGTCACGATTTTTACACTGTAAATCATTGGAATTCTTTATTCATCACACTCAAATCAACGGCGTGACCAATGTTTCGTTGTTGAACCGTGACGGGAGAAAATATGGACAGCAGTAAACGGCAGTTTCTCCAGCAACTGGGCGTCCTGACCGCTGGCGCTTCACTGGTTCCGCTGGCTCAGGCGCAATTCCCCTTCTCGCCTGAACGCCATGAAGGCTCACTCAAGCATCGCTACGCCATGCTGATTGACCTGCGACGCTGTATTGGTTGCCAGGCCTGTACCGTCAGTTGCGCCATTGAGAACCAGACGCCGCAGGGGGATTTCAGAACCCTCGTTAACCAGTATCAGGTGCAGTTGACAGGCCAGCAAAGCGTCACCAACGTCCTGCTGCCGCGCCTGTGCAACCATTGCGATAATCCACCTTGCGTACCCGTTTGTCCGGTGCAGGCCACCTTCCAACGCGAAGACGGCATCGTAGTCGTCGACAACACCCGCTGCGTGGGTTGCGCTTACTGCGTGCAGGCCTGTCCATACGATGCGCGGTTCATCAACCACGAAACGCAAACCGCCGATAAATGCACTTTTTGCGTACACCGCCTGGAAGCGGGCCTGCTCCCGGCCTGCGTTGAATCCTGCGTCGGCGGCGCACGTATCATTGGCGATATCAAAGATCCGCACAGCCGGATTTCTCAAATGCTGCACAAACACCATGAGGCCATCAAGGTGCTGAAACCCGAAAGCGGAACATCACCGCACGTGTTTTATCTGGGTCTGGATGAAGCGTTTGTCACCCCGTTAATGGGACGTGCTCAACCCGCTCTCTGGCAGGAGGTTTAAATGAACCATTCACTGATTATCGAAGAGGTTCTGGCCCATCCACAGCATGTAAGCTGGTTACCCTGGGCCGTACAGTATTTCTTTTTCATCGGTATTGCCGCCTGCGCCGCGCTGTTCGCCTGCGTGCTGCACTGGCGTAAACAGAAGACGGCAGAACTGGAAAACCTGACGCTGTTAATCGCCCTGACCTGTGCAATAACCGCCCCGTTGGCGCTGACCGCTGATTTACACCAAACCGCCCGCGTCTGGCATTTTTATGCTTATCCGACGCCATGGTCCTGGATGCCATGGGGCGCACTGTTTTTACCGCTGTTCACCGGCTTCCTGGGCCTGTGGTTTCTGGCACAGCACGTTAAGCAGTTAACACTTAAAAGTTACAGCGTAACTAAATGGTTGGCCGTCGGTAGCGCCTTGTCCGCTATCGGATTACTGGTTTACACCGGTCGCGAAGTGTCGGTGGTGCAGGCGCGTCCCGTCTGGTTCAGCTACGCCTTTCCGGTTGCAATGTTCCTCAGCGCGCTGCAAACGTTCCTCGCCCTGCTCATCGCTGCAACAAAAAGTGAAGGATCTTTGCTGCGCAAACTGGCGTGGGGACAAATTGTCGCCTTGAGCGCGCTGGCTATCGTGGTGGCAATTTGGGTGAGCAGCAATACGCTATCCGGTTCAGCAATCCGCCAGTGGCTGGATGTCGCCTCTTCGGCACGGCACTACGCCATCGGCTGGGTTGCGCTATGGCTTATCTCGCTTGGCCTTTGCGGGCTGGTGCTGCGTTTTCCATTATCGCGGCCGCTGCACATATTACTGGCGTTTAGCGCCATGGCGTTGTGCTGGCTGATGCGCTGGACGTTACTCATCCAGGTACAGACCGTACCGAAATTTAACGCCCAGTTTAATCCTTACACCCTGCCCGGCGGTACCGATGGCTGGCTGGCCATTGTGGGCACCTTCGGCCTGTGGATAGCACTGATTATTATTGTTCGTGAAGCCCTGAACGCGATCGCAAGGAGAATGCAACATGGCTAATTTAACCCGTCGTCAGTGGCTTAAAGTCGGTCTTGCTGTAGGTGGCATGGTGACGTTTGGTCTGAGTTATCGGGATGTAGCAAAGCGCGCGCTGGACGGCTTGCTGGACGGTACCTCCGGCAAAATTACTCGAGATCGCATCTTTGGTAATGCGCTCATCCCCGAAGCCAATGCCAGGCCGCAATGGCAGCAGAATCCACAGCAGGTGATCTCGATGACGCAATGTTTTGGTTGCTGGACACAATGCGGTGTGCGAGTCCGGGTTGATAGTGAACAAGGCAAAGTGCTGCGCATTGCCGGTAACCCCTATCATCCATTATCTCACGAGCACCATATTGACGCCTCTGTCCCCTTTGCCACGGCAATGGCGAAACTGGCGGGCGAGTCGGGTCTGGATGCGCGCTCCACCGCCTGCGCTCGTGGCGCAACATTACTTGAAGGTTTGTACAGTCCACTGCGCATTCTGCAGCCCATGAAACGCGTTGGCAAACGCGGTGAGGGAAAATGGCAGCGCATCAGCTTCGAACAATTGATCAAAGAAGTGGTGGAAGGCGGCGATCTGTTTGGTGAGGGCCATGTTGACGGCCTGCGGGCTATTCACGATCCCCATACACCGCTTGATGCCAGACATCCCAGCTTTGGGCCAAAATCCAATCAGTTGCTGGTCACCAATACCAGCGATGAAGGACGTGATACGTTTTTACGTCGCTTCGCGCTGAACAGTTTCGGCAGTAAAAACTTCGGCGCACATGGCGCTTACTGCGGCCTGGCCTATCGAGCCGGTTCTGGTGCGCTAATGGGGGATCTGGATAAAAACACCCACGTGAAACCCGATTGGGATAATGTCGAGTTCGCACTGTTTATGGGAACCTCTCCAGCGCAATCCGGTAACCCGTTTAAGCGCCAGGCTCGCCAGCTCGCCAGCGCCCGTTTACGCGACGACTTCCGCTATGTGGTGGTAGCGCCAGCCCTGCCATTAACCACGGTACTGGCTGACGATCGCGGCCGCTGGCAGCCCGTGCGTCCGGGAAGCGACTCCGCACTGGCGATGGGTATGATCCGCTGGATAATCGAAAAACAACGCTATAACGCCGATTATCTCGCCATTCCCGGCGTGCAGGCCATGCAGCAGGCCGGAGAAAAAAGCTGGAGCAACGCCACGCATCTGGTGATTACCGATGAGATCCCAAATCTTGCCGGACAGCATTTAACCCTCGCGCATCTGAACGCAAACGCCGCCCAGGAGCCGGTGGTCGTTAACGAGGCCGGCGATATTGTCGCTGCCAGCGGTTGCCCACGCGCGCAGTTGTTTGTCACCCGAGAAGTCACGCTGACAGACGGTCAGACGGTAACGGTAAAAAGCAGCCTCCAGTGCCTAAAAGAATCCGCCGAAAAACTAACGCTGGCGCAATACAGCCAGCAGTGCGGCGTGTCTGAAGCAGACATCGGCGCCCTGGCCGATGCGTTTACTCGTCATGGACGCAAAGCGGCGGTGATCTCCCACGGTGGTATGATGGCAGGCAATGGATTTTATAACGCCTGGTCGGTGATGATGCTCAATGCGCTGATTGGCAACCTGAGTCTTGAAGGCGGCGTGTTTGTCGGCGGCGGTAAGTTCAATGGCGCCACCGATGGACCACGCTACAACATGGACAGTTTCGCCGGGAAGATTAAACCAAAGGGATTAAGCATCGCACGCAGTAAAACCGCGTATGAGTCTTCCGAAGAGTATCGCAATAAAGTGGCCGCCGGCCAATCACCCTTCCCGGCAAAAGCCCCGTGGTATCCGTTTGTGGCCGGTCAACTCACTGAACTTCTTGTCTCGGCACTCGAAGGCTACCCTTATCCGCTAAAAGCCTGGATCTCTAACATGACCAACCCGTTTTACGGCATCGCAGGGTTGCGCGGCGTGGCGGAAGAAAAGCTTAAAGATCCTGCGCGTTTGCCGCTATTTATCGCCATTGATGCCTTTATGAACGAAACCACAGCGCTGGCAGATTACATCGTGCCGGATACCCATAACTTCGAAAGCTGGGGATTCAGCGCCCCGTGGGCGGGCGTCGCTAGCAAAGCCACCACCGCTCGCTGGCCCGTGGTCAGAGCCGCAACCAGCAGTACCGCTGACGGTCAACCGGCTTCAATGGAATCTTTCTGTATTGCGGTAGCGAAACGCATTGGTTTGCCTGGTTTTGGTGATAATGCGATTACCGACCCGCAAGGCAATCAGTATCCGTTAAATCGAGCGGAAGATTATTATCTGCGCCTCGCCGCGAATATTGCGTTTATGGGCAAAGCACCGGTCCCGGAGGCTCAGCCGGAAGACATTGCCTTGACTGGGGTGCAACGGATCATGCCGGTGATAACGCAAACGCTGAAAGCCGATGAAGCCAGCCGGGTGGCATTTGTGTATTCACGCGGTGGGCGTTTCGCTCCAGCCAGCAATGGCCAGGTGGAGAATCGCGTCGGCAATGCGTGGGAAAAACCGTTGCAAATCTGGAATGCGAATGTCGCCGCGCACCGCCATGCGATAACCGGGGAACGCTACAGCGGATGCCCGGCCTGGTATCCTTCGCGCCTGTCGGATGGACGTGCGGTCGAAGAGTTGTTCCCGGAACAAGAATGGCCACTGAAATTGATCTCCTTTAAATCCAATACCATGTCCAGCGCCACGGCGGTGATCCCGCGCCTGCATCATCTGAAGCCGGTTAATCTGGTGGCGCTCAACCCGTATGACGGTAAGCGGTACGGTTTAGCACATGGTGATACGGTACGTATCACCACGCCTGGCGGTCAGGCACTGGCGCAAATAAGCCTGCTGCATGGCGTGATGCCGGGAGTTATCGCCATTGAACATGGCTATGGACATAAAGAAATGGGCGCGGCGCAGCATACGCTCGACGGCGAGCCGATGCCATTTGACGCGCAGATAAGGTCGGGAATTAATCTTAACGATCTTGGCTTTGCGGATCCTACCCGGCAGGTAACCAATACCTGGCTTGACTGGGTGTCGGGTGCGGCGGTACGCCAGGGGCTGCCGGCAAGAATTGAGCGAGTGTAACTTTCGCGTCGGGTGGCAACGCTAACGCGTTTTATCCGGCCTACAGGACGTTGTAGGCCGGATAAGGCAAGAAGCGGATCAGTTATTTACCGGGATCACCGCGCCTTTGTATTTCGTGCGGATCCAGTCCTGAATCTCTTTTGAATGCAGTACGTCTACCAGCGCCACAATATCCTTTTTCTTCTCATCGCCACGATGTACGGTAATGATGTTGGCATACGGGTTGTTTTCACCGCTTTCGACGGCAATCGGATCTTTCACCGGATCCAGCCCCGCATCGATAGCATAGTTCGCGTTAATCACCACCGCATCGCCTTCGTCGTTGTTGTACATCTGCGGTAACAGCGCCGCTTCCACGTTAGGCAGGAACTTCAGTTTTTTCGGGTTTTCCACGATGTCGCTAATGCGCGCGGTAACTTTATCCACCCCCGGCTTCAGCTTGATCACACCCTCTTTTTCGAAAATCGACAGAATACGGCCTTCCTCAGATACCGCATCGCGCATGATCACCTTACCACCTTCCGGCAGATCTTTAAGTGATTTCACCTTCTTCGAATAGATACCAATCGGCTCAATGTGAATTGCTCCGGCGCTGACGAAGTCATAGGTTTTATCGCCAGCATGATCTTTAATCACGCTGTTCAGATACGGAATATGTTGGAAGTAGTTAGCGTCAATTTCACGGCCAGCCAGCGCGGTATTCGGCAGGATGTAATCCTGGAACGGCTTAATTTCCAGGTCGATCCCCTGCTTTGCCAGAATCGGTTTGGCCTGCTCAAGGATCTCCGCGTGCGGTACGTTTGATGCGCCAACGGTCAGCGTATCAGCCCAGGAGGCGAAGCTCAGGGCGCTTAAGGTTGCTGCGGCGAGTAATGTCAGTGATTTTTTCATGATAATGGTTTCCGTATTTTATTAGCGTTTATCTAACAGAGAGGTGATCACATCGCCGCAAAGCTGGATGATGAAGACGATGAGCAGAATCGTCACCGTCGCCACCAGCGTGACGTCGCTGTGGTTGCGCTGGAATCCTTCCAGATAGGCCAGATTCCCTAAACCCCCGGCACCAATGACTCCCGCCATCGCGCTGTAGCTGACCAGCGCAATCAGCGTCACGGTGATCCCGGACACCAGAGCGGGAGAAGATTCCGGCAGTAAAACCCGAAAAATAAGCGTACTCAGACGCGCGCCCATCGAACGTGTCGCTTCAATAACGCCTTTATCGACCTCACGCAGGGCAATTTCGACCAGACGCGCATAAAACGGCGCGGCCCCCACGATAAGCGCAGGCAATGCAGCATTGGCACCGAGAATGGTGCCAACCATCGCTTTGGTAAACGGGATCAGCAGCACGATCAAAATGATGAACGGGATCGAACGGAAGATATTCACCACCAGCGAAATCGCGCTATACACGGCGCGGTTTTGGAACAATGCACCGCGTGCGGTCAGAAACAGCGCCAGGCCAAGGGCGACCCCAAGAACAAAGGTCGCCACGCCAGAAAGCGCGGTCATATAGAGCGTTTCCTGCGTTGCTGCTAATAATTGATCCCACTTCAGATGGGGGAATAGTTCTTCAGCCATGTTGAATCACCTCACCTTCAATGTCGCTATCGCGCAGGTCGGCCAGAATATTGCTCAGTTGCTCCTCGGTAGCCACAACGTGTACCCATAGCTGACCAAACACCCCGTGCGCGGTTTGCGTCATCTTGCCGTGCAAAATGTTAAACGGCAGGCCGTAGCGCAGGGTCAATTCTCCAACGACGGGACGGTGGGTGCGTTGCCCGGTAAACGTTAGCTTGATCACCACGCCGCCCAGTTCGCGTGCCAGCTGTGGGTTGAACTCATCTTCTTCGGCGTACTGGCTCACCTGACGCACGAATTGTCGGGTGATCAGCTGCTGCGGATGGGTAAAGACGCTGAGCACGTCGCCTTCTTCAACGACTTTACCGTTTTCCATCACCGCCACACGGTCGCAGATTTTACGCACCACGTGCATTTCATGGGTGATCAACACAATGGTTAATTTGAAGCGACGGTTAATATCGAGCAGTAAATCAAGGATCTGATCGGTAGTTTGCGGATCTAACGCCGAGGTGGCTTCGTCGCACAGCAGTACGTCAGGATTGTTCGCCAGCGCGCGGGCAATGCCCACCCGCTGTTTTTGTCCGCCGCTTAGCTGGGACGGATAAGCATTCTCGCGCCCACTCAACCCAACCAGCGTAATCAGTTCGGCAACCCGCGCTTTGATGGACGCCTTTGGCGCCCCCGCGATTTGCATAGAGAAAGCAATATTTTCGCTAACCGTGCGCGACCACAGTAAGTTGAAATGCTGGAACACCATACTGATTTTCAGTCGCGCCTGGCGCAGAGATTCTCCGCGGGCGGCAGAGATATCGTGGCCGTTAATCGTCACACTGCCCGAGGTCGGCTTTTCCAGACCATTAAGCAAGCGAATTAAGGTGCTCTTACCCGCCCCACTGTAACCAATAATTCCGTAAATCTGCCCCTGCTCAACCGTCAGATTGACGTTATCGACAGCGGTAATAGCAAGCCTGCCTGGCGTAAACACTTTTGAAATATTTTTCAGGACAATCATGTCGTTTGGGTATCCGCTGCTGTTTTAGTTATCCTGCTAGCGCCTTTAGCTGTTTAGCAGTATGGATGTCCAAATGAGTGTAATGAGTGAAATTGGCTTTTAGAATGAATTAAAACGAATTTGATATAATTTTTAGGAATATGCTCTCAACATTGAAAACACCCGTATAAATCTGCTTATTCGGGACGGCAAGCGCGGTTTGTTGCGCAACAAATTACTTCTGTGCTCAACGCCTTTATCCATACCGATGAACAAATTAATGAATATTTTTTGTCAAACTGCACAGAAGTGTTTTGAAACAGCGTTTCCATTTTCCTTTTAGATAAAATTCAGCGTATAATGCGCGCCAATTGTCTCTTGAATGGTTTCAGCACATTGACCTGTAAAACTCAACGACTACAAAACTCACCTTCCCGTTGGGCTGAAACGCAAGCACATATTCCTCTGCACGCTCTTTCGATGTCACCTATCCTTAGAGCGAGACATCACCACTTTCGTAACTCAGGTTTAGCTTCCCGTCCGTGCGCGATGGGAGCCAGATTTCCCAATCCTTCTCAACTTAAAGACTAAGACTGTCATGAAAAAGACGAAAATTGTTTGCACCATCGGTCCGAAAACCGAATCCGAAGAGATGTTAACCAAAATGCTGGACGCGGGCATGAACGTCATGCGTCTGAACTTCTCTCATGGCGATTACGCAGAACACGGTCAGCGCATCAAGAATTTGCGCAACGTGATGAGCAAAACCGGCAAAAAAGCTGCCATTCTGCTCGACACCAAAGGTCCGGAAATTCGTACCATTAAACTGGAAGGCGGCAACGACGTTTCTCTGAAAGCAGGCCAGACCTTCACCTTCACCACCGACAAATCCGTTGTCGGCAACAGCGAAATCGTTGCTGTGACTTATGAAGGCTTCACGAAAGACTTGTCCGTTGGCAACACTGTACTGGTTGACGACGGCCTGATCGGCATGGAAGTTACCGCTATCGAAGGTAACAAAGTTATCTGTAAGGTGCTGAACAACGGCGACCTGGGCGAAAACAAAGGCGTTAACCTGCCGGGCGTTTCTATCGCGCTGCCAGCACTGGCTGAAAAAGACAAACAGGACCTGATTTTCGGTTGCGAACAGGGCGTTGACTTCGTTGCGGCATCCTTTATCCGTAAACGTTCTGACGTGGTTGAGATCCGCGAGCACCTGAAGGCGCACGGCGGCGAAAACATCCAGATCATCTCCAAAATCGAAAACCAGGAAGGCCTGAACAACTTCGACGAAATCCTCGAAGCCTCTGACGGCATCATGGTTGCTCGTGGCGACATGGGCGTTGAGATCCCGGTTGAAGAAGTTATCTTCGCGCAGAAGATGATCATCGAGAAATGTATCCGCGCACGTAAAGTCGTTATCACTGCGACCCAGATGCTGGACTCCATGATCAAAAACCCGCGCCCTACCCGCGCTGAAGCTGGCGACGTAGCTAACGCCATCCTCGACGGCACTGATGCAGTCATGCTGTCTGGCGAATCCGCAAAAGGTAAATACCCGCTGGAAGCCGTCACCATCATGGCGACCATCTGCGAACGTACTGACCGTGTAATGACCAGCCGTCTGGATTTCAACAACGACAGCCGTAAACTGCGCATCACTGAAGCCGTTTGCCGTGGCGCGGTTGAAACTGCAGAAAAACTGGATGCTCCGCTGATCGTGGTTGCAACCCAGGGCGGTAAATCTGCTCGTGCAGTGCGTAAATACTTCCCGGATGCCACCATCCTGGCGCTGACCACCAACGAAACTACCGCGCGTCAGCTGGTGCTGAGCAAAGGCGTTGTGGCTCAGGTTGTCAAAGAAATCAGCTCTACCGATGATTTCTACCGCCTGGGCAAAGAAGTTGCTCTGGAGAGCGGTCTGGCGCAGAAAGGTGACGTTGTGGTTATGGTTTCTGGCGCGCTGGTTCCAAGCGGCACGACCAACACTGCATCCGTTCACGTACTGTAATAATTCCACCGCGAATTAATTTGCTTAAAAAAGCGCCCTCGTGGCGCTTTTTTTATTTTATCGATAGCCACAATTAATAAAAAATCAAATCGGATTTCACTATCCAATCCGTGATTATCTAAGATGAATCCGATGGAAGCTTTCTGTTTTCACTCGGTTTTTTAGCCGTTTTTGCACAATTCGATGCTTCTTTGAGCGAACGATCAAAAATAAGTGCATTCCCATCAAAAAAATATTCTCAACATAAAAAAGTTTGTGTAATACTTGTAACGCTACATGGAGATTAACTCAATCTAGAGGGTATTAATAATGAATCGTACTAAACTGGTACTGGGCGCGGTAATCCTGGGTTCTACTCTGCTGGCAGGTTGCTCCAGCAACGCTAAAATCGATCAGCTGTCTTCTGACGTTCAGACTCTGAACGCTAAAGTTGACCAGCTGAGCAACGACGTGAACGCAATGCGTTCCGACGTTCAGGCTGCTAAAGATGACGCAGCTCGCGCTAACCAGCGTCTGGACAACGCAGCTACTAAATACCGCAAGTAATAGTAACTGTGTAATAAAAATGGCGCACATTGTGCGCCATTTTTTTTGCTCTGAATTTCTCGTTCCCTGTTATTGCGTAGCGCGTACCTCTGCATTCTCTCCCGGCACACCATTCTGCGCAGACTTCACGTCACTCCCGCTGGTAACAACCGATGCTTGCCCGGCCGTCACAGTGACCGGATAACCCGCGCGACGATACAACGCGCGTTCCACCAGGCTGCTATCAACGGCTTTATTGTCTTTGAACTGAGTAAAACCGGCTGGGAGCACATACGGCATGGTCTGAACGTTTTGTTCCTCTTCCGGCGACAGTGGGCGATGCACCTCGACATACCGCATGCCGTTCGGCTCAATCGAATATTTGATCGGCTCATTAATCACCCTGACCGGCGTTCCTGTTCGAACCTGAGCAAACAATGCCTTGATGTCCGGCGCGTTCATGCGAATACATCCCGAGCTCACTCGCAGGCCGACGCTGTCCGGCGCGCTGGTGCCATGGATCAGGTATTCACCGTTTCCATGCGCCAGACGCAATGCAAAGCGTCCTAACGGGTTATTTGGCCCGGCTGGCACAACCGGAGGCAATGTGATGCCGCGCTCCAGAGAACGTTTACGGATGCCTGCTGTAGGGGTCCAGGTTGGATTCGGTATTTTTTGCCCTACCCGGGTTTCCATTACCGGAGTTTCCAGTCCCTGCAAACCGATACCAATCGGGAATACCTGAACGATATTCTCTCCCGGCGGGTAATAATACAGACGTAGCTCCGCCAGATTCACAATAATGCCTTCGCGCGGCGCATCGGGCAGCAGTAGCTGCGAGGGAATAGTAATCAGCGTTCCGGGTTTGGGAACAGGGGCAATAGTATTATTCGCTTCGAGGATCAGCATTGCGGCGGTATCAAACTTACGGGCAATCGCCTGTAGGTTTTTATCGCCTTCCTGCACGGTGTAAGTTTGATTTTGCCCAACAAGACGGCTGTTCGCCTGGGGCAACGGATAATCGACCGCCCATGCGGCCTGAATAGCGCTGTAAGCGCCGATTAGCATTAGGGTAATAACAGACGCGCGTTTCATACTCACTCACCCCCCTGGCGTTCCTGCCGGACGGCGGCGAGCGCCAGATCCGGCTTACGAGTCACAGCGTTGCCTTACACGACATTTTCAAGTCGGTCTGAACGTTGACGTGTTTTATCAGTTTAGCTAAGAGTTGCGGCTTTGGCGCGGATAGCCCGAATCATTGCCTCCAGCCCCTGTGAACGAGATGGTGTGAGATGCTGTGCGAGCGCCATTTTTTCAAACCACGGACGCACATCAAAATTCACAATATCCTGGGCCGTCATACGGTCATACAGAATGAAGACCACGGCGATAAGCCCTTTCACAATTGCCGCATCGCTGTCGCCCTGTAGTTCAATAATCCCTTCAGCATTCTGACGCATTACGATCCATACCTGACTTTGACATCCCTGAATGCTATTTTCGGGGCAGTGTTCATCGGCGTTTAATTCCGGCAAACGCTGACCCAGTTCAATGATGTACAGGTATTTCTCTTCCCAATTAGCGCAACGCAGAAAATTACGCAACAACTTTTCTTTATCCGGTAGCGCAGCCATAACGCCTCCCTGTTATCCCAGTAAGTGATGAATACGCTTGAGACCTGTCACCAGGCGATCCACTTCTTCATGGGTGTTGTACATGGCAATCGACGCCCGACACATGGCGGGAACGTTATAGTAGGCCATCAGTGGCATAGCGCAGTGATGCCCCGTCCGCACGGCGATCCCATAGTTATCGAGAAAACTCCCGACGTCATAGGCGTGATGTTTACCGAGGTTAAAGGCAATCACCCCCAGGCGGTTATCCGGTCCGTAAAGCGTCAAATCCGGCACATCCGCCAGCTGTTCCAACGCATAGCGCATCATGAACTGTTCATATTCGCTGATTTCAGTCAGCCCCAGCGCTGAAACATACTCAATAGCGGCACCAAGCCCGATAATTCCCCCGGTGTTAGGTGTTCCGGCTTCAAAACGCCACGGCGCTTTGGCCCACGTGGTTCCCTGGCTCAGGCTCACGGTCGCAATCATCGAACCGCCTCCTTCCCATGGCGGCATTTCCTGCAGCAGCGACTCTCTGGCATACAGAACGCCAATACCGGTTGGCCCGTAGAGCTTGTGTCCGGAGAAAACATAAAAGTCGCAATCCAGCGCCTGGACATCCACTTGATGATGCATAACCGCCTGTGCGCCATCCACCAGCACTTTTGCGCCGTATTGATGCGCCAGCGCAATCATCTCACCCAGCGGGTTTTCGGTACCCAGTACGTTTGAAACGTGGGTAATTGCCAGCAGTTGCGTACGCTCATCGAACAGCGCAGGCAACACTTCCAGTTGCAACGTGCCATCGGCATTGAGCGGAATGACCCGCAGTTCTGCGCCCACGCGGGCGCACAGCATTTGCCAGGGAACAATATTGGCATGGTGCTCCATTTCGCTAATGATGATGTTATCGCCAGCCCTGACATTACTGTTGCCCCAACTGTTCGCCACCAGGTTAATGCCTTCCGTGGTACCGCGAACGAACACCAGTTCTTCAGCCGAGCGGGCGTTAATAAACAGCGAGGCGAGCTTGCGCACATTCTCCATTTTTTCCGTGGCCTGTGCGCTTAGCGTATGAATACCACGGTGAACCGCCGCATAGCCGTGACGATAAAACTCGGCTTCGGCATCAATCACCTGATTAGGCTTTTGCGCGCTGGCGGCGCTGTCCAGATAAGCCAGCGGTAAACCGTTCACTTCACGCGTCAGGACCGGAAAATCAGCCCGCACTTTTTCAATGGGAAATGTCATGCTACGCCTCCCGGCAAGCGGTGAGCGATCCGCGCCAGTACCAGTTGTTTCAGCGTTTCGTCGCGCAGAGCTTCCGTTAGCTCAGCGGCAAACGCATAGAGAATCATCTGTTGAGCATCCTGCTGACCGATCCCGCGCGAACGCAGGTAGAACATTTGTTCGTCGTCAATCCGCCCTACCGTCGCCCCGTGACTGCATTTCACGTCATCGGCGTAAATTTCAAGCTGTGGTTTGGTGTCCACTTCCGCCAGTTTTCCGAGCAGTAAATTATTGTTGGTCATCTGACCGTCGGTTTTAATAGCGTGTTGAGCGACGTTGATCAGGCCATTGAACACCGCCCGACCCTTATCGCTGACAATCGTTTTATGCAGTTGGCGGCTGTTGCAATAACCTTTGTTGTGCGCAAGCCAGGTTCGGGTATCGCAGACTTCATTTTTCACCGGCATCGCCAGGCTGTTAAGGCGCAGCGTGGTATTTTCGCCATTAAGCTGGGTACTGGTGTTATGGCGTAACACTGCATCACCCAGCAAGAAACTTTGGCTGACCGCCGAGGCATCTGCACTTAACTGAATATCATTATGGGCAAAGTGGTGGCTGAGTGGATTCTCAAACGCCAGTTTAATGTGGTGCAAATGCGCATTCGCCGCGACGTTCATCGTTAAGCGCGCACCGGTAAAATGACGAAACTCGCTGAGACTGACATAATGCTCAATAACGGTGGCTTCTGCGCCTTCCGCCAGCTCCAGATGGTGGCGATAGTGCGCCGTATTTACCTCATCGCCCGTCAGTCCCTGGGTAATGTGCAGCAACAGCAGCGGTTTCGCTGGTCGCTGGTTACGCTTGACCAAAATGTGCGTTACGCTGCGGGACAGGCTTTCGGTCAGGTGCAGGAATACTTCCGGCTGGATAGCCGCAGGCAACATCTGACGCTCATCATTAACGGTAATATCAAAGCCGCTACCTTCCACGCTGTCGCTGAGTGTTGGACAAAATTGCCCGTCGACAAACACCAACCGTACCGCATCAATCGCCGGGGCTAACGCGTCACACTGGGCTGGCGTTATTGCGGAGATATTGCTAACGAACCGGCTGTTGGTTAATCCCTCCAGGGGCGTGTATTTCCAGTCCTCATGCTTACGCGTTGGCAGCCCCAGACGCAGCATCTGGTGCAGATGCTGTTGCGCATAGTGCGAACGGGTCTCCCCTTGGGTCTCAAACAGATGGTGCCACTGTTGCAGCACGTTACTGCTGTTCGCTAAGCCAGCCATATCCTTGCTCCTCCAGTTGTTTGACCAGCGTGAAATCGCCGGACTTCACAATTCGCCCCTGGTAGAGAACGTGAACATAATCGGGTTTGATATAGTCCAGGATGCGCTGATAGTGAGTGACGATAATGAATGAACGTTTCCCGTCGCGCAGCGAGTTCACGCCATCGGCGACGATTTTCAGCGCATCAATATCCAGCCCGGAATCTGATTCATCAAGAATGCACAGCTGAGGCTCCAGCACCGCCATTTGCAGAATGTCATTCCGCTTTTTCTCGCCGCCGGAGAACCCGACGTTTACCGAGCGCGTCAGTAAGTCTTCCGGCATTTTCAGCAGCGCGATTTTTTCTTCCATCAGATCCTGGAAGTCGAACCTGTCCAGCGACTCCTCCCCACGGTAACTGCGCACCGCATTCAGCGCCGTTTGCAGGAAAAACTGATTACTGACGCCGGGAATTTCTACCGGATACTGAAATGCCATAAAGATCCCTTCACCGGCTCGGTCTTCCGGCGACAGTTCCAGTAAATCCTTACCGTTAAATTCAACCGTCCCGCCAGTAACTTCGTAGTCTTCACGTCCGGCGAGCGTGGCGGACAGCGTACTTTTCCCGGAACCGTTCGGCCCCATAATGGCGTGGACTTCTCCGGGACGAATCTCAAGGCTGAGCCCACGCAGAATCGCCTTATCTTCAACACTGACCTGTAAATCTTTAATGCTTAACATGTGCTTTCCTTAAATTTTAACCGACGCTGTGTTCAAGACTTATGGCGAGAAGTTTTTGCGCTTCCACCGCAAATTCCAGCGGCAGTTCAGAGAACACGTCTTTACAGAAACCGTTGACGATCATCGAAATGGCATCCTCTTCGCTGATGCCGCGTTGCAGACAGTAAAACAGCTGGTCTTCACCGATGCGTGACGTCGTGGCTTCGTGCTCAAGCTGGGCGCTGTTGTTTCGACACTCGACATACGGGAAGGTATGCGCCCCGCAGTCCGCCCCGATCAACATGGAGTCGCATTGGGTATAGTTACGGGCGTTGGTGGCGGTCGGCATGATTTTTACCAGGCCGCGATAGCTGTTCTGACTCTGACCGGCGGAGATCCCTTTCGAGATGATGGTCGATTTGGTGTTCTTGCCAATGTGGATCATCTTGGTGCCGGTATCGGCCTGCTGGTGTCCGCTGGTCAGCGCGACGGAGTAGAATTCGCCGATGGAGTTATCGCCGCGCAGGATGCAGCTTGGGTATTTCCAGGTAATGGCCGAGCCGGTTTCCGACTGCGTCCATGACATTTTGCTGTTTTCGCCTTCGCACAGCGCACGCTTGGTGACGAAGTTCAAAATGCCACCGGTATTACCATCACCGGGGAACCAGTTTTGCACCGTCGAGTATTTCACTTCAGCATCTTTGTGGATGATGACTTCCACTACCGCCGCATGCAGCTGGTAGCTGTCCCGTACCGGAGCCGAACAACCTTCGATATAACTGACGTAGCTGCCTTCATCCGCAATCAGAATGGTACGTTCAAACTGCCCGGTCTTTTCGGCATTAATCCGGAAGTAGGTCGAGAGTTCCATGGGACAACGCACGCCTTTCGGCACATAAATAAAGGTGCCATCAGATGCCACTGCGGCATTTAGCGCGGCGAAGAAATTATCATTACCCGGAACGACGGTTCCCAGATACTGTTTCACCAGCTCGGGATGGTCATGAATCGCCTCACCGAATGAACAGAAAATAATGCCCTGCTCTGCCAGCTTGTCGCGATAGGTTGTCGCCACCGACACCGAGTCAAAAATGGCATCAACCGCTACCTCATTTCCTTCACGGACCGGTACGCCAAGCTGTGCAAACGCGTCTTCTACCTCTTTGCTTAAAAAGGCATTCGCCCCTGTTTGCTGAACAGCCCCTGGTTCAGAAGCGCAGGTTTCATCACAATTGCCGCAGGACGGCGCAGAGTAATAGCTGTAATCCTGATAATTCAGCTTGTCGTAGTGCGCTTTGAGCCAGTGCGGCTCTTCCATGGTGAGCCAAGCGTTAAAGGCATTCAGGCGAAACTCCAGCATCCAGTCGGGTTCATTACGTTTTGCCGAAATCGCGCGCACAACATCTTCATTGATCCCTTTTGCCAGCTCATCGGTTTGCAGTTGGGTGAAAAAGCCCTCTTTATAATTGAGGTGCCCGCCAGCCCAGGTGTTGACATCATCAGTTGCTTCAGTATTACGAGACATAGTACCGCCTATACCCCAAAACTTTCGCCACAGCCGCATTCGTTCTGGGCTTTCGGGTTATGAAATTTAAATAACTGATTTAATCCTTCGCGAACAAAATCGACTTCCGTCCCGTCGATAAACGGCATCGCCTGTAACGGCACATAAAGTCTGGCACCATCCGATTCAAACAGCAGATCGTCTTTTTCCGGCTCACGGACGGTGTCCAGCACGTAGCCGAATCCCGCGCATCCGGTTTGTTTCACACCTAAACGCACGCCCAACATGTCGGGTTGTTTTGCCACCAGTTCACGGATGTGCGCCGCAGCTGCCGGTGTTAACGTCAAACCACGCCATGCGAAATCGTCCGGGTTAAATGTTCCTGAATGCAATTCCATAGGGTTACCTCGAGTCATTAGCTTTCAAGCTATAACACCATGTTAGTGATAATGATTATCACTTCAACCCCTCAACAGCAGGGGCATTCGGGTTAATCGCCCTTTTTGGCTACTTTTAATAAGCATAGACCCTGCAGCGCGGGTTATCAGAGATGGATTATTTTGTTCAATGCTTTGATTAATAATGGATTATGAAAATCCAATCGTTCAGGCAGGTCAAACATCAAAAGATGTATAGATAATGTCTATTTAAGGAATAGGTCTGAGTTTCGACAGAGATGAAAACGGTTCAAAAAGCGTGCAAATAACAAAAAACCCTTAAGTCTGCTTGCTGGCAGGCTTAAGGGTTCCGGCCCCATCCGGCGCTTATCTCCGGCACTCGCAATGGCTTAGCTCTTGAAGGGGCATAAGAATAATCTCACTCCCGGATAAGTTTTGTTTAACACAAATTGCGGTTTGATTATTTTTTGAGCGCAGTCAAGGACATAATTAGCGCGTTGTTTCACTAATTGCGTCTAACAACAAGCGTAACCCCGCAGGCTGATGCTCACGAGAAAGATACAACCCGTATATTGGCAGGCGTTTAGGCTGTAGCTCTGGCAGTAACCGAACTAACTTTCCCTGCGCCAGCCCTTCTCGCGCTTCCGGCTCCGGTACCAGCGCAATCCCCATACCCGCCAGCGCCGATTCACAGAGCAGCGAAGAGATCCCGGCGCTCAAATTCCCTTTGATCGCAACAGAAACCGTCTGCCCTTGTGCATCGAGAAAGTGCCAGGATTTTCCGGCAAAGCCGCTGTAATAGAGGCAGTTATGCTGAGTAAGATCGTCGAGAGTTTCAGGAGTGCCATGTTGGTGCAGATAATCGACAGACGCACACAGCACGGATTCACAGTCCCCCAATCGACGGGCGATGGCCCCTGGCTCGGGGTTATCCGTAATGCGGATCGCCACATCGATGCGTTCCCCAACAAGACTTACCGGCTGATTATTGATCTCAACTTCAATACGCAACTGCGGATACCGCGCCATAAACGTCGGCAGAACCGGAGCAAGAATATGCATCGCGGTATAATGCGCGCACGCGACACGTAGCGTACCGGAAGGTATTTGCGCGGCACTGGCGGCAGCAATATCCAGTGACAGTTGCGCCAAAGAACGCGTTTTCACTAACGCCTCTTCTCCCGCTGGCGTGATCGTCAGGCGACGCGACGACCGGTGGATAAGCCTTGCCCCCGCCCATTTTTCCATTTCGTCGAGGTAACGACTTACCATCGGTCTGGAAATCCCCAGCGCACGCGCGGCGGCGCTTAAGCTACCCAAATCACAGATATGGTTAAATACCGTTGCCGCCATCACCCTGTCCATAGCACCCCATCCGATCGTTTTAAGAAACTCAGCATACCCTGATACAGGAATTCTAACAGATGCAAATTTCCTTAAAATACGTGAACTATCAAAAGACAATTTCCTGCATAAGGTTACCTGGTATGAAAGTTAAAACTCTGGCCCTGCTGTTACCTTTGTTCTCCTCTTCTGTCTTCGCCGCTCCGTTACAACTGGACGTCTATAACCCGCAGGATAAGGCTATTTTCCCGGTCTCCTCGACGCTGGTTTCGGGACCGAAAGAGGCGATTTTGTTTGACGCGCAGTTCAGCACCAAAGATGGCGAACAACTGGTACAGATGATTCACGCCAGCGGTAAAACGCTTAAAGCCATCGTAATCACCTCCGGCGACCCGGATTTCTACTTTGGTCTGCAGCCCATCGTCAGCGCCTTCCCGCAGGTAAAAGTGCTGGCAACACCGCATGTGGTAGAGCACATCCGCGCCACGAAAGAGGCCAAACTGCAGTTCTGGGGGCCGCAAATGAAGGACGGCGCGCCAACCTCACTCACCGTGCCGCAAGCCACCACACAAACGCATTTCACAGTTGATGGCGAAACGCTGGAGCTACGCCATTCCAACGATTATGCGGCGTATGTCTGGATCCCTGCGAACCGCGCAATCATTGGTGGTACCGGCGTGGCTTCGGGTATTCATGTCTGGACGGCGGATACGCAGTCTGCTGAACAGCGTTCCGCGTGGCGCAATGTGTTAAGCGAGATGCAGAACTTACAGCCTGCTCAGGTGGTCCCGGGGCATTACATTGGCGAACGCCCGACAGACGATAAAGCGATTCGCTTCACCCGGGACTATTTGCAGTCATTTGAGCAGGCGTTAAGCGCGAATAAAGGATCAGCTTACGTGATTAAAACCATGACGGCGGCATGGCCAGGTCTGGCGGATGCCAGCTCTCTGGAGCTAAGTGCGAAGGTTAATACCGGTGAGATGAAGTGGTAAACAAGATTTAACGCTAAAAATAACCCCGAACGCGTGTCGGGGTTTCATTACGATAAGCATACCGGAATCAATGAACGCCCATGCGCCAGGCAAAATAGATCTCTTCTTTCAGTTCAGTTGAAGAGAGCGTCAATAAATCCGCAAACTCCAGCTCAAGTTGTTTCAATCTTTTCAGGTACTGAGCTGGTGAAAGATCGGTTTTATCACGACGTAAAAACTCTATTGCCAGTTGGGCCGGGTCTAATTGGGTAGACATATCATCCTCGCTTGTGTTCAAAACCTGCACAGTATAACACCATTCGCTGTGCAGATAATGACCAAAAGCAATATGCATCACAAAATTGCGGTCGTCAGACGCGATGTGCAGCACAACCGCCCTTGCTCATCGAAGATTTCGATTTGCCATACCTGATGGCGAGAGCCGGTATGGATCGCGCTACACACGCCTCTGACACGCCCTTCCCGCGCAGAGCGAACATGGTTGGCATTAACCTCAAGTCCCACCACCTTTTGCTCCCCCTGGGTGCACAGGTAGCCGGCCACCGAACCGATGCTTTCCGCCAACACCACCGACGCACCGCCATGTAGTAAACCAAAAGGTTGTTTGGTGCGATGGTCCACCGGCATAGTGGCTTCCAGGGTATCGTCGCCAATATGTTCAAAGCGAATGTCGAGCAACCCCACCATATTTCCTTCACCCATGGCATTTAGCGCCTCAAGAGTGACTTCACGTTTCCAGATCATCCTATAATCTCCAGCAGTGCCTGTAATGGATGGCGAACGCCCGTGCCTTCAACGCGTTTAACCTGGCTACGACAGGAATATCCGGTAGCCAGACACCGATTTCGCGGCAGTCGTTGCAACGCCTGGTGCCATGATAGCTCATAGATCCCCAGCGAGTTCTGGTGATTTTTCACTTCATGCCCATAAGTGCCAGCCATGCCGCAGCACCCCACGCTGACGTTCTCCAGCCTGGCGCCAAAACGGGCAAAAATAGCCGCCCACTGCGCAGGCGCGCCCGGCAGGGCCGTCACTTCGGTACAATGTCCAAAGAAATACCACGCCTCACCGGCAACAGCGACTGGCTGCTGTGACGCCACAACGGTTGATAACCATTCGTTAACCAGCAATACATGGAAATCCCCCCGCTGTTCTCCGAGCGCCAACTTGTATTCATCGCGATAACAGAGCACCAGCGCCGGATCGACGCCCACCATCGGAATGTTCAGCTTCGCTACCCGGTTGAGAAACTCGGATGTCTTTTTCGCTGTTTTGGCAAAACGGTTTAAAAAGCCTTTAATGTGCTGCGCTTTGCCATTTGGCGAGAACGGCAGCAGTACCGGCTGTAAGCCCAGTTTTTCTACCAGACGGATAAAATCAGCCACCACCTGCGCATCGTAATAGCTGGTGAACGGATCCTGTACCACCAGCACCGTGCGGGCTTTTTGCTCAGGGCTGAGTAATTCGAGCTGCTCCAGCGTCATGTTGGCAGAACGATGACCAACCAACTGACGTTGCAGCGACGGCGCAGACAACAACGGTAAATCCACCATACCGATGTGCTTTTTAGCCAGATTACGCACCAGCGGCTGATTGATGAAAAAGTTAAACGTTTTGGGGGCTCGCGCCATGAGCGGCGCATAGCTCTCGACGGTCGCCACCATATGATCGCGCAACGGTCGCAGATAACGCGTGTGATACAGTTGCAGGAAGCGCGAGCGGAACTCCGGTACATCAATTTTAATGGGGCACTGCGTAGAACAGGCTTTACACGCCAGACAGCCAGACATCGCCTCTTTAACTTCATGCGAGAAATCGTATTCGCCTTTGCGGGCATGCCAACTATTGCGGGTGCGGGCAATCAGCGCGCGTAAACTGGCGCGTTTTTCCGGTAGCTCTTTTTCCAGCTGAACTGGGTCAATTCCGCGATCGGCCAACAAACGCAGCCATTCACGTACCAGCGTGGCACGGCCTTTCGGCGAGTGGATACGGTTGAGGCTGATTTTCATCGACGGGCACATGGGGCTTTTCGCATCAAAGTTAAAGCATAACCCGTTGCCGTTACACTCCATTGCCCCGCGCCACTCTTGCCGCACCGCCAGTGGGATCTGTCGGTCGTAAGTCCCGCGCTTGACGGCATCCACTTTCATCATCGGCGCGTCAACGTCTTCCGGTGGACAAATTTTCCCCGGGTTCAGTCGGTTTTGCGGATCAAATACCGACTTCACTTTGCGCAATTCGCGATACAGTTCCTCTCCGAAGAACGCCGGACTGTATTCTGCACGAAAACCTTTCCCGTGCTCGCCCCACAGCAGACCGCCATATTTTGCCGTCAGCGCGACAACATCGTCAGAAATGCGTTTCATCAGCACTTCCTGCTGCGGGTCGCACATATCCAGCGCCGGCCTGACGTGCAGCACCCCGGCATCCACGTGACCAAACATGCCATAACTCAGACCGTGGCTGTCGAGCAGCGCACGAAACTCGGCAATATAGTCCGCCAGATGCTCCGGCGGAACGCAGGTATCTTCGGCGAACGGAATCGGCTTCGCGGCACCTTTCGCATTCCCCAGCAAACCAACGGCTTTTTTACGCATGGCGTAAATACGCTCCACGCCCGCGAGTTCAGTACACAGTTGCCAACCAATGACACCGGCTTCCTGACGGGCAATTAACCCATCCAGACGTTCACACAGCGCACTAACCTGAGCATCGATCAATGCTTCATCGTCACCCGCAAATTCGACGATATTCAGGCCCAACATTTCTTTATCCGGCACATCGGTAATCAATTCACTTACCGAATGCCAGACGATATCTTCTCGCGCCAGATTAAGCACTTTGGAGTCAACGGTTTCAACCGACAGTGCGCGCGCCTCCACCATGACCGGGGCGTTACGCAATGCTGAATCAAACGAATCATACTTGACGTTGACCAACTGCCTGACTTTGGGCAACGGCGTGATATCCAGGCGGGCTTCGGTAATAAACGCCAGCGTACCTTCAGAGCCGGTAAGAATGCGGGTTAAATCAAACTCGGTCATCTCGTCGTTGAAGACGTGCCGAAGATCGTAACCGGTTAAGAAGCGATTAAGTTTGGGGAATTTATCAAGAATAAGCTGCCGGTTATCGCGACACCGCTCATACACCGTCTTATAGATGCGGCCAATAGTGGTATTGCTGTTGCCCAGCGTTTGGGCGAGTTCGACCGGCATTGGCTGAGTATCAAGAATATCGCCGCCCATCAGCACCGCGCGGATACCCAGCACGTGATCGGAGGTTTTACCGTAAACCAACGAACCTTGTCCGGATGCGTCGGTATTGATCATCCCGCCCAGCGTTGCCCGGTTACTGGTGGATAATTCCGGGGCAAAGAAATAGCCATAAGGCTTCAGAAACTGGTTGAGCTGATCTTTGATTACCCCAGCTTCGACCCGCACCCAACCTTCCTGGGGGTTGATTTCAATAATGCGACTCATATAGCGGGACATATCAACAATAATGCCCTGATTCAGCGCCTGACCGTTCGTGCCGGTTCCGCCGCCGCGCGGGGTAAAAATTAACGACGAAAAAAGAGGTTCAGCCGCCAGACGGGCGATCAGCGCCACATCTGCCGTTGAACGCGGGAAAACCACAGCATCAGGAAGCAGCTGATAGATACTGTTATCCGTCGACATTGTCAGCCGATCGGCATAGCTCGTTGCCGTATCGCCCGTGAATCCTTGCTGCTCCAGCGCCTGCAAAAAATTGAGCACCAGTTGAACGACACCTGGCGCCTGAGAAATTTGTGGAATCATTATAGTGACCCTTTCCTGCGGTCTGTGTTGTGAATTTAATCGTTTGCGTGTTGCTTTGCTTGTTGTATCACATTTTTTTCTAATACGCTCAGCAGATTTACAGGCAGAATCCGCCTGTTCAAAACCGCTGAAATTGCTCATCATTACAGGGTGTGATTTAAGTGTTCACGTCGCGTCAACGTTCTGACGCAAAGACAAAGGTGAAAAGTATTTATGGTAAATTTTCGTCAGCCCAGGGATATTGCACAAGTGCTGCTAACGGTGCTGTTTTTAGCCATCATGATTGTGGCCTGTCTCTGGATTGTGCAGCCCTTTATCCTTGGTTTTGCATGGGCGGGTACGGTGGTCATCGCAACCTGGCCTATCCTGTTACGCTTGCAAAAACTACTGTGGGGACGCCGTTCACTGGCGGTGCTGGTAATGACCCTGCTGTTGGTGCTGTTGTTCATCATTCCTATCGCGCTGCTGGTTAATAGCATTGTTGATGGCAGCGGACCGTTGATCCATGCCGTCACCGCTGGCGATATGGCGCTTCCGGATCTGGCGTGGTTGAACAGTATTCCGTTGGTGGGAGCCAAAATGTATGGCGCATGGCACAGCCTGCTGGATATGGGCGGCGCGGCCATTATGGCCAAAGTTCGGCCTTATATTGGCGCCACAACCACCTGGTTTGTCGGTCAGGCTGCGCATATTGGCCGCTTTATGATGCATTGTGGCCTGATGCTGCTGTTCAGCGCCCTGCTGTACTGGCGTGGTGAGCAGGTGGCGTTAGGGATCCGTCATTTCGCGTGTCGTCTGGCATCCAAACGCGGTGATGCCGCCATTCTGCTGGCGGCGCAGGCCATTCGTGCTGTTGCGTTAGGTGTTGTGGTTACGGCTCTGGTGCAGGCGGTCCTCGGCGGCATTGGTCTGGCGGTAACTGGCGTGCCGTATGCGACGCTGCTGGCAGTATTAATGATCCTCTCCTGCCTGGTACAACTGGGGCCGCTACCGGTGCTGGTCCCGGCCATTATCTGGCTGTACTGGACCGGGGATTCAACCTGGGGCACCGTACTGCTGGTGTGGAGCGGCGTGGTTGGAACGCTGGATAACGTCATTCGGCCAATGCTGATTCGTATGGGGGCCGATTTGCCGCTGATCCTTATCCTTTCCGGAGTCATCGGCGGATTAATCGCATTCGGCATGATTGGTCTGTTTATCGGCCCGGTAGTCCTGGCCGTGTCCTGGCGTCTGTTCTCAGCCTGGGTAAATGAAGCTCCTGCGCCGGGGAGCGATCCAGATGAACTCCTCGCCGAAATAGAAAGCAACAAGTAACCCAACGTCAGGCGGCATTGCCGCCTGATTGTTTAGCGGCGTTAATCTATTTCACCCTGATACTGAGTTAAACCGAACGGCACCCTCCCCGACGTACTCATTTATGTCGCAAATTCTTTACAGTTTTTAAACTATTGAGATGAATCTGATCGACGCGAAAAATCTGTATGCCTACTATTAGCTCAAGGCTGTAGATCAACACATTGATTTATAAGCATGGAATTCCCCTGAGTGAAACAACGAATTGCTGTGTGTAGTCTTTGCCCATCTCCCACGATGGGCTTTTTTTTGTCCTTCACTCGCCTCTCCACTCGGCTGGTTGTAAAACTCAGCACCTCTTCCCCGCTATCCAACAAATAATATTGCACAAAATACTGTGACTCTCTTCAAGCCGAAATATCCACAGCGATGTTATTACTATTCCACCGTCTTTTATGAGGTGATCAAATAATGAACGCATTGGAACTGCAGGCTATCCGCCATATTTTTGCTATGACGGTGGAGGAAAGCGCTATGTATATCTCGCGTGATAATAATGTTGCCGTATGGCAACAATGGGAAAATGGCGAAAAGAAAATCCCGGAGGACATCGCACACATTTGTGAAGAAATGAAAGCCAGGCGGAAGGTAAGAATTAATGCAGTTATCGACAAAATAAACAATCGTATCGGTAATAATACCATGCGTTTTTTTCCTGATCTGAACTCATTTCAGGCGGTTTATCATCACAACGATTTCCTCGACTGGAAAATCTATCAATCGGCTGCTGTTGAACTCTATGCTCACGACCTTGAGCGTTTGTGTTAAGTGTTACAACGCCATACCGATTTAGCCTATTCGCTGAGTAACATATTATGAAAAACACCTATTTCTCCACTGCGATAGGGCTGTACTTTAATTACCTGGTCCACGGCATGGGGGTCATCCTGATAAGCCTCAATATGTCTTCACTAGAACACCAGTGGCAAACCAATGCCGCGGGTGTCTCGATTGTTATTTCCTCACTGGGCATCGGTCGTTTAAGTGTCTTATTAATGGCAGGCATGCTCTCCGATCGCTATGGCCGCCGACCGTTTATTATTTTCGGCATGATCTGCTACCTGATTTTCTTTGTTGGCATCATCAATACTCATAGCATTTTTATCGCCTATGCTTTTGGCTTTCTGGCGGGAATGGCCAATAGTTTTCTCGATGCCGGAACCTATCCCAGCCTGATGGAGGCGTTTCCCCGCTCACCCAGTACAGCCAATATATTAATAAAAGCCTTCGTCTCTAGCGGCCAGTTTCTGCTTCCCATGATTATCAGTTTGTTGGTGTGGGCCGAGCTTTGGTTTGGCTGGTCCTTTCTGCTGGCGGCAGCCATTATGATACTCAACGGCGTGTTTTTGTTTCGCTGTCGTTTCCCGACGCATCCAGGGCGTCAAACCTCCACCAGGGCATTACCTGCTCAACGGGAAATCCACCAATCTGAACATCGTTGCTCGATTCTCGATCTTGCCAGTTACACCCTGTATGGCTACATCGCCATGGCGACATTTTATCTGGTAAGCCAGTGGCTGGCGCAGTACGGACAGTTTGTCGCTGGCATGTCCTATACGTTATCTATCAAATTGTTAAGCATTTACACCTGCGGCTCTTTGTTGTGTGTATTGATTACTGCGCCACTGGCGCGCAAAGCGGAACGCGCGACATCGTTGTTGATGCTGTACACATTTATTTCATTTATTGCGCTGCTGATAGTTTGCCTGCATCCGACACCCTACGTGGTTATCGCGTTTGCGTTTGTCATTGGGTTTTCTTCAGCCGGAGGCGTGGTGCAAATCGGTTTAACGCTGATGGCGGCACGCTTTCCACATGCGAAGGGTAAAGCGACCGGCATTTACTACAGCGCAGGCAGCATTGCGACTTTCACCATTCCGCTGATTACAGCCAGGATCTCAGAGACCAGCATTGCTCATATCATGTGGTTTGATACTGGTATCGCCGCTGTCGGTTTTCTGTTGGCACTGTTTATTGGTTATCGCAGCCGCAGCGCCTTAAAGCATCAACTAAAAATGGTGACGGTCGCAAAATAATGGGGATGCAATATTGTTCCTCTCCCCTGCAACATAATTGACTGCACTATTAAAATATCAGCAAAAATTCATCAGAAAGAATTAAATTCACAGTTTACGATGCAAAATACCTGGTAAGTTAAACGCCATGCTATGTAGGTTCTATGACTACTGAACGGTATATTAATCACAAGGTCGCCGAAATTTAAAAATATCGACAAGTACGGAACAATTTTAAAATCCGCAAGGAGTTGTGAAAATGTCTCAAAATAAGACCTTTAACACGCCATTTCTTCTGGCGATAACCTGTATTTATTTAAGTTATTTCCTACACGGTATTAGCGTCATTACGCTGGCGCAAAATATGACGTCTCTCGCAGAAAAATTCTCCACAGACAATGCCGGGATTGCCTATTTAATTTCTGGCATTGGTCTGGGACGACTGGTGAGCATTTTATTCTTTGGGGTGCTCTCAGATAAGTTTGGTCGCAAGGCGATTATCCTGCTAGGCGCTATTCTGTATATGCTGTTCTTCTTCGGCATTCCCGCTAGTCCTAATCTGATGATTGCCTTTATTCTGGCCGTTTGCGTTGGTGTGGCTAACTCGGCGCTGGATACCGGCGGCTATCCGGCGTTAATGGAATGCTTCCCCAAAGCATCAGGATCGGCGGTTATCCTGGTTAAAGCGATGGTCTCGTTCGGACAGATGATCTACCCCATTGTCGTCAGCACCATGCTGCTCAACCATATCTGGTACGGCTATGCGGTCGTTATTCCAGGCGTACTGTTCGTCGTTATCACCCTGATGCTGTTAAAAAGCCGCTTTCCCAGCCAGATGGTGGATGCCGGTATCGCCAAAGAGCTGCCACAGATGCACAGCAAACCATTGGTTTGGCTGGAAGGTGTCGCTTCGGTGATGTTTGGTGTCGCGGCGTTTTCAACCTTTTACGTCATCGTGGTCTGGATGCCGAAATACGCAATGGCATTTGCCGGCATGGCGGAAGCCGACGCCCTGAAAACCATCTCTTACTACAGTATGGGTTCGTTGGTCTGCGTATTTATTTTTGCCGCCCTGCTGAAGAAAATGGTTCGACCGATATGGGCAAATGTGTTTAACGCCGGGCTGGCAACCATCACCGCAGCGGTCATCTATTTATATCCCTCTCCGCTGGTGTGTAACGCCGGTTCATTTTTGATTGGGTTCTCTGCCGCTGGCGGTATTTTACAGCTTGGCGTCTCAGTGATGTCAGAGTTTTTCCCCAGGAGTAAAGCCAAAGTCACCAGCGTTTATATGATGATGGGTGGCGTAGCCAATTTTATTATCCCACTAATCACCGGATACCTTTCTAACATTGGCCTGCAGTACATCATTTTGCTGGACTTTGCATTTGCTCTGCTGGCCTTCATCACCGCCATCATCGTCTTTATTCGTTACTACCGCGTATTTGCTATCCCCAAAAATGATGTGCGGTTGGGCGAGCGTTATTTTCAATAAATTGTTTAGAAGGAGTATCAAATGGACGTAACTGCTAAATATGAACTGATTGGTTTAATGGCCTACCCTATCAGACATAGTCTGTCACCAGAAATGCAAAACAAGGCATTAGAAAAAGCGGGACTACCTTTTACCTACATGGCATTTGAAGTCGATAACTCAACGTTTGCTAACGCGATTGCCGGCTTAAAAGCCTTAAAAATGCGCGGCACCGGGGTTTCAATGCCCAACAAGCAACTGGCCTGTGAATATGTTGATGAATTGACCCCTGCAGCCAAACTGGTCGGTGCGATTAATACCATCGTTAATGATGATGGTTACCTGCGCGGTTACAATACTGATGGTACCGGTCATATTCGCGCCATTAAAGAAAGCGGCTTCGATATTAAAGGTAAAACCATGGTACTGTTGGGCGCAGGTGGCGCGTCTACGGCTATTGGCGCGCAGGCGGCGATTGAAGGCATCAAAGAAATTAAGCTGTTTAACCGTAAAGATGAGTTCTTTGCTAAAGCGCAGGCGTTCGCCAAACGCGTTAATGAAAACACCGATTGCGTTGTGACCGTTATCGATCTCGCCGATCAACAGGCTTTTGCTGACGCGTTGGCCAGCGCGGATATTTTGACCAACGGCACAAAAGTCGGCATGAAACCGCTGGAAAACGAATCTCTCGTGACCGACGTTTCCCTGCTGCGCCCGGACCTGCTGGTAACCGAATGCGTTTATAACCCGCATATGACCAAATTATTGCAACAGGCGCAACTTGCGGGTTGCAAAACAATTGATGGTTACGGCATGTTGTTATGGCAAGGGGCTGAACAATTCAAACTCTGGACCGGGAAAGATTTCCCACTGGAGTATGTGAAACAGGTTATGGGTTTTGCAGCCTGACGGGCACGCATTTGTAATATATTTAAAGGGTAATCAATGAAAACCGTAACCGTAAGAAACCTCGTCATTGGCGAGGGTGCGCCGAAGATCATTGTCTCGCTGATGGGTAAAGACATCCCCACGGTAAAAAGCGAAGCGCTGGCCTATCGCGAAGCGGATTTCGACATTCTGGAGTGGCGCGTTGACCATTTCAGCGATGTCTCCTCCACAGATGCCGTGCTGGAAGCGGCTCGCACCATCCGCGATGTGATAGCGGACAAACCGCTACTTTTCACTTTCCGCAGCGCCAAAGAAGGCGGTGAACAGGCACTGTCTGTCGAAAACTATATTGCACTTAACCGTGCAGCAGTAGACAGTGGTCTGGTGGATATGATCGACCTGGAACTTTTCACCGGTGATGAGCAGGTTAGAGCGACCGTCGAACATGCCCACGCGAAAAATGTCAGCGTGATTATGTCGAATCATGATTTCCATAAGACTCCAGCCGCAGAGGAGATCATCCAGCGTCTGCGTAAAATGCAGGAACTTGGCGCGGATATTCCTAAAATCGCCCTGATGCCGCAAAACAAAACGGATGTGCTGACATTGTTGGGCGCTACGCTGGAAATGCAAGAGCGCTATGCGGACCGGCCGATAATTACCATGTCGATGGCTAAAACTGGGGTGATTTCACGTCTCTCCGGCGAGGTTTTCGGTTCAGCAGCCACCTTTGGAGCAGTGAAAAAAGCGTCGGCCCCGGGACAAATTTCGGTCGCCGATCTGCGTACTGTATTAACAATATTGCATCAGGCTTAATAGCAGAATATATCCACATTACGATTAGCAATGCCCTGCCCCAGATATTCGCGTAACCACGAATATCTGGCTGGCAGCTAAGTCTGATTAAATTAACTCACAATATTATTGTCGGCAATAACGACAGGTAGTCGCACGCATATAATCTGGAGTTTATATGAAATTTCCGAGACCAAACCGTATCGATGGTCGGGTACCCGTATTATCCGCAGCAGAAGCCATTAATTATATTCCTGATGAAGCAACACTTTGTGTATTAGGCGCAGGTGGCGGTATTCTTGAAGCAACTACATTAATTAATGCATTGGCAGAAAAATACAAAAACACGCAATCACCACGTAATTTATCATTAATTAGCCCAACGGGATTGGGTGACCGTGCCGACCGCGGAATCAGCCCGCTGGCGCAGGAAGGTTTAGTCAAATGGGCGCTCTGCGGCCACTGGGGGCAATCGCCACGAATCTCCGACCTGGCGGAGCAGAATAAAATCGCTGCCTATAACTATCCTCAGGGCGTATTGACCCAAGCTCTACGAGCATCAGCAGCCCACCAGCCAGGCATTCTGAGTGATATCGGCATCGGTACGTTTGTCGATCCTCGCCAACAGGGCGGCAAACTGAATGAGGTGACCACCGAAGATCTGATCAAAGTGGTGGAAATCGATAACAAAGAGTACCTCTATTACAAAGCCATTGCGCCAAACATCGCGTTTATTCGCGCGACGACCTGCGATAGCGAAGGCTACGCCACCTTTGAAGATGAAGTGATGTATCTCGATGCGCTGGTGATTGCTCAGGCCGTACACAACAACGGCGGGATCGTCATGATGCAGGTGCAAAAAATGGTGAAGAAAGCCACTTTGCATCCGAAAGCGGTGCGTATTCCGGGCTATCTGGTCGATATTGTGGTCATCGACCCCGACCAAACGCAACTGTACGGTGGCGCGCCGGTTAACCGTTTTATTTCCGGCGATTTTGTCCTTGATGACAGCCAGCAAATTGCCCTGCCGCTTAACCAGCGTAAACTGGTGGCCAGACGCGCGCTGTTCGAAATGCGTAAAGGCGCAGTCGGCAACGTTGGCGTGGGCATCGCCGACGGGATTGGCCTTGTCGCACGCGAAGAAGGTTGTGCCGACGATTTTATTCTGACGGTCGAAACCGGCCCGATTGGCGGCATTACGTCTCAGGGCATCGCGTTTGGCGCCAACGTTAACACCCGCGCCATTCTGGATATGACCTCCCAGTTTGACTTCTACCACGGCGGCGGCCTGGATGTGTGTTATTTAAGTTTTGCTGAAGTGGATCGGCACGGCAACGTCGGTGTACATAAATTCAATGGCAAAATTATGGGCACCGGCGGTTTTATCGATATTAGCGCCACCTCCAAGAAAATTATTTTCTGCGGCACGTTAACTGCCGGAAGTTTGAAAACGGAAGTTGCCGATGGCAAGTTAAATATCGTGCAGGAAGGTCGGGTGAAAAAATTCGTTAACGAATTACCTGAAGTGACGTTCAGCGGGAAAATTGCCCTTGAGCGTGGTCTCGATGTGCGCTACATCACCGAACGCGCTGTATTTACGCTAAAAGAAGATGGTCTCCATTTAGTTGAAATTGCGCCAGGGGTCTCTTTGCAGGAAGACATTCTCGACAAAATGGACTTCACGCCGATTATTTCCCCAGACCTGAAATTGATGGACGAAAGATTATTTATCGATGCCTCGATGGGCTTTGTATTACCCGACGCAGCCAATTAAAAGGAGTACCCTGATGGACTTTTCATTAACTGAAGAACAAGAACTGTTGCTTGCCAGCATTCGCGAGCTGATTACCAGCAATTTCCCGGAGGAGTATTTCCGCACCTGCGATCAGACGGCGACTTATCCGAAGGAATTTATGCGAGCCCTTGCGGACAACGGTATTTCGATGCTGGGCGTTCCGGAAGAGTTTGGCGGCATCCCGGCTGATTACGTCACCCAGATGCTGGCGCTGATGGAAGTGTCAAAATGCGGCGCGCCCGCATTTTTGATCACCAACGGTCAGTGCATCCACAGTATGCGACGTTTTGGCTCCGCCGAGCAGCTGCGTAAAACAGCAGAAAGCACCATGGAAACGGGCGATCCGGCGTATGCGCTGGCATTAACCGAGCCGGGAGCAGGCTCCGATAATAATAGTGCCACCACCAGCTACACCCGCAAAAATGGCAAGGTGTATCTCAACGGGCAAAAAACATTTATCACCGGCGCTAAAGAGTATCCGTACATGCTGGTGCTGGCTCGCGACCCGGAGCCGAAAGATCCGAAGAAAGCCTTTACGCTGTGGTGGGTGGATTCTAAGAAACCGGGCATTAAGGTTAACCCGCTGCATAAAATCGGCTGGCACATGTTAAGCACCTGCGAAGTCTATCTTGATAACGTTGAAGTGGACGAAAGCGATATGGTCGGCGAAGAAGGCATGGGCTTCCTCAACGTAATGTACAACTTTGAAATGGAACGCCTGATCAACGCCGCGCGCAGCACGGGGTTTGCCGAATGCGCCTTCGAAGATGCCGCTCGTTACGCTAACCAGCGCATCGCATTTGGTAAGCCGATTGGTCATAACCAAATGATCCAGGAAAAACTGGCGCTGATGGCAATAAAAATCGAAAACATGCGCAATATGGTGCTGAAGGTCGCCTGGCAGGCCGATCAGGAACAGTCGCTGCGAACCAGTGCGGCACTGGCAAAACTGTATTGCGCACGTACGGCAATGGAAGTGATTGACGACGCGATTCAGATCATGGGCGGACTGGGTTACACCGATGAAGCACGCGTATCCCGATTCTGGCGCGATGTCCGCTGTGAGCGGATTGGCGGTGGTACCGATGAAATCATGATTTACGTCGCGGGTCGCCAAATCCTGAAAGATTATCAAAATAAGTAAGCGGTATAACTGCCCGGATAGCGCAGATGCGCTATCCGGGACCGTGCGGGGGAATCAGACTTCAGGCATCAGGCATTCTTGCTCAGCAAGGTTATTTTTAAACTGCTTACGATAATCGCTGGGAGTACATCCCACATGCCGCTGAAAAAGTTTGGCAAAATGATCGACGTTTTCATACCCTACCCGCCACGAAATTTCCGCCAACGAGGCCTCGGTATTGGTCAGGGAAAATTTCGCTTCTGTCATTCGTCGCTGAATAACATAATTGATGGGTGAAATACGATACTCCCGGGTAAATTCATGACAGATATAGCTCACGCTGGCGCGGAATTTTTTAGATAACTGTTCGAGAGTGATCTTTTCGCGGAAATTGTTATTCAAATAGACTAATACATCTTTAATTAAGACATCTTTTTTAATATATCCCTGTTCAGAGCGGTAAGCATTTTTAAAGTTTTCGTAATATAAAACGGTTAATGCATACGCGAATGCGTCATAAGCAGAAGATGTCAGGTTGTTCTTACTCTGCGGGAGCATCACCCCCAGTTCATTAAAAATACTCTTAATAACCTCTTTACCCTGACTGACGCTAATGACCGGACACGAGTGCGTCTGCAATAGCTGATTATCCTGCCAGCCGTTAAACCGAAAACCATAGAGCGCACAGGTGTAAGTGGTAGCCGGTGCGCTGCTATCAGATGCAACCGCATGCAATCGCCCTTGCTCAATCACCACAATGTCCCCGGCATGCGCGACATATAGCGAAGAGTCGATGATTAATCTTGCAACACCCTTTTTGACATAGATAAGCTCCGTTTCATTATCATGAACATGATGGCCGGACTCCCAGTTAGGATCATCGCTAATGACGAATCGGGAAAGTCTCGGCGTTTTCCCCTGCTCAAAAAGGGTCTCCATGGCATTATCAAAGCAGCGTTGATACATGACAACCTCCACCTAAAGGCAGTAATTTTGCGAATAATTAATATCGGAAAGCGAAAACGATAATGATGTTATACAACGTTATTCCTTGCTGGCGAAACAAAATTATTTGCGTCGACTGCAAGATGATACCTCCTGCCCCGTCGCGCTGTTCTCCACGATTATTACCGTTTTATAAAAAACGAAAAGAATAAATGTTATTAATTCAACATTAACAATTTACATATCAGAAACAAATTAAGCGTATAAACGCTAAAAAACAGGATGCATTTCGCAATTATCCTTCCCTGGTTTGTGTGTTCTTTTTTTTCTTCAGTACACACTCCCGAGTTCCCGTTTATAAAATAAGCATTCCCGCCTCACTTTTTTTTGCAAGATTGTTGGGAATGAAAACAGATTGCTCCGTCGAAAACAGTCCCCTCTCTGCCGCACACTATTTTCAGTTAATTTTCCCAACTGTGGATGACTGGAGATGCCATGAAAATAATAACCTGCTTTAAGTTGGTGCCTGAAGAACAGGACATTGTTGTTACCCCACAGCGTTCGCTTAACTTTGACCGGGCCGACGCCAAAATCAGCCAGTTTGATCTGAATGCGATTGAGGCCGCGGTGCAACTGAGTACGGAGGGTGATGAAATCGTCGCTTTAACCGTGGGCGGCTCGCTACTGCAAAATTCCAAAGTGCGTAAAGACGTGCTGTCACGTGGACCGGACAGTTTGTTCATGGTGCAGGATCCACAGCTGGAGCATTCATTGCCCCGCGATACCGCTCAGGCGCTGGCCTGCGCGGCCAAAAATATGAATTTCGACCTGATGCTGTTCGGCGAAGGATCGGGGGATATCTACGCCCAACAGGTTGGCTTACTGGTTGGCGAACTGTTGCAACTCCCGGTGATTAACGCCGTCAGCAACATCCAACGTAACGGCGACCGCATTGTGGTTGAGCGCACGCTGGAAGATGAGGTCGAAGTGATTGACCTGCCGCTCCCCGCTGTACTCTGCGTAACTTCGGATATCAACACGCCGCGTATTCCCTCAATGAAAGCCATTCTCGGCGCGGGTAAAAAGCCCGTCACGCCGTGGCAAGCCAGCGATATTGGCTGGACGCCTGCGTCACCGTTAGCGGAACTGGTAAGCCTCACCGTACCGCCACAAACAGAACGTAAGCACATCATTCTGGAAAATGACTCAGCTGAAGCCATAGCCGAACTGGCGGAACACCTGAAAAAAGCCCTGAACTAAGCTCAACGGAGAGAAATTATCATGAGTAAATTAGCTAACGTATGGGTGTTCAGCGATAACGTAGAACGCTACGCAGAATTAATGACCGGCGCGCGACAGTGGGGTGAACACGTCCATCTTATTGTCCAGGGCAGCGAACAGGCTAATCAGGTCAAACCCCTGGGCGCCGATGAGATAATCGTGCTCGAAGCTCCCTCCGGTTTACAGCGTGTAGAAAATTACGCCGAAACCATCACAACGCTGATACAAGAACACGCCGGAATGCTGTTGATGCCCGCCACAAAACGCGCGAAATCACTTGGGGCACGGTTAAGCATCCAACTCAATGCCGCGATGGTGAACGACGCAATATCGGTGACGCTTGAGGATGACACCGTGTTCGCAGAGCACCGCATGTATGGTGGCCTGGCATTCGGCAAAGAAAAAATCAAAAGCGCGCTGGCAATTATCACGCTAGCCCCAGGCCTGCTTGAACCCGTAGCGGAAAACGCATCGCACAATTGCCCTGTTGTCTCGGCAGCTTACATCGCACCGCTTCATGAAATTATGTGTCAGGAACGTCGCGCCAAATCTGTGAGCAGCGTGGACCTCAGTAAAGCAAAACGTGTGGTTGGCGTGGGGCGCGGCCTGGTTGCGCAACACGATCTGGAGATGGTGCACCAGCTGGCATCCGTACTGGGGGCAGAAGTGGGCTGTTCACGCCCGATTGCCGAAGGCGAAAACTGGATGGAGCGCGAACGCTACATTGGCGTTTCTGGTGTGTTACTGAAGTCAGATCTTTACCTCACGTTGGGCATCTCAGGACAAATTCAACACATGGTCGGCGGTAACGGCGCGAAAGTCATTGTCGCTATCAACAAAGACAAGAAAGCCCCTATTTTCAATTACGCCGATTACGGCCTGGTAGGCGACATCTACAAAGTTGTTCCGGCCCTTATCGAACATCTCAGCCACTAATCCCCCATTTAACGCACATCTCCCGCTGCCTTGCGGCGGGAAAGGAGCATAAAGCATGTCAGATGAAAAATTTGATGCCATTGTGGTCGGTGCTGGCGTGGCGGGTACAGTTGCAGGCTACGTTATGGCGAAGGCCGGGCTGGACGTGCTGGTCATCGAACGCGGAAACAGTGCGGGCAGTAAAAATATGACCGGTGGGCGACTCTATGCGCATACTCTGGAACGCATCATGCCGGGATTCGCGCAAGAAGCGCCACTCGAACGTAAAGTGACCCGCGAAAAAATATCCTTCCTGACCGAAGAGAGCGCCGTAACGCTCGACTTTCATCGGGAAAAAGACAACGCGCCAGCACAGGATTCTTACACCGTGTTGCGCAACCGGCTTGATCCCTGGCTGATGGAAAAAGCAGAACAGGCAGGCGCGCAGTTCATCCCCGGCGTCCGCGTTGATGCGCTGATCCGCGAAGGTACCAGAGTCACCGGTGTGCAAGCCGGTGACGATATTCTCGAAGCCAATATTGTCATCCTGGCCGATGGCGTCAACTCAATATTAGGACGGTCGCTGGGGATGGTACCGCCCTCTTCCGCTCACCACTATGCCGTTGGCGTAAAGGAGTTGATCGGCTTACCGCCGGCTGTAATTGCGGACCGATTCAACCTCTCAGGCGATGAAGGCGCAGCCTGGCTGTTTGCCGGTTCACCGTCCGATGGACTGATGGGGGGAGGCTTTCTGTATACCAACCAGGACTCGGTCTCTCTGGGGCTGGTATGCGGGCTGGGGGATATTGCTCACGCGACGAAAAGTATTCCACAAATGCTGGAAGACTTTAAGCAACACCCGACTATTCGTCCGCTGATTGCGGGAGGAGAACTGCTGGAGTATTCCGCACATATGGTGCCGGAAGGCGGGCTGGCAATGGTACCCAAACTGGTTGATGACGGCGTAATGATCGTCGGCGATGCCGCGGGTTTCTGTCTGAATCTGGGTTACACGGTGCGTGGTATGGATTTAGCAATAGCCTCCGCAGAAGCCGCCGCCCAAACCGCCATTGCAGCCAAAGAACGCAAGGACTTCTCCGCCAGCAGCCTGATGGACTACAAACGCGCCCTTGAACAGGGCTGTGTGATGCGTGATTTACAGCATTTTCGCAAGATCCCGGCGCTGATGGAAAACCCGCGCTTGTTCACCCAATACCCTCGCATGGTCGCGGATATCATGAACGATATGTTCACCGTTGATGGGCGTCCGAACCAGCCGATTCGTAAGATGATGATGTCCCATGCGAAGCAAATTGGGTTGATGAACTTACTGAAAGACGGCATCAAGGGGGCAACTGCGCTATGAGTCAGGACAATACCGTTAACGTCGACGTCAAGCTGGGCGTCAATAAATTCAATGTCGATGAAGGTCACCCGCACATTATTCTGGGCGAACATCCCGACCTTAACGAATTTCGCAAACTGCTGAAGGCCTGTCCCGCCGGACTGTATAAGCAGGACGAGAGTGGAAATATTCATTTTGATTCTGCTGGCTGCCTGGAATGTGGCACCTGTCGAGTGCTGTGCGGCGATACTATCCTCGAACAATGGGAGTATCCGGCAGGAACATTTGGCATTGATTTCCGCTACGGCTAACGGATTGAGCCGTTGCACCCCGGATCGGCCTCCACGGCCAATCCGGTCAGACGTATGCCGATATTATCCTGGGAATAACGAATGAGTATCACACTAACGTTTAACGCCGAACGTCGCGAAGCCTGGCGACAACAAGGTTTATGGGGAGATGCTTCGCTTGGCGATTACTGGAACCAAACAGCCAGAGCCATGCCGGATAAAATCGCCGTGGTTGATAATCATGGCGCTTCATATACCTATGCCGCACTCGACGGTGCCGCCAGCAGTCTGGCGAGCTGGTTTTTAGCCTGCGGTATTCAACCCGGCGATCGCGTCGCTTTCCAGTTGCCGGGCTGGTGCGAATTTACCATTATTTATCTGGCCTGCCTGAAAACCGGAGCCGTTTCCGTCCCGTTACTACCCGCCTGGCGCGAAGCGGAGTTGGTATGGGTATTGAATAAATGCAAAGCGAAGATTTTTTTCGCACCTACCCTGTTTAAACAAAGCCGACCGGTCGATTTGATCCTCCCCTTACAAAACCAGTTACCGCATCTGCAACAGATTGTCGCCGTGGATAAACTGGCCCCGGCAACCACCGCGCAGGCGCTCAGCCAACTGCTTTTAGCACCGCCGTTAAGCCAAACGATTAACGTCCACGCTGATGAACTGGCAGCGGTACTGTTTACCTCCGGAACCGAGGGGATGCCGAAAGGCGTAATGTTAACTCACAATAACATTCTTGCCAGCGAACGCGCCTACTGCGCCCGTCTCAATCTCACCTGGCAAGATGTGTTTTTAATGCCCGCGCCGCTTGGCCACGCTACCGGTTTTCTGCATGGCGTTACCGCACCGTTTTTAATCGGCGCACGCAGCGTGTTGTTGGATATTTTTACTCCAGACGCCTGTCTCGATCTGCTGGAGCAACAGCACTGCACCTGCGTACTCGGCGCAACGCCATTTGTCTATGACATGTTGTGTCGCATGGAAAAACGCTCCTGCGATCTCTCCTCGCTACGCTTTTTTCTATGCGGAGGTACCACCATTCCGCAAAAGATTGCCCGTGACTGCCAACGGCTCGGCATTAAATTGTTAAGCATATATGGCTCAACGGAGAGCTCGCCGCATGCGCTGGTCAATCTCGATGATTCACCTTCCCGCATGATGACCACCGACGGCTATGCTGCCGCAGGGGTCGAAATTAAAGTCGTCGATGAAGCGCGCAATACCCTGCCCGCAGGAGTAGAAGGTGAAGAAGCCTCGCGTGGTCCCAATGTTTTTATGGGCTACCTCGATGAACCCGAACTGACCGCCCGTGCGCTGGATAAAGAAGGTTGGTATTACAGTGGCGACTTGTGCCGGATGGACGACGCGGGATACATCAAAATCACCGGGCGTAAAAAAGATATTATTGTGCGCGGTGGGGAAAATATCAGCAGCCGCGAGGTGGAGGATATTTTATTGCAGCATCCACGCATTCATGATGCCTGCGTTGTCGCGATGCCGGACGAACGGTTAGGTGAAAGGTCGTGCGCTTATGTGGTACTAAAAGCCCCACATCATTCGCTGTCGCTGGAATCTGTCGTCGCCTTTTTTAGCCGCAAACGGGTGGCAAAGTATAAATACCCGGAGCATATCGTGGTTGTCGAGAAGTTACCGCGCACAGCGTCCGGTAAGGTACAAAAATACCAGTTGCGTCAGGATATTATTAAACGTTTGAGCATGGAGAGTGTTGCAGGATAGAGCGCCGGATGGCGATGCTAACGCATCTTATCCGGCCTACGTTGAATAGGCCGGATAAGGCATGATATTACTTGTTCAGTTCAGCCAGGCTCAGCCAGGTCTGTACGACTGTGTCCGGGTTCAGCGACAGACTGTCGATCCCCTCTTCCATCAGCCAGGCCGCGAAGTCTTCGTGGTCAGAAGGTCCCTGACCGCAAATACCCACGTATTTGCCCTGTTTCTTAGCAGCGCGAATCGCCATCGACAGCAGCGCTTTCACCGCGTCGTTACGCTCATCAAACAGTTCAGAAACCACACCCGAGTCACGGTCCAGGCCCAGCGCCAGCTGCGTCATGTCGTTTGAGCCGATGGAGAAGCCATCGAAGTACTCAAGGAACTGTTCTGCCAACAGGGCGTTAGACGGGATCTCGCACATCATGATGATCTTCAGGCCATTCTCGCCGCGTTTCAGCCCCTGACGCGCCAGCTCTTCAACCACCGCTTTCGCCTGGGCAACGGTACGTACAAACGGTACCATCACTTCAACGTTAGTCAGACCCATGTCGTTACGGACACGTTTCACCGCGTCACATTCCAGTGCGAAACAGTCGCGGAAGCTGTCTGAAACGTAACGGCCCGCCCCGCGGAAGCCCAGCATTGGGTTCTCTTCGTGCGGTTCATAACGCTCACCGCCAACCAGGTTAGCATATTCGTTGGACTTAAAGTCCGACATACGCACGATGACGCGTTTCGGATAAAACGCCGCGCCCAGCGTCGCGATCCCTTCCGTCAGACGACCAACGTAGAATTCACGCGGAGAGTCGAAACCTTTCATCATGCCGCGGATTTCATTTTGCAGCTCAGGCGTCTGGTCATCAAACTCCAACAGCGCACGAGGGTGCACGCCGATCATGCGGTTAATGATAAATTCCAGGCGCGCCAGACCAACGCCTTCGTTCGGCAGGCAGGCAAAGTCGAAAGCCCGGTCCGGGTTGCCGACGTTCATCATCACCTTCAATGGCAGATCCGGCATAGTCTCCACGCTGGAGCTCTTCACGCTGAAATCAAGCATCTCAGCGTAAACATAACCGGTGTCGCCTTCGGCGCAGGAGACAGTGACCTTCTCACCATCCTTCATGCGCTCGGTGGCATCGCCACAGCCAACCACGGCAGGGATCCCCAGTTCACGGGCAATGATCGCCGCGTGACAGGTACGGCCACCACGGTTGGTCACAATCGCCGCCGCTTTCTTCATGATCGGTTCCCAGTCCGGGTCGGTCATATCAGTCACCAGTACGTCGCCGGGCTCAATACGGTTCATTTCGCTGATGTCGTGAATAACTTTGACCGGGCCGGCGCCAATGCGGTGACCGATGGCGCGACCTTCCGCAATAATTTTACCCTGGGCGTGCAGCGTATACCGCTCCATCACCTGCCCGCGAGAACGCACGGTTTCCGGACGAGCCTGAACAATGAACAGCTTGCCTGTATGACCGTCTTTCGCCCATTCGATGTCCATCGGACGACCGTAATGCTTCTCGATCTGTACCGCCTGCTTCGCCAGTTCCTGCACTTCGTCATTGGTCAGAGAGAAAATATCGCGCTGTTCCTGCGGCACATCCTCAATGGTCACCTGCTTACCGTGTTCCTGGGTTGGCGCGTAGACCATACGGATTTTTTTCGATCCCATGGTGCGACGAACGATAGCCGGACGGTTAGCCGCCAGCGTCGGTTTGTGGACGTAGAACTCATCCGGGTTAACGGCCCCCTGCACCACCATCTCGCCCAGGCCCCATGCGGAAGTGATAAACACCACCTGGTCGAAACCGGATTCGGTATCGATGGAGAACATAACGCCTGAGGACGCAAGGTCGGAGCGCACCATCCGCTGGACGCCAGCAGAAAGCGCCACGCCACGGTGATCATAGCCCTGGTGAACACGATAAGAGATCGCGCGGTCGTTAAACAGCGAAGCAAATACGTGTTTGATAGCGACCAGGACAGCATCGAAGCCCTGGACGTTGAGGAAGGTTTCCTGCTGACCTGCAAATGACGCATCTGGCATATCTTCTGCGGTGGCGGAAGAACGCACGGCAAAAGAGGCATGGGCATCGTCTGCTGACAGCTGCGCGTAGGCATCGCGGACGGCATTTTCCAGCTCCGGCTGGAAAGGAGTGTCGATAATCCACTGGCGGATCTGTGCCCCGGCTTTCGCAAGCTCGGTAACATCATCAATATCCGTTTTATCCAGCAGCTCATAAATGCGCTGGTTTACACCGCTTTGGTCCAGAAACTGGTTAAACGCATCGGCGGTTGTTGCAAAACCATTCGGTACGGAAACACCCATACCGGAAAGGTTAGTAATCATTTCACCCAGGGAGGCATTTTTGCCCCCAACTCTGTCTACATCATTCATGCCGAGTTGGTTATACCAAAGCACCAGCGGTGACGAGCCATTGTTGGACATCGAACAATCCTTATATATGAACGAGGTTAGGAAACTCAATTTTGCGTATTTATCTTTGCATATTTACCGCGGCGAAAAAAACGGTGAATCGTTCAAGCAACTTTATTTTTTATTTTTTAAGATTGTTTCCGCATTTGCGCAAACCCGCGAGCGACAGGGGATCACCACAAAAACTATCGGTATAAACATTTGTTCCGAAAAATGAAATGTACTTTTCATTAAATATAAAAATAGCGTTTCAGTTTATAAAAGTGATAGCGCAATATTCGCTTCTGGCGAATTTTAATTTATGCTTTCAGAGAATTATGTCTGCCCCAGGATGCACAAAATGGATAATGCTGTTGATCGTCACGTTTTTTATATTTCTGATGGTACGGCCATCACCGCCGAGGTATTGGGCCACGCGGTAATGTCGCAATTTCCGGTCACTATCAACAGCATTACGCTGCCGTTTGTTGAAAACGAGAGCCGCGCGCGCGCGGTTAAAGACCAGATTGACGCCATTTACCAACAAACCGGCGTGCGTCCTCTGGTGTTTTACTCCATCGTCTTGCCGGAAATCCGCTCAATCATTCTGCAAAGCGAGGGGTTTTGTCAGGATATCGTGCAGGCGCTGGTCGCCCCATTGCAGCAAGAGATGAAGCTCGACCCAACGCCGATAGCCCATCGTACCCACGGCCTGAATCCCGGCAACCTCAACAAGTACGATGCGCGTATTGCCGCCATTGATTACACTCTTGCCCATGACGATGGTATTTCGTTGCGCAACCTCGATCAGGCGCAGGTGATCCTGCTCGGCGTTTCCCGTTGCGGCAAAACCCCGACCAGTTTGTATCTGGCCATGCAGTTTGGTATCCGCGCGGCCAACTACCCCTTTATTGCCGATGATATGGATAACCTGGTGCTGCCCACGTCCCTGAAGCCGCTGCAGCATAAACTGTTCGGCCTGACCATCGACCCCGAACGCCTGGCGGCGATCCGCGAAGAGCGACGGGAGAACAGCCGTTACGCCTCTCTGCGCCAGTGTCGGATGGAAGTTGCCGAAGTGGAAGCACTGTACCGGAAAAATCAGATCCCATGGTTGAACAGTACCAATTACTCGGTAGAAGAGATTGCCACCAAGATCCTCGACATTATGGGGCTGAATCGCCGCATGTACTAGAATGCTAGTGCATTGGTTCGATTTTTTGTTATTATGCTCGCCACCAGGCCGGATGAGTGTGATATTGTGATGCACATCACTTCCCGGTAGTCCTGCCGTTGAAGCAACAAATTTCTGAGACAAGTAATGAACAGAACCGATGAACTCCGTACTGCGCGTATTGACAACCTGGTCACTCCAGCAGAGCTTGCGCAGCGGCATCCTGTTTCGTCCTCCGTCGCCCGTCATGTTACGGACTCCCGACGCCGGATAGAAAAAATATTGAACGGTGAAGACCCCCGTTTGCTGGTGATCGTAGGCCCTTGCTCGATTCACGATCTTGATGCCGCAGTGGAATACGCCACGCGTCTACAGGCGCTGCGCGAAAAGTACCAGACGCGTCTCGAAATCGTGATGCGTACCTATTTTGAAAAGCCACGCACCGTCGTGGGCTGGAAAGGCTTAATTTCCGACCCGGATCTGAACGGCAGTTACCGTGTGAACCACGGCATTGAGCTGGCGCGTAAATTGCTGTTGCAGGTCAATGAACTGGGTGTACCCACGGCAACGGAATTCCTCGACATGGTGACCGGCCAGTTTATTGCCGATTTAATCAGTTGGGGCGCCATTGGCGCGCGCACCACCGAAAGCCAGATCCACCGCGAAATGGCGTCTGCTCTTTCCTGCCCGGTTGGGTTTAAGAACGGCACGGATGGCAATACCCGTATCGCTGTCGATGCGATTCGCGCCTCCCGCGCCAGCCATATGTTCCTCTCCCCGGATAAAACCGGCCAGATGACCATTTATCAGACCAGTGGTAACCCATACGGGCATATCATTATGCGCGGTGGTAAAAAGCCAAATTATTATGCTGAAGATATTGCCGCCGCCTGCGATACCCTGCACGAATTTTCCCTGCCTGAGCATTTGGTCGTCGATTTTAGCCACGGTAATTGCCAGAAGCAGCATCGCCGTCAGTTGGAAGTGTGTGATGACGTATGCCAGCAAATTCGCAACGGTTCGACGGCGATTGCCGGGATCATGGCGGAAAGTTTCCTGCGCGAAGGCACGCAAAAAATCGTTAGCGGTCAGCCGCTGGTTTACGGTCAGTCGATTACCGACCCGTGCCTGAACTGGGAAGATACTGAACTGCTGGTGGGCAAACTCGCCTCTGCGGTTGATAGCCGTTTTTAACGCTGTTCACCGGGTAACACTACGTTGCCCGGTGGTAATTCTTTGTTTTTCCCTTCATTGTTGTGCAAAAACCGTTCCCGTCACAATTATTTCACAAAAACGCTTGCCGCAAATTTGCAGTTTGATGATAATGATTATCATTGTTACATTGATTGCTATTTTTAAACTCTATGTCACGTATGGATAACACAACAGCAACGCCTGCAAAAGAAAAAACACCGCCTGTCGTCGCCGCAACCGAGCGTCGCATTGACAGTAAAAGTTTGCTGGGCAAAGAAGGACGCGTGATTATAGAGCACGATGGCCAGCACTACCTGCTGCGCCAGACCCATGCTGGAAAACTCATTCTGACTAAATAAACGACACTTTTCGCCAGCCACCCAGGTGATACCCAGGCAGCCAGCGCTTTTCGATTTTCTAATGGAGAGTTGCTATGCCCCACCTGCACACCGCATCCTTGCGCCCGTCGCTCCTGGCGTTGGCGATTGTCAGTAATCTTCCCGTCGTTGCCTGGGCGGCAGTAGAGGATATGACCGTCACCGCCACCGGTAATCCCCGTAGCGCCTTTGAAGCGCCGATGATGGTCAGCGTTATCGACGCTACTGCACCTGAAAACCAGACAGCCAGCTCGGCAGCCGACCTGTTACGGAAGGTTCCGGGCCTGACCCTGGACGGTACGGGTCGGACAAATGGTCAGGACGTCAATCTGCGCGGCTATGACCGTCGCGGTGTTCTGGTGCTGGTGGATGGCGTTCGCCAGGGAACCGATACCGGGCACCTGAACAGTACCTTCCTCGATCCGGCGCTAATCAAGCGGATTGAAGTGGTACGCGGCCCTTCCGCACTGCTGTATGGCAGCGGCGCGCTGGGTGGCGTAATCGCCTATGACACTGCGGATGCTAAAGATCTGCTGGCAGCCGGACAAAACAGCGGTTATCGCGTGTTCGGTACCGCAGCTACCGGCGATCATAGCCTCGGTATGGGCGCCAGCACATTTGGCCGCACCGATACCCTCGATGGGCTGCTGGCCTGGTCCAGCCGCGATCGCGGTAATTTGCGCCAGAGCGACGGTACTACCGCTCCGAACGACGAAGCGATTAACAATATGCTGGCGAAAGGCAGCTGGAAAATTGACAGCGCCCAGACGCTGGCCGGCTCGCTGCGTTATTACAACAATGATGCCCGGGAACCTAAAAACCCACAAACCAGCGCGGCGGATGCCACCAGCAATCCAATGACCGAACGCTCAACCATCCAACGCGATGCGCAACTGACTTACTCCCTCTCCCCGGCGGATAATGACTGGCTGAACGCGGATGCGCGCATCTACTGGTCCGAAGCGCGTATTAATGCACAAAACACGGATAGCACCGGCGAATTTCGCAAGCAGACCACCAAAGGCGGGAAAATCGACAACCGTAGCCGCCTGTTTACCGACTCATTTGCTTCTCACCTGATGACCTACGGTGGCGAATACTATCGTCAGGAACAGCAACCGGGTGGCGCAACCACCGGTTTCCCGGAGGCAAAAATCGATTTCAGCTCCGGCTGGCTACAGGATGAAATTACCCTGCGCGACCTGCCGGTTACGCTGTTGGTGGTACTGCCTGTCTCTTTGCCCGCGTTACTGATGCTGTATGCGCCAATGTTGGCTGCATTTGTCGGCGCGCTGGCGGCTACCGTGGTGATTTTTATCCTCAGCCAACAGCGCGACGGCTCACTCTCGCGGCTGCTGCTGGTCGGTATAGCGATCAACGCGCTCTGCGGGGCGGCTGTTGGCGTTCTGTCGTGGGTCAGTAATGATGCGCAACTGCGCCAGCTGTCGCTGTGGGGGATGGGAAGTCTGGGCGCTGCGCAATGGTCCACGCTGCTGGCGGTTACCTCGCTGGCTATCCCGACGGTGCTGATCATCTGGCATCTGGCTCCGGCCCTGAACCTGCTGCAACTGGGTGAGGAAGAGGCACATTATCTTGGCGTGAATGTGCGTACAATCCAGCGTATTTTGCTGCTTTGCAGCGCCTTGCTGGTAGCCGCAGCGGTAGCAGTAAGCGGCGTAATTGGCTTCATCGGGCTGGTTATCCCGCATTTAATGCGGATGTGGCTCGGCGCAGACCATCGGGCCGTTATCCCCGGTTCCGTGCTGGCGGGCGCGTTTTTATTACTGATTGCCGACACGCTGGCCCGCACCTCAGTTGCGCCGGCGGAAATGCCGGTCGGTCTGTTAACCAGTCTGCTCGGCGCCCCGTGGTTTTTATGGCTTATTTTTCGTCAGCGAGGATCGCATGGCTGAATATTTCGTTGCTGAAGGGCTTCACTATCGCGTGGCGGGCAAGTCGGTGATTGCTGATGTATCGCTTGCCCTCGCAAAAGGTGAACTGGTGGCGCTCATCGGCCCAAACGGTGCGGGGAAATCTACCCTGCTGCGCCTGTTGACCGGTTTCCTCAAACCTATTGCCGGGCGCTGCGTGCTGGCGGGCAAAGCGCTGAATGAGTGGCATACGCAGACCCTGTCGCGCCATCGGGCGGTGATGCGTCAGCAAACGCAACTGGGATTTGACTGGCCGGTAGAGGCCGTTATCGCGATGGGACGCGCGCCCTGGACCCAGCGTTCGGAATCTCGCCTTATCGCGCAGGTGATGGACATGACCGGATGCACACCATTGGCAGGTCGGCAATACGCCGCGCTTTCCGGCGGCGAGCAACAGCGCGTGCAGTTAGCCCGAGCCCTGGCGCAACTCTGGTGCGACGGAGCGCCTCGCGGCTGGTTATTTCTTGATGAACCCACCTCTGCGCTGGATCTTTACCACCAGCAGCATCTGCTGCGGTTACTGAAAACGCTTGTCGCTTCAGGAGAGCTGCATGTGTGTATTGTGCTTCACGATTTGAATCTCGCCGCCTTGTGGGCTGACAGAATAGTGTTATTGCATAATGGCAGGCTGGCGTCGCAAGGGACGCCGGAGACCGTGTTACGGGCCGATGATCTGATGCGCTGGTACGGTGCTCAGGTTCACGTTGGCCATCATCCGGCCAACGCGTCCCCACAGGTATTTCTGGCACCTTAGCTTGAACAGCTCACTTCCAGCCGTTTGCCCCAGTCAGGCGGCCGACTGACATAGTCATCATCGCGATCCACAAACGGGGTACGCAACGCCTGGTGCAGCCGATGTAGCTCGGCGTAATCACCCTGCTCCGCCTGACTAATCGCCCGTTGCGCCAGCCAGTTGCGTAAAACCATCGCCGGGTTTGCCGCCTTCATCTGTGTTTGTCTGACATCGTCAGCAACGCTGTCCTGTTCCAGACGCGAGCGATACCGCGTGAACCAGCCGTCAAAAGCCGCACGGTCCACAAACTCATCGCGTAGCGGAGATAGCGCACTGTGTTGTTCCGTCAGACTGAGCATGCGAAACGTTCGCGTATAGTCGCGTCTTTCTCGCGCCATCAGGCTAAACAGTTCACTCAGCAGGTCGTTATCGTTTTTCTGCTCGCTAAAAAAGCCGAGCTTTTGCCGCATCCGTTGACCGTAACGCGCTAACAGCGCCATCTGGTAATTGTCCAGCGCATCATTGAGCGCCTCGACCGGGATAAATGGCGACAGGGTTTGCGCCAGACGTTGCAGGTTCCACAACGCGGCGGCCGGTTGATTATCGAAACTGTATCGTCCCTGATGATCGGAGTGGTTACAGATAAAATCTGGCACGTAGTCATCAAGAAAACCATACGGACCGTAATCCATCGTCAGCCCCAGAATCGACATGTTGTCCGTATTCATAACGCCATGCGCAAACCCTACCGCCTGCCAGTCGGCGATTAAGCTTGCGGTACGCGTGACAATATCGCTAAACCACAGCTGATATTTATCGGCTTCTTCCTGCCAATGCGGCCAGTAATGACGAATCGCGAAGTCTGCCAGTTGACGGACTTTTTCCGGCTCGCGACGATAGTAAAAGTGTTCAAAATGGCCAAAGCGCATATGGCTTTGCGCCACGCGGATGAGCATCGCCCCATGCTCTACCGTTTCGCGATATACCGGCGTGTCGCTGGTGACAATCGACAATGCCCGCGTGGTGGGTATTCCCAGGTAGTGCATCGCCTCGCTGGCCAGACTTTCGCGAATGGTTGAACGCAGCACGGCGCGTCCATCGCCCATGCGGGAATAAGGCGTGAGTCCGGCGCCTTTCAGGTGCCAGTCAAGCGTCGAGCCATCAGCAAGCTGTTGTTCGCCCAGCAGGATCCCGCGTCCGTCGCCAAGCTGTCCTGCCCAGACGCCGAACTGATGTCCGCTATAAACTTGCGCTAAAGGCGACATCCCGGGAAGCAAGGATTCGCCTCCCCAAACGCCTGAACCATCTGGAAGAGTAAACAGCGCCGCAGGAATAGCCAATTGCTCAGCCAGAGCATCGTTATGCCAGATAAGATGCGCGTTTTTCAGGGGCGTGGGCGAGAGTGCTGTATAGGTTGCTGGTAATTCATCACGCCAGCGGGTGGTAAAAGACAGGGTCATAAGGCCTCCTGTCTCTAGTGTAGACTGTTAATAGCCTGTTAAACACCAGCAAATAAAAGGGTTATATCCTGGACAATGAAATTATCTGCGCGGGCGGCACCGCAGGCCACAGTCCTCCCTGCATCGCGCTGAAACCGAGAGGAAGCACTCGCGCCAGCATCTCTTGCGTGTCAATACCGCTAATGATGATTGACTCACAGCAGGGTGAGATTTGCGCCTGGATAGCGCGCATAAATGGTTCAAATGAAATATGTGCAATCCTTTGTTGAACAAAGTTTTTATCCAACACCACACGTTTGAACAGGCCATCAAAAATTGCCCGCGTTGATATGCCGCCGGCGCCATAGTTTTGTAAAACTAATGGAAATCTTGCCGCAAGCGCAGCCAGCGTTGGATTGTCTTTACCTTTGTTTAACTCTGGATAGCTTTCATTAATAGTCAGTTCCAGAAATGAAAATCGTTCAATTTGTGAAGCATATTTAGCGTCTGATAATAAAGTATTAGCAATTGCCGGAGTTAAATTAATCCAGGCTGAGACTCTGCGCTGAATAAAAAAATGTTGGCACGTTTCGATTAATTCTAGTTTTTCTGCAAATAAACGGTATTGCTCATCGTCCGACATCCGGGGTAAGACCAGCTCGGTTGGTATACGCACATCCCCATGCAGGCTGGCAAAACTGGTGATGATATCTACGAACTCAAGATCGCCTTTTTCACTTCTCGCCGGAAGAAAAGAGAATTCCGATTGATAAAGATTATCCAGTGAAACAATCATCGTACCAGCCCCTCTGCATAGGTGTTATCCGGCATCCTGTAGCAAAGGATGGAGAAATACGTTACTGCTGATGCAAGTAGAGGCTCTTTCATTTTTCCCTTTATAGCCAGTAAATCGAATCCTTTTTTTTAGCTTATCCTGATTATAAGCGAATATCCAGCTTTGCACTTTTTAATATCTCGGTATAAATCATATTTTTAGTAAGATACTCTCTTAACGCGCAGGGTTATTGTTCTGCTTAGGACAGATATAAAAGTTAACGTGCAAACGCTGGGGGCGAGGCTGCGCAGTCGCTGGCAGCCTCGTCAGTTGTGAGGATTAAATACGTCGAGCCTGCCAAAAGTTTTTACGCCAGTAGACATTATCCAGTGACGAGCGCATCACTCCGCGGCTGGTTGAGGCATGAATAAATTGATTATTGGTGTCGTAAATGCCGACATGCAGACCACTTTCTCCGGATCCGGTTTTAAAGAAAACCAGATCGCCTGGCAGCAAATCATCTTTATCGATTTCGGTACCAATCTTTGATTGCGTGCGCGTGTCGCGCGGGAGCTGTAGATCGAATTGATCCCGCATCGTCATCAAAACAAACCCTGAGCAATCCACCCCGCTACGGCTCATACCACCATAACGATAAGGTGTACCGTGCCAGGTTTGTAGCTGGTCATTAAGACCAGCAATAACGGCGATAGAATCCGACAAGTGGGCATTTGGCGCAGGAGCACGATGGCTGCTGCAGCCCGCCAAAAACAATGCTGTGATAAAAAGGAGCCAAAAACGCATTCAGGACGAATCCTCTGGATTTAATTTTTATGCCAATTTAGCGTGGAAATTATATGATTTTCAAGAACCCATTTAACTTAAGTGGTTGATATGAGCATTCTGTGGCCTTCGATATCCAAACGACGGAAGTTCACGCCGTAAGCCGCAGACAGATTAGCTGGCGTCAGGACCGTATCACGTGAGCCACTTGCAACCAGCTTCCCACGTTTGAGCAACCAGGCCTTATGCGCATGGCGCAAGGTATGATTGAGGTCATGGCTGCTCATTACAATCGCTATTCCCTGCAAACAAAGCTGCCCCAATAACTTGTCCAGGGCGTTTTGTTGCGCGACGTCAAGGCTGTTCATCGGCTCATCCAACAGTAAAAGCTGACCGAATGGATTTGCTTGCGGGCAAATTTGCAAAATAACGGCAGCGAGGCGTACACGCTGCCATTCACCGCCGGAGAGTTGATTCACGCCACGCCCCAGCTTATCCCCCAAACCCAGCGCATCGGCGACCTCCTGTAACAGATCGACTCGCGCTTTGTCGGGTTGATGCAGCGTCAGAAAATGCCAGACTGGCATGGCAAAAGGCGGGTTTTGCTGTTGCGCAAGATAAGCACGATATTGCGCCAGCTTTGCTGCCGGCCATTCTTCAAGCGCCATGTCGCCAAAGGTGATGCTGCCCTCCCCGGTCGTCAAACCCGCCATACGCGCCAACAGCGTACTTTTCCCCGCACCGTTAGGTCCCACCAAATGCAGGATTTCCCCTGCTTTTATTTCACCAGAAAGCGGGCCGAGCCGGGTCGATTCCGCTACATCCTGTAGCTGCATCAATCGAGACATTAGTTTGCCAGCGCCTTCTTGATGCTTTGCACCAGCATAGGATCCTCAGGCGTCATATCCGGAGAGAATCGTTGCAGTACTTGCCCATCCCGCCCCACTAAAAACTTCTCAAAGTTCCACAGGATATCGTCCGGGTAGAGCGGCGCCCGGCCTTTACTGACCATACGTTCATAGAATCCACTGTCTGCTGGCGCAACAGCCGTTGGCGCGGCATCAATCAGCTTCTGATAGAGCGGATGACGCCCCTCGCCGTTGACGTCAATCTTGCTGAACATCGGGAAAGTAACGCCCCAGGTCATACTGCAATACGTTTTTATTTCGTCTTCGCTGCCCGGTTCCTGGCCCAGAAACTGATTGCAGGGAAAACCAAGCACATTGAAGCCCTGCTGATGCCAGGCTTTCTGCAGGTTCTCCAGTTGTTCGTATTGCGGCGTCAGTCCACATTTTGAAGCAACGTTGACGATTAACAGTACATTGCCGGAATACGGTTGCAGCGTAGTCGCCTCGCCGTCAATGGTCGTCACTTCTGTATTGAGGATAGTGTCTTGCATAGCATCTCCAGAACAACAGGTTGATTTTCAGTTTTTAATCATAGACCGAACCAACGCTTTCTAGCGCGCGGCTTTCAACAATAGCCAGATAAATACCGGGGCTCCCATGGTAGCCGTCACCACGCCGATGGGCAGTTCAGCCGAAGCCAGCACCAAACGCGCGACAACATCGGCAAACAATAACGCGATTGCGCCAGCCAACGCGCAGCCAGGCAGGAGAACACGGTGATCGGTTAAACCACACAACCGCAAAATATGTGGGATAACCAATCCAATGAAACCAATCGCTCCCGCCAGCGCCACGCTTACGCCGACCATCCATCCCGTGGCGACCACCAGCAGATTGCGCCAGAACCATAATGGTAACCCCAGTTGGCGCGCAGAAGTTTCCCCCAGCGCCAGCATATTCATCGGCTGAGACTGACAGCAGATCCATATCAGTACGGGGATCAACGCCACCATCAGCCAGGCCTGATGCCAGTCTACGCCGCCAAAGCCACCCATCATCCAGTACATCAGTTGTCGTAAGTCAAAAGAGGTGGAAAAGTAGATGGCCCACGTCATCAGCGCGCTACAGATAATGCCCAGCGCCACTCCCGCCAGCAGCAAGCGACTGGTAGACAAATGCCGACGGGCAAAGCGTAACAGAATGAGAGTAATAATCAGCGCCCCGGCGATGGCGCATAAACCCAACGCCCAGCCGGGAAGCTGTCCCTGGCCGAGCAGCACCGCAGCGATGAGCCCAACTCCTGCGCCGTTAGACACGCCCAGTAGACCCGGTTCCGCGAGGGGATTTTCAAAGAGGGCCTGCATTACCGCACCGGATAAGGCCAACGCAGCGCCTACCAGCAAAACGGCGAGGGTACGAGGAAAGCGGATTTGCCAGACGAACAGATCGCCGCGGGCGCTGAACCAGTCGCCGGGAGCGATCCATTGTTCTCCTGCGCACAAGCTTAAAATCGTTGCCAGTAACATCAGCACTGACAGAGACAGTATCCAGCGCACGTTTCGTCGCTGCTGTTGATGGGCGAAAGTCAGCATGTTTTCCATTCTGCTGAAAAGAGATGGGGGTGATTCTACGGTGCTGTTTCGGTAGTGAAAAGGAAAAAGGCCGCAGAGCGGCCTTTTTAGTTATATACGTCATGCTTTGCGCTTGGCAGCGCAAGTAACTTAACGAATCGTTAAATCACTCTTCTTTGGGCGTTGCGTTTTCAACCCGGCTTTTTAACTTCTGTCCGGGTCTGAAGGTCACCACGCGCCGTGCTGTAATGGGAATATCTTCGCCCGTTTTCGGGTTACGGCCCGGACGTTGATTCTTATCACGCAGATCGAAGTTACCAAAACCAGAGAGTTTTACCTGCTCACCATTTTCCAGAGCACGACGGATCTCTTCGAAAAACAGCTCGACCAGTTCTTTGGCATCCCGCTTGCTAAGCCCAAGCTTATCAAACAGATATTCTGACATTTCAGCTTTTGTAAGCGCCATAGGTTCAATCCCTCAATGATGCCTGGAATCGCTCTTTTAATGCCTCTACACATTTGGCGACGGTAGCGGCAATCTCCTCTTCTTCAAGTGTACGGCTGGTATCCTGAAGGATCAGGCTGATAGCGAGGCTCTTATAACCCTCCGCAACACCCTTACCGCGGTACACGTCAAATAAGTTTACGCCAACTACCTGATTTACGCCAACTTTCTTACACTCGGATAAAATATCCGCAGCGGGAACGTTTTCTGCCACAACGACTGCGATGTCGCGACGGTTCGCTGGGAAGCGAGAAACTTCACGCGCCTGAGGCACCACGCGGTCTGCGAGCTTGTTCCACTCAAGTTCAAATACCAGAGTGCGACCGTTCAGATCCAGTTTACGTTCCAGTTCAGGATGAACAACCCCAATGAAACCAATACGTTCACCTTTCAGATAAATCGCCGCAGACTGACCCGGATGCAGTGCTGGATTCGCTTCAGCTTTGAACTGAATGTCCGCCAGTTTGCCGGTCAGGTCGAGAACCGCTTCCAGATCGCCTTTCAAATCATAGAAATCAACGGTCTCTTTTGCCAGATTCCAGTGTTCATCATGACGGTTACCGCAGATCACGCCTGCCAGCATCAGATCCTGACGGATCCCAAGGTTGGCCTGCGTATCCGGTACGAAACGTAAACCCGTTTCAAAAATACGCACACGGTTCTGCTGACGATTCTGGTTATACACCACCGTTGACAGCAAACCGGTCCACAGTGACAAGCGCATTGCTGACATATCAATAGAAATTGGGCTTGGCAGCAGCAGCGATTCTTCACCCGGATGCAGCAACGCCTGAATTTTCGGGTCGACAAAGCTGTAGGTAATAACTTCCTGGTAGCCTTTGTCATTCAGCATGGTTTTTACACGTTTCAGCGATAAATCCGCTTCACGATGCTCACCCATGATCAGACCTGCCTGAATTGGCGTATTCGGGATATTGTCATACCCGTATACACGGGCAACTTCTTCGACCAGGTCTTCTTCGATTTCCATATCGAAACGCCAGCTCGGCGCTACCGCTTTCCACTCATCCTGACCTTCCGTGACGTTACAACCCAGACGACGCAGAATATCACTCACCTGGTCATCAGCAATATGGTGTCCGATCAGACGATCCAGTTTGCTGCGGCGAAGCGTAATGGTCGCGCGTTTTGGCAGCGTCGCTTCGTTGGTCACATCAATAATAGGACCGGCTTCACCGCCGCAGATATCAATCAGCAAACGGGTAGCGCGCTCCATCGCTTTGTACTGCAGCGCCGGATCGACACCACGCTCATAGCGGTGAGAGGCATCGGTGTGCAGGCCATGACGACGTGCGCGACCGGTAATAGACAGCGGGCTGAAGAATGCGCATTCCAGCAGGACGTTTTGCGTTTCATCATTCACGCCGGAATGTTCGCCACCAAAGATGCCGCCCATGGCCAGCGCTTTGTTATGGTCCGCAATCACCAGCGTATCCGCATTCAGTTTCGCTTCGCTGCCGTCCAGCAGAACCAGGGTTTCCCCCTCTTTTGCCATACGAACAACAATCCCGCCTTCGATGCGATCTTTGTCGAACGCATGCATTGGCTGACCCAGTTCGAGCAGCACATAGTTGGTGACGTCAACGACTGCATCAATGGAGCGGATGCCGCAGCGACGCAGTTTTTCTTTCATCCACAACGGAGTTGGCGCTTTAACGTTGATGCCTTTCACAACGCGGCCCAGATAGCGCGGGCAAGCTTCCACTGCTTCGACCTGAATCGGCAGGACGTCGTTAATGGTTGCGGCTACAGGCGCGATTTGCGGCTCAACCAATGGAGCCTGGTTCAGTACAGCCACATCACGTGCCACACCGATGATACCCAGGCAGTCGGCGCGGTTCGGCGTAACGCTGATTTCGATGGTGTTGTCGTCAAGCTTCAGGTATTCGCGGATATCGGTGCCAATTGGCGCATCGGCGGGCAGTTCGATAATGCCGCTATGATCGTCGGAAATGCCCAGCTCGGAGAACGAGCACAGCATGCCTTCAGACGGTTCACCACGCAGTTTCGCCGCTTTAATTTTAAAGTCGCCCGGCAGTACGGCGCCCACGGTTGCCACAGCCACTTTCAGGCCCTGACGGCAGTTCGGCGCGCCACAGACGATATCCAACAGGCGGTCGCCGCCTACATTCACTTTGGTGACGCGCAGTTTGTCAGCGTTCGGGTGCTGAGCGCACTCAACCACTTCACCCACCACCACGCCGTTGAACGCGCCCGAAACAGGTTCCACACCGTCAACTTCCAGACCCGCCATCGTGATTTGGTTTGACAGCGCATCGCTATCAATCGCCGGGTTTACCCATTCGCGTAACCACAGTTCACTGAATTTCATTGTTTTATCCTGCCTTTATTTAAACTGTTTGAGGAAACGCAGATCGTTTTCGAAGAAAGAACGCAGGTCGGTCACGCCATAACGCAACATGGTCAGACGCTCCATACCCATACCGAATGCAAAGCCAGAGTAGATCTCCGGATCGATACCCACGTTGCGCAGCACGTTCGGGTGAACCATCCCACAGCCCAGCACTTCCAGCCATTTGCCGTTTTTGCCCATCACATCAACTTCCGCAGAAGGTTCGGTGAACGGGAAGTAAGAAGGACGGAAGCGAACCTGCAGGTCTTCTTCAAAGAAGTTGCGCAGGAAATCGTGCAGCGTACCTTTCAGGTTGGTGAAGTTGATGTTGGTATCAACAATCAGCCCTTCCATCTGATGAAACATTGGAGTGTGCGTCTGATCGTAGTCGTTACGATATACGCGCCCAGGGGCGATGATACGGATCGGCGGCTGTTTTTCTTTCATGGTGCGGATCTGCACACCGGAAGTCTGCGTACGCAGCAGACGGGTCGCGTCAAACCAGAAGGTGTCGTGGTCAGCACGTGCCGGATGATGGCCAGGAATATTCAGTGCGTCGAAGTTATGATAGTCATCTTCGATTTCCGGACCGGTCGCCACGGTAAAGCCCAGCTCACCAAAGAAGCTTTCAATACGGTCGATAGTACGTGTTACCGGATGCAGACCGCCGTTTTCGATACGACGTCCCGGCAGTGAGATATCGATCGTTTCTTCAGCCAGACGGGCATTCAGCGCAGCACTTTCTAATTCGGCTTTACGTGCATTCAGCGCTTGCTGTACCTGTTCTTTGGCTTCGTTTATCACCGCACCTGCTGCCGGACGCTCTTCTGGCGGCAGCTCGCGCAGGGTTGTCATCTGAAGGGTCAAGTGCCCTTTCTTGCCCAAATATTCGACGCGGACATTGTCTAACGCGGCAACATCTGAAGCCTGGTTAATGGCGGCCGTTGCACTGGCAACCAGCTCTGCGAGATGTGACATGGTTTTCCTCGTTATGTGGCGATATTCACTAGTCGCTCGTATATACGCAAAATCATTCAAGTTGTATCAAGGCGGCAAAAGAGCAAATCCTCAGGAGCGTACATCAGTACGTGACTGGGGTGAGCGAATGCAGCCAACACAGAGACAACTTGAAGGATGACGCGTATAAAAAAAGCCTCCACCAGGGAGGCTTTTAGGCGCTGTTTTCCGTTTCTTCTTTCACGCGCAAGCCTCCTGAGTTCAGGTGCTAAAGTAAAAGAAGAAGCGGAAAATAGCAGCATTCATGCTTGCGTTACCTTGTGTGGTAAAAACCGGACAACCTTTATTGAAAAGGCTTACGGGTAAATTGTCAACCAATTGATTGCCCTACAATAAAAGAGAGGGAGCCAGGCTCCCTCTTTTCACCGGCTTATGCCAGAGCTGCTTTCGCTTTTTCAACCAGAGCGGTGAACGCTACTTTGTCGAATACTGCGATGTCAGCCAGGATCTTACGGTCGATTTCAACAGAGGCTTTTTTCAGGCCGTTGATGAATTTGCTGTAAGAAATACCGTTCTGACGTGCTGCTGCGTTGATACGCGCAATCCACAGTTGACGGAACTGACGCTTTTTCTGACGACGGTCACGATAAGCGTACTGACCAGCTTTGATAACAGCCTGGAAGGCAACGCGGTATACGCGAGAACGCGCACCGTAGTAGCCTTTAGCTTGTTTCAAAATTTTCTTGTGACGTGCACGGGCAACTACACCACGTTTTACGCGAGCCATATGTGCTCTCCTGTATCTATATTCTTAGTAAAAAATTAATTAAACGTTAACGGCTTATGCGTACGGCAGGCACGCGATAACCAGACCCAGATCGCCTTTAGAAACCAGGCCTTTTGGACGCAGGTGACGTTTACGCTTAGTAGATTTTTTGGTCAGAATATGACGCAGGTTTGCGTGCTTACGCTTAAATCCACCACCACCGGTTTTTTTGAAGCGCTTAGCAGCACCGCGTACGGTCTTAATTTTTGGCATTTTAATAACTTCCACTTCGCATTGTTAATAAACGAAACGTAGGCGAACAACGGCTGTGGAACCCGCAGGCTCCACAGACATTGCTACTTGAAGGCCTTACTGTTTCTTCTTAGGAGCGAGCACCATGATCATCTGACGGCCTTCGATCTTCGTAGGGAAGGATTCGACTACTGCCAGTTCACTCAGATCGTCACGGACGCGGTTGAGCACTTCCATACCGATCTGTTGGTGGGCCATCTCACGGCCGCGAAAACGCAGCGTGATCTTAGCCTTATCGCCATCTTCCAGAAAGCGTACCAGGCTGCGGAGTTTTACCTGGTAATCGCCATCGTCGGTGCCAGGACGGAATTTAATTTCCTTAACCTGGATAACTTTTTGCTTTTTCTTCTGTTCCTTAGAAGACTTACTCTTTTCATAAAGGAACTTGCCGTAGTCCATAATACGACAAACTGGCGGTTCGGCGTTAGGGCTGATTTCAACTAAATCTACTCCAGCTTCTTCAGCTTTTTCGATTGCTTCTCTCAGACTCACAATACCCAAAGCTTCGCCTTCCAGACCTGTTAAGCGAACTTCCAGGGCGCGAATCTCGCCATTGATACGATTCGGACGTGCCGTTTGAACTCGTTTTCCGCCTTTAATACCTTATTCCTCCAGTTGTTGAAGACTGCGGCTGCGAATCTCTTGTTGCAGCTTCTCAATCACTTCATTTACGTCCAGGCTGCCCAAGTCTTTGCCACGACGGGTGCGCACGGCAACTTTGCCTGCTTCAACCTCTTTGTCGCCACAGACCAACATGTAAGGGACACGACGTAAAGTGTGCTCGCGGATTTTAAAGCCTATCTTCTCATTTCTCAAGTCTGCTTTTACACGAATGCCCGCATTTTGTAGTTTCTGCGTTAATTCGTTAACGTATTCAGACTGAGAATCAGTAATGTTCATGACCACAACCTGAACCGGCGCAAGCCAGGTCGGGAAGAAGCCAGCGAACTCTTCGGTCAGGATACCGATGAAACGTTCCATCGACCCAAGAATTGCACGGTGAATCATAACCGGCACCTGACGCTCGTTGTTCTCGCCAACATAAGAGGCGCTTAAACGGGACGGCAGAGAGAAGTCCAGCTGTACAGTACCGCACTGCCATGCACGATCGAGGCAGTCATACAGGGTAAATTCAATTTTCGGACCGTAGAACGCGCCCTCACCCAGTTGGAACTCAAACGGGATGTTGTTTTCTTCCAACGCAACGGCCAGGTCAGCTTCAGCACGGTCCCACATTTCATCGCTACCGATACGTTTTTCGGGGCGAGTGGACAGTTTGACAACGATCTTCTCGAAGCCAAAGGTGCTGTACATATCGTAGACCATACGAATACAAGCGTTAACTTCATCACGGATCTGTTCTTCAGTACAGAAGATATGCGCATCATCCTGAGTGAAGCCACGAACACGCATCAGACCGTGCAGCGCGCCTGACGGCTCGTTACGGTGGCAGCTACCAAACTCAGCCATACGCAGCGGCAGATCGCGATAAGATTTCAGACCCTGATTAAAGATCTGTACGTGACCCGGGCAGTTCATCGGCTTAATGCAGTATTCACGGTTCTCTGAAGACGTCGTGAACATCGCATCTTTGTAGTTATCCCAGTGACCTGTTTTTTCCCACAGCACGCGGTCCATCATGAACGGACCTTTAACTTCCTGATACTGGTATTCTTTCAGTTTCGAACGAACAAAGACTTCCAGTTCACGGAAGATAGTCCAGCCATCATTGTGCCAGAACACCATACCCGGCGCTTCTTCCTGCATATGATACAGGTCAAGCTGTTTACCGATTTTACGGTGATCGCGTTTGGCGGCTTCTTCCAGACGTTGCAGGTAGGCGTTGAGGGCTTTTTTATCTGCCCATGCAGTACCATAAATACGCTGCAGCATCTTATTATTGCTGTCGCCACGCCAGTATGCCCCAGCGGTCTTCATCAGTTTGAAGTGATGGCAGAAACGCATGTTCGGCACGTGCGGGCCACGGCACATATCGACATATTCTTCATGATGGTACAAGCCAGGCTTGTCATCATGGGCAATGTTTTCATCAAGAATAGAGACTTTATAGGTCTCACCACGCTTCACGAAGGTTTCACGCGCTTCGTACCAGCTGACTTTCTTCTTAATGACATCGTAGTTTTTCTCAGCGAGCTCGTGCATCCGCTTCTCGAGCGCGTCGACGTCTTCCTGGGTTAACGTACGGTCAAGATCGATATCGTAGTAAAAACCGTTGTCAACAACCGGTCCGATCGCCATTTTGGTGTGCGGCCAGAGTTGTTTGATCGCGTGCCCTAACAGGTGCGCACAGGAGTGACGAATGATCTCCAGACCTTCTTCATCCTTCGCGGTGATGATGGAGAGCTTCGCATCATGTTCAATCAGATCGGAAGCATCTACCAGCTCACCGTTAACACGGCCAGCAATAGTGGCTTTCGCCAGACCTGGACCGATGTCCAGCGCAACATCCATGGGGCTTACAGCGTGGTCGTAATGGCGTTGGCTGCCATCAGGAAGAGTAATAACAGGCATGTTATATCCTTATTTGCAGTGGTGACCCACACGTAAGATCACATACAAAGATTCAATATTTAAAATTATCAAAAAGGTGTGGGCTGATTCCCGCTTCACTCTGCGAAATATGTCACTGGTTGCCTTAGTGGCAACGCTGGACCTACGCCCTTTTTTTGATAACACCGTTGACAGTGTACACGGTGTTACGGGTCGATCAAAGCAGCAATCAACGCGCACTGTATGATGTAAATCAATTCACTGACACCCTGACGTCTTTGTTACACTTGCCGAAAGTCATCGAATATGAGCAGGAAAAAACTATGCCAACAAATCGCTTTGCGAAGAAACACTGGAAAATGGTGGTGATTCTGCTTGTTATTTGTGCGGCAATGCTGATGCTGCGTTGGGCCGCCATGATCTGGGGTTAAATTATTGGCAGTTGCCGTGCGGTTCCGCTTATTTAACTATTAAATCGAATTCATCTGATAAATAGTGCGTTATTGATATGTGTTAAAAATAAAGCGTAGATTAAATATTAAATAAACTTATCTTTAATTGGGAAAACCGGGCCAATTATTTGACCCGGCTTGTCATTACATACGATAACCGAGCGAAACAGTCGTTCGACGATCGGTATGCTCCGGCGCAGTTGCCGGCGGCTCAGAGTTCCAGGTCACGTTGTAAGCCACCTTTAACCCGAAGTGTTCGTTGATGGCAACGTTCAAAGCCGTTTCCGAATTGAGTGTCGTATCGTCAGCACCGAATACCGATACACCCTGAGTAAACTTGGTGTTGTCCGTCATCTGCCACGCATAGGCCCCGGACGCATAGCCCAACGGCTGCGTTTCGGTGGTGCCATCAGTGTGCTCGTCATAACGAACACCAGGACCGAATTCAAAACGGAAGCTGTGCACCGGTCCATTGAGGAACTGACGACCGTAACCTGCGGTCAGTACGTCACGCTCGCGATAACCGTTGTAACGGTCGGTCAACCAGCTTGCCTGCCCAAAGAGATAGTCATAGTCGGTCATGTTGTAACGACTACGGCCCCCTACGGCATACTTCTCTGATGAACGCTCATCATTTGAGGAGGTATTGCTGGCATTTCCCCACAGAGACCACGCCGTGGTTTGACCATACCAGGTCATGTTGGTGTCTGCAGTTAAAGAAGAACTTTTTGTGTTGCCTGACTGGGCGAGATATCCCGCGTTCAGGTTACCTTCAAAGGGTTTTTTCGCGCTGGAAGGGTCATCCATGACAGTAAAAACGGAATCATCGGCGGCAGCATGCATTGACGCAAGCAGGCCTCCCATCAGCATGAATGCTGCGGGCACTGTCTTCAAAAGCTTCATTTATTAAGAGTCCGTACAACAAAAAAAGAGACCATAACGGTCTCGGAAACTTTCATATGGATCAATGACAAAAGACCCTTGAAAGGTAACAAATTATAAAAAGACTCGAATAACATAGCAATAAATTCTTATTTCATTTTTTGAATAAGAGCGTTCTTAAATCGTTATTTTATTTATATAACTTTACCCAGATAATTTTAAATAAAGATATGAAAAATCATGTTGTTAATTACTTCACTTTCGGGGTGTTAAGTGCCAGACTGAAGGCAGCCTAACAGGAGGTAAAGATGATACGTATCTATACGTTAACACTTGCGCCCTCTCTCGATAGCGCAACAATTACTCCGCAAATCTACCCAGAAGGTAAACTTCGCTGTACTTCGCCGGTTTTTGAACCCGGTGGCGGCGGCATCAACGTCGCTCGTGCAATAGCTCATCTTGGCGGTACTGCGACGGCTATCTTCCCCGCGGGCGGGGCCACGGGAGAGCATCTTGTTGCATTGCTCGCCGACGAAAATGTTCCCGTCTCTACGGTCGAAGCCAAAGACTGGACCCGCCAAAATCTGCACGTCCACGTTGAGGCCAGCGGTGAGCAGTATCGCTTCGTTATGCCCGGGGCTGCGCTGACCGATGATGAGTTCTATCAACTTCAGGATCAGGTGCTGGAAATTGAATCCGGCGCGCTGCTGGTGATTAGCGGCAGTTTGCCGCCTGGCGTACAGCTTGAGAAGCTGACCCGACTCGTTACCTCAGCACAAAAACAGGGTATTCGCTGCATCGTCGATAGCTCAGGCGAGGCGCTAACGGCGGCGTTAGCCATCGGCAATATCGAACTGGTCAAACCCAACCTCAAAGAACTGAGCGCGCTGGTGAACCGCGAACTCACCCAGCCCGATGACGTGCGTAAAGCCGCACAGGAGATTGTGCAATCGGGTAAAGCACACCGCGTCGTGGTGTCTCTTGGGCCACAAGGGGCGCTGGGCGTTGATCGCGACACCTGCGTCCAGGTGGTTCCCCCCCCGGTGAAGAGCCAAAGTACCGTAGGGGCAGGCGACAGCATGGTCGGCGCTATGACGCTTAAACTGGCTGAAAACGCACCTTTTGACGATATTGTTCGTTTCGGTGTCGCCGCCGGTAGCGCAGCAACCCTGAATCAGGGTACGCGTCTGTGCGCTTTGTACGATACGCAAAAAATATATGCATACCTTGCTCAGTAATGGCACCGTCCCCCTTTTAACAGAAGGGGGATGTTCCGGTAAAACTGTCGTCATGGGTGTTATACGTCTATGCTAAAAAATCACGTGATTACAAAGAAGTGAATCATGTACAACCGGACCTCTCCACAACGGTGCGAGATGAAGAAGAACGACAAACATTAAGTGCCTTTCGAGCGATGACGCGTCCGTGGTGTGCGTCAGTTCGTGTTTTTTAACCGCATTCTTGCGCTAACCTTATGATCTGGCAGACAACATGGGGAGAGACATCATGTGGCAGGCTATCAGTCGTCTTTTAAGCGAGCAATTAGGTGAAGGCGAAATCGAACTGCGTAATGAACTGCCCGGCGGAGAGATCCACGCCGCATGGCATTTACGCTATGCGGGGCGCGATTTTTTCGTCAAATGCGATGAAAGAGAGTTGTTAACCGGCTTTACGGCGGAAGCCGATCAGCTGGAGCTACTTTCCCGCAGCCAAACCGTATCAGTACCGAAAGTTTGGGCGGTAGGCGCAGACAGAGATTACAGTTTCCTGGTGATGGACTTCCTCCCTCCCCGTCCGCTTGACGCGCACAACGCGTTTATCCTCGGCCAACAACTTGCGCATTTGCATGAATGGAGCGATCAGCCGCAGTTCGGACTCGACTTCGACAATGCGCTCTCAACCACGCCGCAACCCAATACCTGGCAACGTCGCTGGTCAACTTTTTTTGCCGAGCAGCGTATTGGCTGGCAACTGGAACTCGCCGCTGAGAAAGGTATTGCGTTTGGCAATATTGACGCCATTGTCGAGCATGTTCAGCAACGCCTCGCTTCCCATCAGCCGCAGCCGTCGCTCCTGCATGGGGATTTGTGGTCGGGGAACTGCGCGCTCGGCCCGAATGGTCCCTACATCTTCGACCCTGCCTGCTACTGGGGAGACAGGGAGTGCGATCTGGCAATGCTGCCGTTACATACCGAACAGCCGCCACAAATTTATGATGGTTATCAGTCCGTCTCGCCGCTCCCCCTGGATTTTCTCGACAGACAGCCTGTCTACCAGCTCTATACGCTGCTGAATCGGGCTATTCTGTTCGGAGGGCAGCATCTGGTTGTGGCGCAGAAAGCGATGGATAGGTTACTGGCGGCTTAGCAACGCACTTATCAGGCCTGGCGTTACACCATGAGTCAGGCCTGATATGTCCACGCTTACAAAAAGCCCAGCAATGAGAAGAAGAAGTAGCCGATGACGATAACAATCACCGGCAATATATACAGCGGGAAAATTTGTAAAAAGATCGTATGGTGCGGCACCACGATACGTGACTCGATTTGTCCACGTGATAACCCTTCACTGCCTTTTGCCTGTTCCAGAATCAGCTGGTCCTCAACGCCTTCGCGTAAAAAACGCGCCTGACGGCTCATTCTTGCACCTGAATCCTGCAACGCTAAGCCGATAAAAATCAGGATGAAAATCAGCCAAAAAACGAGATTGAGTCCACTTTGAAAATCGGGAGTCGGCGAGTTATACCAAAATACGTTAAGAAAGGGGGTGTTCACCCGCATCATGTCGATCATTACGTGGGCAAAATCGAGCATTACCGCATTAATCCCCTCCTGCTTTTCGCTGTGCGCATACATAAACTTCAGTACAGAAACCAGTGTTGAAATCAGCGCGGGAATGAAAATCACCCATCCCACCAGCCTTTTCAAGACGGCAATGCGTCCAGCTTGTTGATACGTCATGAGTTCCCCTTGATAAAGACGTGTCATTTTGGCCTAAGTTTACCCGTTGATAACCGTTTTCGCCTGATCTTTAAAGGCGGTATAATAGAGAATTAGCCATAATGAACGCTCAGAGCCTGTTATGACTGGCTCGAAATCCCTTTTATCACCCTAAAGGAGAGGTTGTGATGTCAACCCCGCGTCAAATTCTTGCTGCAATTTTCGATATGGATGGATTACTGGTCGATTCAGAACCGCTCTGGGATCAGGCCGAACTGGATGTGATGGCAAGTTTAGGCGTTGATATCACTCGCCGCCATGAACTTCCCGATACCCTTGGCTTACGCATCGACATGGTGGTTGATTTGTGGTTTGCGCAGCAACCGTGGAATGGCCCCACACGTCAGGAAGTGACTGAACGTATCATCACGCGGGCTATTGCATTAGTTGAAGAAACAAGACCGCTGCTGCCTGGCGTATGTGAAGCCGTGGCGTTGTGCAAATCGCAGGGACTTTTGGTCGGGCTGGCATCCGCATCACCGTTGCATATGCTGGAAAAAGTGCTGACCATGTTTGATCTGCGCGACAGCTTCGATGCGCTGGCCTCCGCGGAGAAACTGCCCTACAGTAAACCGCACCCACAGGTGTATCTTGATTGCGCAGCGAAACTGGGCATTGATCCTTTGAGTTGCGTTGCCCTGGAAGATTCAGTCAACGGCATGATCGCCTCGAAAGCGGCTCGCATGCGCTCTATCGTGGTGCCTGCACATGAAAATCAGGACGATCCTCGCTATGTACTGGCCGACGTAAAACTGTCCTCGCTCACCGAACTTACAGCCGTTCATCTGCGCGGCTAATCCTCTCACGGGCAATGCGAATCATTGCCCGTGAGATTGTTTTTTTAAAACAGCGTTTCATTTTTATTGTATTTCTGCTCAGCCTCTCCTATTCTTTCCGCATGGTAAAGTGTGAATGGAATGAATAATTGAGGTGAATATGATTCAGGATGCTTTTCGTCTCGCAGGTAAAGTCGCCATCGTCACCGGATGTGATACCGGCCTTGGACAAGGTATGGCACTCGCGCTGGCTGAAGCTGGCTGTGATGTGGTCGGCGTGAATCGTAAAACTCCGCATGAAACCGCAGAGAAAATTAACGCGCTCGGTCGACGTTTTATGGCGATTCAGGCCGATCTCAGCCAACAGGACGTACTCTCCGGCATCGTGACACAAACGGTGGCGGCATTTGGTCGGATCGATATTCTGGTCAATAATGCGGGCACCATACGTCGCCAGGATGCGCTGGACTTCAGCGAAAAAGACTGGGATGACGTGATGAACCTGAATCTCAAGTCCGTGTTCTTTCTGTCGCAGGCCGTGGCGCGCCAGTTTGTGGCGCAGGGTAACGGTGGGAAAATAATTAATATTGCCTCAATGCTCTCATTTCAGGGCGGGATCCGCGTTCCTTCCTATACCGCATCTAAAAGCGGTGTACTGGGTATCACCCGCCTGCTGGCCAATGAATGGGCTGCGCAAGGTATTAATGTCAACGCTATTGCGCCCGGCTATATGGCGACCAATAACACGCAGCAACTACGTGAAGACAGCGAGCGCAATCAGGAGATTATCGATCGTATTCCAGCCGGACGCTGGGGAAAGCCTGACGATCTGAAAGGCCCGGTCGTTTTCCTCGCAAGTTCAGCCTCTGACTATATTCATGGTTATACGCTGGCCGTGGACGGTGGTTGGCTGGCGCGGTAAAGGCGCACTTGTGACAAAGGGTTACAACGTCACCTCTTCCGCCTACTGTATAAAACCCCTATACTGTATGAATCGACAGTTTATTGGGTTTTATCATGACGGCGGAAGGCCACCTTCTTTTTTCTATTTCCTGTGCGGTATTTGCCAAGAATGCCGAGCTAACGCCCGTTCTTGCACAGGGTGACTGGTGGCATATTGTCCCTTCAGCCATTTTGACATGTCTGCTACCGGATATCGATCATCCAAAATCCCTGCTCGGCCAGCGTCTGAAGTGGATATCAAAACCCATTGCCCGCGCATTTGGCCATCGCGGGTTTACGCATAGCCTGCTGGCAGTCTTTGCCCTGCTGGCCACGTTTTACCTGAAAGTTCCTGATACCTGGATAATTCCGGCCGATGCCTTACAAGGCATGGTTCTCGGTTATCTCAGCCATATTCTGGCCGATATGCTGACCCCGGCGGGCGTGCCCCTGCTTTGGCCCTGCCGCTGGCGTTTTCGCCTGCCGATCCTTGTGCCGCAAAAAGGGAATCAACTGGAGCGATTCCTGTGTATGGCGCTGTTTGCCTGGGCCATCTGGATGCCGCAGACCGTACAAGAAAACAGTGCAGTACGCTGGTCATCGCAAATGATAAATACGCTACAAATGCAGTTTAATCGTTTCATAACGCACCAGGTTGACTAATAAATCAGCCGAAATGTCATTTTTGGCATAAACAATTCCATTTGAATATAAGAGGCATGTCACAGTTCTGCTAATCTTGCGCCAACAGAATCACCATCGTACGGTGATCCGCATAATAAGATCAGGAGAACGGGGATGAACTTTCCATTAATCGCGAACATTATCGTGTTCGTAGTGCTGCTGTTCGTGCTGGCGCAAGCCCGTCACAAACAGTGGAGTCTGGCAAAAAAAGTACTGGTCGGTCTGGTCATGGGTGTGGTGTTCGGCCTCGCGCTGCACACCATTTATGGCTCCGACAGCCAGGTTCTTAAAGATTCCGTACAGTGGTTCAACATTGTCGGCAACGGTTATGTCCAGTTGCTGCAAATGATTGTTATGCCGCTGGTCTTTGCCTCTATACTCAGTGCCGTTGCGCGTCTGCACAACGCCTCTCAGTTAGGTAAAATTAGCTTCCTGACGATCGGCACGCTGCTGTTTACCACGCTGATTGCCGCACTGGTAGGTGTTCTGGTGACCAACCTGTTCGGCCTGACCGCCGAAGGTCTGGTACAAGGTGGGGCTGAAACCGCTCGCCTGAACGCCATCGAAACCAATTATGTTGGTAAAGTTGCCGACCTCAGCGTTCCGCAACTGGTGCTGTCGTTCATCCCGAAAAACCCGTTTGCCGATCTGACCGGAGCGAACCCGACGTCGATTATCAGCGTAGTTATCTTCGCAGCATTCCTCGGTGTAGCCGCACTGAAACTGCTGAAAGATGACGCACCAAAAGGCGAGCGCGTTCTGGTCGCTATCGATACCCTGCAAAGCTGGGTGATGAAGTTGGTTCGTCTGGTCATGCAATTAACGCCGTACGGTGTTCTGGCGCTGATGACTAAAGTGGTTGCAGGCTCCAACCTGCAGGACATCATCAAGCTGGGTAGCTTCGTCGTCGCTTCGTATCTCGGTCTGGGTATTATGTTTGTGGTACACGGGATCCTGCTGGGTGTGAACGGCGTTAGCCCGCTGAAATACTTCCGTAAAGTCTGGCCGGTGCTGACTTTCGCCTTCACCAGCCGTTCCAGCGCCGCGTCTATCCCGCTGAACGTGGAAGCACAAACCCGTCGTCTGGGCGTACCTGAATCCATTGCCAGTTTTGCCGCCTCATTTGGCGCCACGATTGGTCAGAACGGTTGTGCTGGCCTGTACCCGGCCATGCTGGCGGTGATGGTCGCCCCGACCGTCGGTATTAACCCGCTGGATCCAATGTGGATTGCCACGCTGGTAGGTATCGTGACAGTGAGTTCCGCAGGCGTTGCGGGTGTGGGTGGCGGCGCGACCTTTGCTGCGCTGATCGTTCTGCCTGCCATGGGTCTGCCGGTGACGCTGGTTGCTCTGCTGATCTCCGTTGAACCACTGATTGATATGGGTCGTACTGCGCTGAACGTCAGCGGCTCCATGACTGCCGGTACGCTGACCAGCCAATGGCTGAAGCAGACCGATAAAACGATTCTGGACAGTGACGATAACGCGGAACTGGCGCATCGCTAAGCCTGTTTGCTGAAAAACAAAAAACCGCCGGCGTGTAATGCCCCGGCGGTTTTTTATATCCAGTCAATCGCTCAGTTCATTTTCCTGACGAATCTGATTAGCCCAGCGTTGCGCTGATTCCGGAACAGTAAATGCAGGCGAACGCTGAAACGACTCCCCCATTAAGACAAAAGCGACATATTTCCCGCGCAGTATCCATACGTCACGAAACGCATCCATTTTAACCGCATGCTCTGGCGGAGCAGGCTCCACGCGTGGCACGTAGCTAATAACCGGACGATTTTGCTGGCGAAGAGGTTTCATAATCAGTTGTTTCACTAAAGACAAATTCTAAAAATCAGAAAACTGCTATCTTAGCCGATTTTCCCCTCCTGCGTCCTGCCTTGCGTGCGCGGTTTGTCTGCCTCATCGCGCTTTACCTCCTCGTATATTCCTGCAGGGCTGAATGAGTGGTCTATAGTTAAAGCTTTTGACAGCAACAACGACCCTTTCAGCGATGAATACAGGAGACGAGTTTAATGTCACAGAAAGATAAGCATCCGCTCCATCACACTGCGCCGGTTCATGACGCCAGCGAGTCCAAACCTGGTCTTGATTCTCTGGCGCCAGCAGACGGTTCACATCGTCCAACGCCTGAACCGACGCCTCCGGGCATGCAACCTACAACGTCCGGCAGCTTAAAAGCACCTGACATCAGAAGTGACAAACTCAACGCGCTGGACAGTTTTCGCAAAGGAAGCGAAGATTTTGCCCTGACCACCAATCAGGGCGTACGCATTGCGGACGATCAAAACTCGCTGCGCGCCGGTAATCGCGGGCCAACATTACTGGAAGATTTTATCCTGCGAGAAAAAATCACCCATTTCGATCACGAACGTATACCAGAACGTATCGTTCACGCCCGAGGGTCAGCCGCGCACGGTTACTTTCAGTCTTATACCGATTTAAGCGCAACGACAAAAGCCGATTTCTTATCCGAAGAAAACAAGATAACACCCGTTTTTGTCCGTTTCTCAACTGTCCAGGGCGGCGCGGGCTCAGCAGATACGGTCAGAGATATTCGGGGATTTGCGACAAAATTTTATACCGAAGAGGGCATCTTTGATCTGGTAGGAAATAACACGCCGATCTTTTTTATTCAGGATGCACATAAATTCCCGGATTTCGTCCATGCCGTAAAACCGGAGCCACATTGGGCTATCCCGCAGGGCCAAAGCGCACATGATACCTTCTGGGATTATGTCTCGTTGCAACCTGAAACCCTGCACAACGTGATGTGGGCGATGTCTGACCGGGGGATCCCACGCAGTTATCGCACGATGGAAGGTTTCGGTATCCATACTTTTCGGCTGATTAATGCGCAGGGGAAAGCCACTTTCGTCCGCTTCCACTGGAAACCGCTGGCTGGCAAAGCTTCTCTGGTATGGGATGAAGCACAGAAACTGACGGGACGCGATCCTGATTTCCATCGCCGCGATCTGTGGGAGGCAATTGAAGCTGGTGATTACCCGGAATACGAACTTGGCCTGCAGTTAATCCCGGAGGAAGATGAGTTTAAATTCGATTTTGACCTGCTCGATCCGACCAAACTCATCCCGGAAGAGCTGGTTCCGGTTCAGCGCGTCGGTAAAATGGTACTAAACCGCAACCCAGACAATTTCTTCGCGGAAAACGAACAGGCGGCATTTCATCCCGGTCACATCGTTCCGGGCATCGATTTTACCAATGATCCTCTGTTACAGGGCAGACTGTTCTCGTATACGGACACACAGATCAGTCGCCTGGGTGGGCCCAACTTCCATGAAATCCCGATCAATCGTCCTACTTGCCCTTATCATAACTTCCAGCGCGACGGTATGCATCGCATGGATATTGATACCAATCCCGCCAACTATGAACCTAACTCCATCAATGACAACTGGCCACGAGAAACGCCGCCTGGGCCAAAACGTGGTGGATTTGAGTCATATCAGGAGCGCATTGACGGGAATAAAATTCGTGAGCGTAGCCCCTCTTTCGGTGAATACTATGCCCACCCTCGCCTGTTCTGGCTAAGCCAGACGCCAATAGAGCAACAGCATATTATTGGCGGATTCAGTTTCGAACTCAGTAAGGTGACCCGGCCTTATATTCGCGAAAGAGTGGTCGATCATCTGGCGCATATTGATACTACGCTGGCGCAGTCCGTGGCCAGCAACCTCGGTTTTGAGCTGACCGAACAGCAAACCCAGATTTCCCCTCCGCCGGATGTCAACGGATTAACCAATGCGCCTTCGCTTAGTCTATATGCGGGATCAAAAGGCGATATCAAAGGCCGCGTGGTCGCCATTCTGCTCAATGATCAGATAAAGGCGGACGATCTGCTCACCATTATGCAGGCCCTGCAGGCGAAAGGCGTTCATGCCAGGTTGCTCTATTCCAGAATGGGTAATGTGGTTGCCGACGATGGCTCCGTCCTGACGATCGCGGGCACCTTTGCCGGCTCGCCGTCGCTGACGGTTGATGCGGTTATCGTTCCGGGTGGGAATATCGCGGATATCGCCATGAATGGAGATGCTAAATATTACTTACTCGAAGCGTATAAACACCTGAAACCTATCGCCCTGGCTGGAGATGCTCGCCAGCTTAAAGCTGCATTGAATATCACAAATCAGAGTGAGGAAGGCGTGGTAGAAGCGGACAGTGCAGACGCACAGTTTATGGATACCTTGCTGACACTGATGACTGCGCATCGTGTCTGGTCGCGGGCCGGAAAAATCGACGCGATCCCTGCCTAAAAAATGCGGCGCATAATTGCGCCGCAAACTCAGGAATTACACGTTCAGAAAACTGCCAAGACGATAACCGCGCTCCGCAATAGCATATTTCAGTGACGAAGACGTCAGTACGTCAAGCTCAGTTAAGCGGGGGTAACAGTAGGCACTTTGACGAATAGTGTCATCAATAAAGGCTGGATGACACATAACTTCCAGTGAGGACTCTCCCCGGTCTGCTGAGGCGTCCAGCGTTTGTAAAAACAGCGCCTCAGAAATCGCTTCACCATAAAACTCGCTGCTGAATCCCTGGGAAGTACGCAACCGGTCGGGTAAATCAGACGCCTGGAACACCGCCTGACGATCGATACGCAACGCAATCCCTCGTTCGGCTGCAAAGCTTGCGACAATGGGGAAAATCTGCGGGAACATATGCACATGGTGATGACTATCCAGATGCGTCGGTTCCCGCCCAAACAGGTCTATAAAACGCTGATACTGTGCGGCCAGCTCTTGCGAAATTTCATCCAGCGGCAAAGCATCTTCCTCTGCCATCTGCCAGATCCATTTCCCCAGCAATCCGTCACGTGTAAGGCCCGGCATAGGCGTCAACGGTCTGCCCAGCGTCAGAACAAAGTGCATCCCGACGGCAAGTGCAGGTATGTCACGACTCAGCTGTACCGCATGGTCAATCGCCGCGCCATTCACCAACGCCGTCGTCGAGGTGACCACGCCATTGCGGCAGGCTTCAACAATGCCGTAGTTTTGTCCTTTACTCAGGCCAAAATCATCCGCATTTACAATCAGTACGCGTTCCATAGCCGACCTCAGTTAGTGTTGTTCGCTTTTCAGTTTCTCAATGCACCCGGCGAAATTTGGCAGCCATTGTTCATGCGCCAGAATCAATTCACGCGCCAGGACTTCAGCATCGCGGTCAGAATGCACCAGCGGGCTCAGGTTCAGTGCCAGCAGCACGTCATTTAGCTCGCCGCTCAGTGCCGCGTTGCTCGCTGCCACTTCAAAACCTTTAATGGTATAGATAAGACCAAGGACTTTCTCATCAAAATGAGTAATACGTGGGTGTGGCGTGGCGCCGTTGCGTCCCAACGTGCAGGTCATTTCTACCGCCCAGTCCGCAGGAATGTTATCGACATGCCCATGGTGTGGAATGTTGACATAGTGTTCGGTCTGCTTGTCGTTGTAGATAGCGTTGATCACTTCACAGGCTGCATCAGAGTAATAAGCGCCACCGCGCTGCTCCAGCTCCTTCGGCTTAACGTTCAGCTCAGGATTTTTATAGAGATCAAAAAGTTGTTTCTCAACTTTCTGTACCACCTGAGCGCGTGCCCCGCCTTTATAGTATTCACCCATTTCAATCGCCAGCATCTCTTTTGGCTTGAAGTAGTAGAGCAAATAAGAGCACGGCAGCAGTTTCAGCGAACGAATCAGTCCTTCACTAAACGGCAGGTCAAAGATGTTCTTCACGGTAGACGCTTTCAATTCGCCCGATGCGACGCCATCCAGCAGCTCATCAAAACGTGACACGCCGTTCACCAGTACGTCTTTGATAAAGACCATATGGTTCAGACCGAACAGATCGATAGATAAATCATCGCTCTCTTTGAGCGCCAGCACATCGCTAATGAACATTTTCATGCCGACGGGAATATTACACACGCCGATGAATTTCTTGAAATTCGTATGGCGATAGACCGCTTCAGTCACCATCCCGGCCGGGTTAGTAAAGTTAATCACCCACGCATTCGGGCACAGTTCTTCCACATCTTTCACAATGTCAAAAATAACCGGAATGGTACGCAAACCTTTGAACAGACCGCCCGCACCGTTAGTTTCCTGTCCCAGATAACCGTGGCTCAGCGGGATACGCTCATCCTTCTCACGGGCTTTAAGTTGCCCGACACGCAGCTGAGTGGTAACGAAATCCGCATCTTTCAGTGCTTCGCGGCGATCCAGCGTTTTATACAACTTCATCGGAACGCCCGCTTTGTCGATCATCCGCTGGCAAAGGTCAAAAATAATATCCAGCTTCTCTTTACCACCCTCTACATCAACCAGCCACAATTCAGAAACCGGTAATTCGTGATAGCGCTTAATAAAGCCTTCAAGTAATTCAGGGGTGTAGCTGCTCCCGCCACCGATAGTGACGACTTTTAATTTCTGGCTCATACGTTCTCCCTTCAGTGTCAAAACACTGACATGTATTATGCTCAACCCGTTTGTCAGGTATAGCGTGGCTGTCCCGACGCTATTTAGGGCAAGCTATAAAAAATGAGTTATTGGAAAATAATATCTACTGATTAAATTCAGTTAATTTCTTACGATAGCTATTTGGCGTAAACGACGTCAGTTTTTTAAACGTTTTAATAAACAAACTTGGACTACTGTAACCAGACTCATAAGCAATATCCGTTACAGAATAGTTAGTCATTTCCAGCTGTTTTTTAGCAAAATTAATGCGAATTTCATTAATGATCTGCATCGGCGTTTTACTGTAATAACGCTGGGTTGCGCGGGTCAGATACTCCTGGGATTTCGCGGACAGGTGTACCATATTTTCCAGCGCATTCTCGCTAAACTGCCGTTTGTCGTGCATGGTCTCGACGGTGGTTTTAAGCCACTGAGGAATATCATCCAGCACCTGCTCTTCGCGATGATGGCGCAGTCGATTAATAATATAGAAGGTGACCACTTCTACAAATTCATCGAGTCCGCTCTCACGAAAGTTCAGTGATGCAATAACCGTTTCAATGTAGGTAAGAAACGAGTTATTCGCCCGATAGACCTGCGATGCAACGAAACAAAATGGCAGCAGCGGGTGGTAGTGCTGTTCAAAAAAACGTTTACTGATACCGACGTTGAGGATCCTTGTCGCACCGAAATCATAGAAACTCTGGTGATGCGATCCCAACGGGATAAAAACAAAGTCCCCGCGCTCAAGCAATACGCGTTTACCGTTGATTTCCTGATAATAGCGTCCGGTTAAAACCAGCGTAAATTCATAGTAGTCATGTTGATGCAGCCCACTGATGCTCTCAGTTTTGTTATAGATGAACACATGGAAATTTTTGCCATTAAACAGTTGCTGTTCATAGACGGTTTTGATTTCCGGTGCGTTAATCTGTAGCTGCATTGTGCACTCCTCGCTATTTCAGCTTCTCGTGAAGTTCAATCAGTTCAGTGACCAGCTCGCGCGCCAGCATCGACGTCATCAGGTGATCCTGTGCGTGGACCAGCACCAGGCTGACTTTCATTTTACCTTCGCCCTGATCGCCTTCAATCAATTTCGTTTGCACGAGGTGCGCTTCGTTCAACGCCAGGCGAGACTGATCCATCATGGTCTTCGCTGCTTCAAAATCACCCTGCTTGGCCATTTTGAGCGCGCCGTATGCCAGGCTACGCGCCTGACCCGAATTGATGATGAGCCCCATCACCACTTCTTCAAGTTCTTCTGCTTCTGACTGCGTGTCGACGATATTCTCGATATCCAACATACTTTTTTCCTCTGGTTCAGTCCGGCATGACGGTGAAGCCATGCCGGATTAAATTTAGAATTTCAATGCGTTAGCGATATCTTCTTCGCTTTCTTCTTGATCAATAACGTTCTGAGCTTTGTTGGCTACCACCACGAACGGCAGGTAAACCAGCGTTGCGATACCGAGGTTGAACAGCGCGACCAGCAGAGCGGCGACGCTACCGTTGGTGTTAAAGAACGCGCCCAAACCGGTTGGCATGGTCCACGGTGCGATGTTGGTAATCGGTGGAATAATGCCTGAGTAGTAAGCTGCCAGCGTAATCGCCGCCAGAATCGGCTGCACCAGAATGAACGGAATAAACATAACCGGGTTCATGATGATCGGCAGACCGAACAGGATAGGTTCGTTAATCTGGAAGAGACCTGACGGCAGTGCCAGCTTAGCAACCTGACGATAGTCTGGACGACGCGATGCCAGGAAGATAGCGATAATCAGACCCAACGTTGCCCCGCTACCCCCAAGGAAAATATAGGAGTCGAGCATCGGTTTCGCCCAGACGTGGAAGGTCTTACCGGCTTCCAGCGCGGCGTCTACGGAACCAAACTGTTGGTAGATAGAGATGTTTTCCAGCGCCCATGGCGTCATGATTCCGCTGTCCAACGCAGTCAGCGCCAAAGAACCGTGAATACCAAAGAACCACAGCAGCGGAACAAAAATCACATAGGCCCAACCCACTACGCTACCCAGCGATGCCAGCGGCGTTGAAATGGAATCCATAATGATCTGATGGAAGTTGGTACCCCAGGTGTTCAGCGCCCAGGCGATGATCCCCATAATCGAGAGAATAAGGAAGCCAGGAATCAGCGCAGAGAAGGAACGCGATACGGACGTTGGTACGCTATCAGGTAATTTAATCACCCAATTACGATGGACCACAAAAGTGAACATTTCCGCGACCACCAGGCCGATAATAATACCGGAAATAATATTGGCACCACCCAACCAGTTAGCACCAACAGCATAGGCTTCACCCACGCTATATGGCGTTACGGTCATAAACGCGGCGACAGATAACAACCCGGCAGCCAGTGAGTCGACCTTGCGTTCTTCCGCCAGCGCCATACCGATAAAGAACGGCGCCATCAAGGACATGATACCCAACGTACCGTTATAGACGTTTCCACCGATGCCCTTCAAACTATTCAGCGTTTCAATAGTTGAAGCATCAAGTCGAATGCCCATCGAATAAAAAAACGACCCCTCCCCAAAGCTCAGGAAAACGTTATTAATTAATACAAACATTGCCCCTGCGAGGGTTAACGGCATCAAACGAATAAAACCGTTTTTGATTGCATTAACGTGTGGCTGCTTTCCAATTTTTACAGCAAAAGGAAGGAGTACCTTTTCAAGTGAAGCAATAGCGTTACTCATAGAAAAATACCCTTAAATACCGCAATTAATAATTGCGGTGAATGTTAATGAAATAACTCTTTGACGGGAAAAATTAAAATAAAATAATTAATTTGCTGCGGCTTTTTTAATTGCTGCAACAGCAGCCTTAAGCACGCCTAAACCATCGACTTTGCCATACAGCAGCGAGTCAATCACTTCCACAGGCTTGTTGGGTAACAAACGCTGAATTTCGGGCAACATATAAGCAATTTGTGGACCTAATAACACAACATCGGCCGCAGGGCCTTTTTCTCCAGCCAGCGTTTCAGGAAACGCTTCAATAATAACCGGCACTTCGTATTTTTCGGCCTGAGCACGCATCTTCGAAACCAACAATGAAGTCGACATGCCCGCAGAACAAAACAGATAAATGTGTTTCTTTTCCATTAAAACGATCCTCATGTGCGATTATCTGTCAACCAGACACTCCGCAAGCCATAACCTGCATCCATGCTCTGGGTAACTTGCGTCAGCTAAATTACTTTTTTAGGTGGCTGAAACGAGTATACGGGATTGTACCGGTGGATGGTATTTCCTTGACCAACTAAATTGTCTCTCCTTGACCTGTCGTTATGACCCCCCTCACATTTCGGGCAAATAATTCGCGGCAATAAATAAGATCGTGCGGCACAAAAAAACCGGCGCGATGGCCGGTTGTTCAGAGTGTTCAGGCAATAAACAGTTGTTACTACTTCGCTGCCTGTGGGTCTGTGTCGTACTCTGCGCAGGTCTGGTAGCCAGAGTTAATCACATGGCCGGTATCGTCTAAAGCAACAAAATAGGTTTCAGCTTTACCATCTCGTTGACCCAGGATGTAGGTCTGACAGGTCCCGCGCGCATGGATCATGCTTACTTCTGAAGAAGGCTTACCGGCAATCTGCGCGACTTGCGCCCGGCTCATCCCTTTCTTCACATCCTTCACTACGGGCTGAACAAATTGGTCTTTGGTACGATCATAGGCCGTACACCCCGCCAGCATAGTCAAAACAGCCGCTGCACCCAGAATTCCTGTTAGATTCTTGTTCATTTTTTCGTCCTCTTGTTTTTCAGCGTGTTATGTAAGCCTGGAGCACAACAACACATTTTTCAAGCAATCAGATGATACTTAGGCCGTTTCGGAAAATTCTATTAAAACAAAATGATGTTATATCAGGCTTGCATCCCTTGTCGTTTGGGCCTCAACGCGTTAGCTTTAACATATCATTTTTTATCATTTTATTTTTCACAGGGGGTTGCATGACTCTGCAGCAAGAGATAATCAAAGCGCTTGGCGCAAAACCGCACATTAATGCAGAAGAGGAAATTCGTCGCAGCGTAGATTTCCTCAAATCATACCTGCAAACTTACCCCTTTCTGAAATCACTGGTGTTAGGAATTAGCGGCGGACAAGACTCAACACTCGCCGGGAAGCTCTGCCAAATGGCCATTTCCGAGCTCCGCCAGGAAACAGGGAATGACGCGCTACAGTTTATTGCGGTGCGTTTACCATATGGCGTTCAGGCTGACGAACAGGATTGCCAGGACGCCATTGCCTTTATACAACCGGACCGCGTACTCACCGTCAATATTAAAGGTGCGGTGCTGGCCAGTGAGCAGGCGCTGCGCGAGGCGGGTATTGAGCTGAGTGATTTTGTGCGTGGCAATGAAAAAGCCCGTGAACGTATGAAGGCGCAATACAGCATCGCCGGTATGACCAGCGGCGTTGTCGTGGGTACCGATCATGCAGCAGAAGCCATCACCGGATTCTTCACCAAATATGGCGATGGCGGTACTGACATCAACCCAATATTCCGCCTGAACAAGCGCCAGGGTAAACAACTGCTTGCCGCGCTGGGTTGCCCGGAACATTTATATAAGAAAGCACCGACCGCCGATCTTGAAGACGATCGCCCTTCTCTGCCGGATGAAGCCGCATTGGGCGTGAGCTATGACAACATCGACGATTATCTGGAAGGAAAAACCCTGGCTGCCGACGTCGCGAAAATAATTGAAGGTTGGTACGTGAAGACTGAGCACAAACGTCGCCCACCCATCACGGTGTTTGATGATTTCTGGAAAAAAGCGTAATTTTTTCTGCCTCAGGCCGGATAGCGCCCCTCTCGCTGCTCTCCGGCCTAAGGGGCATGGCCATGCCGCTTTTTTAATCGCCCCTCAGCTGTTATACTGGATGGATAACCAGCAGCGGAGTGAAAAGTGGTACGCCGTCAATCAGCCCCTCGCCTGACATTAGAGGCAGCAGCAATTTATGAATATCCTGAGCACCTGCGCCCATTTTTGAGTGCGCTTCCCGCTGTGCCCGGCGTCTATCTGTTTCATAGCGAAAGCGACACCATGCCGCTTTATATAGGCAAAAGTGTTAATATTCGCAGCCGCGTGTTGTCGCACCTGCGTACCACGGACGAAGCGGCAATGCTGCGCCAGTCCAAACGCATTAGCTGGATTTGTACGGCTGGAGAAATTGGCGCCCTACTGTTAGAGGCGCGGCTGATCAAAGAGCAACAGCCTCTGTTTAACAAACGTCTGCGGCGCAATCGTCAGCTTTGCGCCCTGCAGCTCACCGACCAGACTGTGCAGGTTGTTTACGCACGAGATATTGATTTCTCCCATGCCCCCAATCTGTTTGGTTTGTTTGCCAATCGTCGTGCCGCGCTACAAACATTGCAAAGCATCGCCGATGAACAGCAACTGTGCTACGGCCTGTTGGGGCTGGAGCCCCTGAGTCGAGGGCGCGCCTGCTTTCGCTCAGCGCTAAAGCGCTGCGCCGGAGCGTGCTGTGGGAAAGAGAGCCCGCAGGCGCATCATTCGCGCCTGCTGGAAGCGCTGGAAAGAGTGCGCGTCATCTGCTGGCCGTGGAGCAATGCCATTGCGCTGCAAGAAACCCGCGCTGAAATGACTCAGTACCATATCATCAATAACTGGTTTTGGCTGGGCGCCGTTTCAACGCTGGATGAGGCGACAACCCTGGCGAGAATGCCGGCTGGCTTTGACCATGATGGCTACAAAATTCTCTGTCGGCCTGTTTTGTCTGGTAAATACGACATTATTGAACTGAATCCGGAGAGTGTCCCGGCATCCAGTTAATCTCGCTGAACAGCAGCTTTCCCTCGCGCTCCAACAGGCGCAGGGTGTGTTTACCGTCGTGCCAGCTCGCGCCCTGATCGGCCGTCAGCAGCTTCTCACCCAATTGCCAGGCGCCACTGATAACAAACACGACGCCGCCACGAGAACCAAAGGTCGTAAAAGTGCGATCGGCAACTCTGACTTTCGCCTGGCAAACATCTCGTCGGGTCATGATATTAAAATCCATCGACATCCGTCCTTCCGTCAGCTTTGCTTTTACTACCTTGTCACCAGCAAAAGTAAAAGGTTGATGCTGTTTCAGGGTGTGAGTGAACATGTTCGCCTCTTCCAGGGTCACTTCACCTCCTTCCAGCAAGGTAATAACGCGTTCTACGCCCGGGAAAAGAGAAAACTCTCCGTTCGCTGCAAGGGAGGCGATACTCGCCCGCCAGTGAAAATCGCGTGTTGCTGGCGGAAAACAGCAAATCTCTCGCGTTTCTCCCGCCCCATTGCGCCACAGACTGACCGGCATTTTGCGGATATCGAAATATTCCATCACCCCTCCAGAAAGGCGTAGCACGTCAACCTGCCGTGAACAGCCAGCCATAAATCATCATTGTGATATTTACCCTGCAGAGTATCGTTATCGGCAACAGGGTTGGTTAGCCTTAGCGCTGAATACGGTATTTTGCAAAAAAGATTAACGCATCATCCTGGCGAGAAAGAAAAAACCGCCGATCCTGCCCACATCGTTAAACGTGTTGTGGACAAGAGCGGCGGTCTTGAGTTTGTTGCACACTGTGCGGCACTGAACGCCGACACAGCATGACTAATTTAGTGTAGACGCCTGGCGTTTACTCAGCAGCTTCCGGCATTTTACCTTTCTGCGCTGCGCGTTCTGTCAGACGCTTCTCAAAATTGGCATTAAACTGCTTTTTCTGTTCCGGCGTCAGAATGTTGTAAATCTTGTTCTGGGTTTCCATGTGCGCCAGCATGTTGGCTTTGCGCTGCTCTTCCATCTTCGCAATCTGCGCTTCGGCTTTCGCTTTATCGAAGCTATCGCTGGCGATGATGTCGTGCATTGCGCGGCGTTCTTCCAGCGGCGGACGTTTCATCTGATCGCGCTGACCTTTCATAATTTCGCGAATCTGCTGTTTCTGCGCGTCGGTCAGGTTCAGGTCTTTGAACATCATGTCGTGATGCGGGGCGAACTTCCCGTTGTGATGCATCATTGGTTTGGCATCCGCTGGCGCAGCTGTTGTGGTGTCAGCAGCATGGGCCAGGTTTGCAGCGCCCAGCGCCAGGGTAGAGGCAACAAACAGAGCAGTCAGTTTACGCATAATTTCTATCCTTTCTTTCAGTTATTTTTACGACATTCATGCGACTCTTATGCAATGTGATGTCGTGTTGACGAGATTAACTTTACCGGCTTAAGCGTCAATTAATCAGAGCAACGGTAAAACAATGAAAGTGTAAAAAACAAACTTTGATCAATTATGGAGAAAAAAAGAATAAATTGCGCAGAGTTGAAATGAAAAATTACAACCAGATGATTTTGAGAGAATTATGAAGAACTATACCTGAGCTGTGATTATTAAGAAAGCAACTTACCAGGAATAATCCGTAATAAAGCTAAAGCGCACGTAAAAATAAGCCCTCAGAAATAAACCTGAGAGCGGTTATATTTATCAAAACCTTTCGAGCATCAATCCGGCACGTAAACCACAGGCCACGTTTGGGTTCGGAAAAAGAACGTATTCAACGTCATGGGTGACGATAAAACGTTCATCTCCGTCCTGCGCCAGTAACGTTCCCTCGGTAAAGGGGGTAAAGTTGAGCGTCTGGTTATCCATGTGGAGAATAAAATCATCGCTCCGCCGCGTAATCTGAGAGACCACGCGGTAGCGCAGCGGGGATGTTTCTCCGGTAGACACTCGCTCGCCCCGTAGCAGCTTCACCATCGCATCTGCCGTGCACGCAAACTGGGCCAGATCGTTTTGCCCGAACGGCAGCGCTTTACCCAGCTCCAGCGTACAGGCCAGCGCGCCAAAATGTTCAACGCTAAAATGGGTGAACGTGCCGCCTGGGGACTGATGGAAAACCAACGCCTCCAGCCCCGCATCCCCCAGCCAGCCCAGAAAATTTTCGTCCCAGGCAACGTTGCGTTGTGGCAACACGCCAAAGCGCAGATGCTGAGAGCCGCGAATCGCGGTGTGGAGATCCAGATGCCAGCGCACAGGCTCTTTCGCGCGCGAGTAAAAATCTTCCAGACACAGCTCAAGCTCATGAGCTCTATGCGTTTCTTCACTCTCGGCAAAACTCTGCCACCGGCCACCAAACATACGGTTCAGGTCGCTATGACAATAACGTTTCCCCGCAGCCAGCGCCTGCGGATTACCGAGAATCACCAGCAGGCGCCATGTTAGCGCCAGCTCACCGTTAAACAGTCTGGTCAGCAATGAATCAAGTATTTCTACCGGCGCGGTTTCATTGCCGTGAATCCCCGCAGAAAGCACCAGCGACTGTTCAACCGACGCAGTTGGTGTCAGTTCCAGCACCCCGCGACCAAGCCATTGCCAGACAAAACCGTGAATTGTGCCCTGCGTTTTCTCCGGTATGCTACCCGCGAGCGTCAGGGCCAGAAAATTATCCATGGCTCGTTCTCTCCTGCTGGAAGGGATAAACAGAGCCGAGATTGAGCAATTGCGTCAGTGAATCCAACGCTTCACGCCCTTCGCGCAACAGCTGCGGATCCGCGAGGTCCGTTGCGATAAGACGATCGCGATAGTAGCGGTCGACCCAGTTATTCAGCGTATTGAACAGCGTGTCGTTCATGATAACCGCCGGATTCACGGCCTGCAGCTCCTGTGGGGTAAGCACCACTCGCAGGCGTAAACAAGCCGGGCCGCCGCCGTTGGACATGCTTTCGCGCAAATCAAAGACCCGCAGGTCATCGATCGGATTGTCATCTGCAAGCAAACGGCTCAGATATCGCCACACGCCCGCATGCTCCCGACACTCCTGCGGTAAAACCAGCATCATCGAACCGTCGTCACGACTCAGTAATTGGCTGTTAAACAGATAGGTTGTTACCGCATCCTGCACCGACACCTCCGCGGCCGGGACTTCCAGCGCGGTAAAACCGTCCACCTGACGGCGTAGTTGCTCTAACAACGCTTGCTGTCTGACAAACGCCTGCTGATGACAAAACAGCACCTGACGATTCGACACCGCAATCACATCGTTATGAAACACGCCAAGATCGATGACGTCCGGGTTTTGCTGAGCAAAAACAAGCTGATGTGGATTGACCTGATTGAGTCGGGCTACGGCTTCACTGGCTTCACGGGATTGCCTCGCCGGGTAGCGCCTCGGCTGTGACGCGTTCCCCTCTTCACGACCGTAAATAAACAGTTGTACGCCGGGATCGCCATAGTCCCCGCCGAGTCGGTTATGGTTTGCCGCCCCTTCATCACCGAACAAAGCAACCTGAGGCAACGCGCCGTGAATCGCAAAGGTACTTTCATCGCGGAAAATCGAGCGTAACAACGCTTCGGTCGTCGGTGCTTCCAGCGAACGGTGGAACTTATTATTCAGATTCGCCACCGTCAGATGCACTTTTCCGTCCAGTGAATCTGCCGAAGGACAGACCGTTGCCGCATTCGCCACCCACATAGGTGATGCGGAGTTGGCGCTGGAGAGCCAGTGCGGCGCCTGACGCGCCACTTTGTCCAGAATCTGCTCATCACTGCCACAAAAGCCCAGCTGACGCAGCGCCGGGATATAGGGACGTTCATGAGGCGGGATCACCGCCTGAGGGAATCCCGCATCCGCCAGCGCTTTCATTTTTAACAAACCCTGCTTCGCCGCCAGACGAGGGTTCGACACCTGAAAACGGTGGCTGGTCGAAGCCTCATTACCAAATGACAGTCCCGCATAGTGATGGGTCAGCCCCACCAGACCATCGAAATTTACCTCACGCGCTTTCATCGTTTATCCTCGCGAGAGAAATCCAGACCGGGGCTGAGCGCCGACGGCAAAGTTAAGGCCGGCGATTCCAGGCTCGCCATCGGCCAGGCGCAATAATCGGCGGCATACCACGCGCTGGCGCGATGATTGCCGGAAGCGCCCACGCCACCAAACGGCGCGGTGCTTGCCGCGCCGGTTAACGGTTTATTCCAGTTAACAATCCCGGCCCGCGCCTCCAGCAGGAGCTGATCAAACTGGCTGCGATCGGGTGAAACCAGCCCGCAAGACAACCCAAAGCGGGTGTTGTTCGCCATACGAATCGCGTCATCAAAGCTGTCGTAGCGCCAGACGCCGAGCAGAGGACCAAAAACCTCTTCATCGGGTACGTTTGGCACGTCGGTCAGTTCAATAATACCAGGGGTCAGCAGCGACGTGCCGGCTTTCACCATGCGTGGCGCCAGCAGCGTGTGCCCCCCCAACGACGCCAGACGTTGCCAGGCATCATAAACGTGCTGTGCGGCCTGTTCAGAAATCAGCCCACCTAAAAACGGCTGCGGTTCTGCATCCCAGTGACCCGGCATTAAACGTTGGCTAACTTCCACCAGACGCGCGAGGAACGCGTCCCCCTGCGCGCCGTTTTTAACCAACAGGCGACGGGCGCAGGTACAACGCTGCCCGGCGGTGACAAACGCGGATTGAATGGCCAGATGAACTGCCGCATCTATATCTTCCGGGTTCTCAATGATCAGCGGGTTGTTACCGCCCATCTCCAGCGCAAGGATTTTTTCCGGCTGGCCGGATAACTGTCGATGCAGTTGATAACCGGTATTGGCACTGCCGGTAAACAGCAGACCATCCAGATCATCCAACGCGCTCAGCGCCTGCCCCGTTTCGCGTCCGCCCTGCACCAGATTCAGCACGCCCGGCGGCAAGCCCGCCTGCTGCCACAGTTTTGTCACGGCTTCACCGGTCCACGGCGTCAGCTCGCTGGGCTTGAAAATCAACGTGTTGCCTGCCAGCAGAGCCGGAACAATATGGCCATTGGGCAAATGGCCTGGGAAGTTATACGGGCCAAATACCGCCAGCACGCCGTGCGGTCGATGGCGCAACGTCGCCGCGCCATCCGGTAGTTCACTGTGCTGCTCCCCGGTACGCGCATGGTAAGCTTGCACGGAGATAGCAATTTTATTGATCATCGCCGTCAGTTCCGTGGCAGCTTCCCAGCGCGGTTTGCCGGTTTCCCGGGCGATAATCTGCGTTAACTCGGCTTTATTGCTTTCCAGCAATGAGGCAAATTTTTCAACAATAGCCTGACGCGCGCTAAAGGGGTGTTTAGCCCAACCGGCAAAGGCTGCGCGCGCAGCCCGGCACGCCTGCGCCACCTGGGTTGCATCGGCGTCATTGCCCTGCCACAGCACATCACCGCTTACCGGATTCGTTTTCACCCGACGCTCGCCAAGCCCCGTCACCCAGTCGCCGTTTATCCATAATGTCATGCTGTTTTCTCCTCTGCACAAAGACGCACAAAACGTACATGGTCGCCCGCGTGACATTTCAGGGCGTCCAGTTGCGCCGCCGTCAGTACCAGACGTTGGGTATCCGGGTCAGCGCGAACCAACATGACGCGGAAGTTTTGATAGTTTTCATTGGCGACCAGACAGGCCGGGTAATCGCCGGTTGCAGGCTGACCTTCCGCCACCTCCACCAGTCTGCTTTTACGAATCGCCCGTACCCGGTCGATATCGCATTCAAGCGTCGGCCCGCCGTCGAAAATGTCGACATAATTGCGGTAGCGAAATCCTTCTTTCTCCAGCACCGCTCGCGCTGGTGCGGTTTGCGGATGTACCTGACCAATTACGCTTTGCGCTTCATCAGACAGGAAATGGGTATAAATAGGATGCTTGGGCATCAGTTCAGCAATAAAGGCTTTTTGTCCGGTGCCGCAGAGAAAATCCGCCCGGCTGAATTCCATGGAGAAAAAGCGTTTGCCGAGGCTTTCCCAGAAGGGGGAGTAACCATGCTCATCGATTACGCCGCGCATCTCGGCCACGACCTTTTCATTAAACCGGTCACGAAATGCCGCCATAAACATAAAGCGCGACTTAGACAACAAATAGCCGTTGCCCTCTTTACGCCAGTCGGGATCGAGAAACAGAGAGCAAAGCTCGCTGCTACCCGTGTGATCGTTGCTCAGAAACAGCGTCGGCAGCGCGTTATATACGTTCAGTTCTTTCGAGGCATGCACCAGCGTGCCAACCCGATAGTTGTACCAGGGATCGTTAAGCCCCACCGCCACTTCGATGGCACAAATCCCTGCCACAGTTCCACTGGCGCTGTCTTCAAGTACAAAAACATAGCCTTGCTCACTTTTCGGCAACTCACCGCGCCAGGTTTGTAGCGATCGCTCGATACGCGCCATCAGCGTGGCTTCATTGGCCGGTAACGAGGTCAGCCCACCGCCGGTCTTACCGGCCAGTTGCATCAGCGCGGTGATATCAGCGCGTTCAATAGGACGAATCACCATCATGATGAACCTCCTGCTTTAATGCGTTCGCAGGCCAGCGCAAAACGATCCAGTCCGCTAGCAACCTCTTCTTCGCTGACGTTTAACGCTGGCGCAAAGCGCACCACGTTAGCGCCGGCGATCAGCACCATCACTCCGGCATTGGCCGCCTCTTGCGAGATGAGTTTCGCTTTCCCGGCAAATTCCGCGTTCAGTACGCAGCCGATCAGCAGGCCGAGCCCACGAATTTCACTAAACAGTCCAAAACGTTCGTTAATGGCGTTAATACGCTCCACAAACCAGTCGTGGCGCTGCTTAACACCGTTGAGCATATCCGGAGTGTTAACAATCTCCAGCAGTTTGCCCGCCACCGCCGTGGCCAGCGGGTTTCCGCCGTATGTTGTACCGTGCGTACCAACCGTCATCACGCTGGCACAGTCTGCCGTCGCCAATAACGCACCGATGGGGAAACCGCCGCCCAACGCTTTGGCTGTCGTCAGCAGATCTGGCGTAACGCCATAGTGCATATAGGCATACAGTTCGCCGGTACGGCCTACTCCGGTCTGGACTTCGTCAAAAATCAGCAGCGCATTGTGGCGATCGCATAATTCACGCAGCCCCTGTAAGAATTCATTTGTTGCCGGTACTACGCCACCTTCACCCTGCACCGGTTCAACGATGACCGCACAGGTGGTGTCATCAATCAGTTGGCGGGCTGAGTCGAGATCGTTGTAGACGGCATGGCGGATATCCGGCGGCAGCGGCGCGAAATCTTGTGAATAAGCAGGCTGTCCTCCGGCGCTGACGGTGAACAGCGTGCGGCCATGGAAAGCATTTTTAAACGCCACGATGCCGCTCTTCTGGCTGCCAAAACGATCGTGAGCAAATTTACGCGCCAGCTTTAATGCCGCTTCGTTTGCCTCCGCGCCAGAATTACAGAAGAAAACACGCTCGGCGAAGGTGGCGTCAATCAGCTTTTTCGCCAGACGCAGCACCGGCTCGTTGGTGTAGCCATTTCCCGTGTGCCAGAATTTGCTCGCCTGGTCGTTTAATGCCTCGCGCAAAGCCGGATGGGCGTGCCCCAGCGCGTTAACCGCAATGCCTCCCGCGAAATCGATATACTCTTTACCCTGCTGATCCCACAGACGTGAACCTTCACCACGCACCGGAATAAAAGGAGCCGGAGCGTATACGGGCATCATCCATTCATCAAAATTTTCACGCGTAATTGACAGAGACATAGCGACCTCAACGGTAAATAAAAAGTTATTTATATGTTAATAAATATAGTGTTTGCGGTGTAAATGTAGATTGCAGGGTTCGTGCCAGCCAGCAAAAAAAGTGCATAAACAAAGGTCGGTGACGGAATATCAACAGCTTACAACGTGGCGATATTCACTTTATGCGCATAAAAAGTGAATATGTTCGCGCATCAGGCGACTAAATAGAGGAAAAACCGCAGTTTTATTCAGTTGCCAAATATAATTCTGGAATTGTGATCGTATACGAAATTTATCGGAAATTATTGCTCTGTTCTGACGCGCTTCGCGCCAAAACGGTGCAGTTTTTGCTCCATCGTTAACACCATTGGCAATCATTGTTGGAATCAGGTGACAAGAAGCAGTCAGCCAGCGGAAATTCTGCTACCATCCTTGCACTATTCATCTTGCAAAACGGCAGCGACTATGAAATTTGTCTCTTTTAATATCAACGGCCTGCGTGCCCGTCCTCATCAACTGGCAGCCATTGTCGAAAAACACCAACCGGATGTGATTGGCTTACAGGAGACAAAAGTCCACGACGACATGTTCCCTCTCGAAGAGGTAGCAAAGCTGGGTTACAACGTCTTTTATCATGGTCAGAAAGGTCATTACGGCGTGGCGCTGCTAACGAAAGAAACGCCAATCGCAGTGCGTCGTGGCTTCCCGGACGATGGCGAAGAAGCGCAGCGTCGTATCATCATGGCGGAAATCCCATCCCCTCTGGGCAGCATTACCGTGATCAACGGCTATTTCCCGCAGGGCGAAAGCCGTGACCACGAAACCAAATTTCCGGCCAAGGCCGCGTTTTACCAGAATCTACAAAACTATCTGGAGACTGAACTGAAACGCGACAATCCGGTATTGATCATGGGCGATATGAACATCAGCCCAACCGATCTCGATATCGGCATTGGCGAGGAAAACCGTAAACGCTGGCTGCGTACCGGTAAATGTTCCTTCCTGCCGGAAGAGCGTGAGTGGATGGAGCGTCTGCTGGGCTGGGGCCTGGTGGACACCTATCGTCATGCTTATCCTGAAAAAAATGACCAGTTCTCGTGGTTTGATTACCGCTCAAAAGGCTTTGATGATAACCGTGGCCTGCGTATCGATCTGCTGTTAGCGAGCAACCCACTGGCGGAGCGCTGCGAAGAAACCGGCATCGACTATGAGATCCGCAGCATGGAAAAACCGTCCGATCATGCGCCGGTATGGGCTAAATTCCGCGTCTGACCTCCTGCGATTTTTCACTCTCCGGGCCTCGCCTGGAGAGTCTGTTTATTCTGTGTAAAATCAATAAATCGACGGTAATACATTGTTGTGTCCGGGAATTTATTATATCTTCGCGCGCACTTTTCGCTGACGAAAACGCTGCGTTACACTCGGTTTTACAGGAGAACCCCCATGAAAAAGAAGTTCGCATAACGCAGAATACCGGCTGCTGATCGTCGCGGTCCTGTTCTGCATTCTGGCGGGAGTTTTCCATTATTTCGGCCTGACCGACCTGATAACCAATTTCCAGCATTTACAAGACGTCATCCGCCAAAGCGGTATGTTCGGCTATACGCTTTACATCTTGCTGTTTATCATCGCGGCGCTGTGTCTGATCCCCGGCAGTATTCTGGTGATCGTCGGCGGTGTGCTGTTTGGCCCTGTCACAGGGACGCTTGTCTCGTTAGTGGCGGCAACCGTCGCCTCGGCGCTGTCGTTTTTGCTGGCTCGCTGGCTTGGTCGGGAACTACTGCTGAAATACGTTGGGCACACGGCGACTTTTCAGGCAATCGAGAAAGGCATCGCCCATAGCGGATTGGACTTTCTGATCCTGACCCGACTCGTCCCACTGTTCCCCTATAATATTCAAAATTACGCCTATGGACTGACGGCTATTCCGTTCTGGTCATTTACTGTGATATCCGCGGTAACCACCTTGCCCGGCATCTTTATCTATACGCTGATGTCGCACGAACTGGCCAGCGAAGGCATGACTCTGGCATTTGTCGGCAAACTCAGCGTTGCGGGCCTGGCGTTATTCATTCTTATTCAGGCGGCAAAAGCCTGGGCCAGATATAAACATATCGATCCGTCGTCCAGCCACGAGTGCGCAGGTAAATGACAAAGCTGAACAAAGCGCGATTAACCCGCTATTACCGGACAGGATTAATAGTTGTGCTGCTGCTCGCGCTGATGGCATGGATGTGGATACCTGGCGTCAGTGATTTTCTCCGGGGCAGCCTGGCGGCGTTTACTACGCTGGATCAACGCGCTCTTGAGAACTTCATTCGTTCGTATGGGACCCAGGCGGCGGTTGTATCGTTCTTCCTGATGATCTTACAGGCCATCGTCGCGCCGCTTCCCGCCTTTGTGATTACGTTTGCCAATGCCTCGCTGTTTGGCGCGTTTTGGGGCGGCGTACTGTCCTGGAGCAGCGCGATGGTCGGCGCAGCGCTGTGCTTTTTTATTGCCCGCGTTTTGGGTCGCAGTGCGGTGGAAAAGCTGACCGGGAAAACAGTGCTGAACAACATGGACACTTTTTTCGAACGTTATGGCAAGCACACTATTCTCATCTGTCGCCTGTTGCCTTTTGTGCCCTTCGACCCGGTAAGCTATGCCGCAGGCCTGACCTCGATTCGTTTTCGCCACTTTCTCTTCGCCACCGGCTTCGGTCAGTTACCCGCCACGATTGTCTATTCGTGGGCCGGTAGCCTGTTAACCGGCGGTACATTTTGGTTTGTTACCGGCCTGTTCATCCTGTTTGCCCTGAGCGTGGTGATTGCAGGAGCAAGAAGCCTTTACCTTGAGCGTCAACGGAAGAAAACCTGAGACATACGCCATTTTTAGCAATGGAGATATTATGCGTTACTGCTTATTGTGCCTGAGTTTGCTGCTCTGCCCGCTGGCGGCTTTTTCCCAGGACGCCAGCTGGCAGCAAATCAAAAATGACGCCCGCGGTCAGACGGTATGGTTCAACGCCTGGGGTGGCGATAACGCCGTTAATCAGTATCTCGACTGGGTTAGCGGCGAGATAAAAACGCACTATGCCATTAACCTGAAAATTGTGCGGCTGGCGGATGCCGCCGACGCCGTTAAACGCATCCAGACCGAGGCGGCATCCGGGCGAACAACCGGCGGTTCTGTCGACTTATTGTGGGTAAACGGTGAAAACTTCCGCACTTTAAAAGGCGCTGGCCTGCTGCAAACCCAGTGGGCGCAGGCATTGCCTAACTGGCGCTATGTTGATACCCGGAAACCAGTCAGTGAAGACTTTGCCATCCCCACGGAAGGGGCAGAATCGCCATGGGGCGGCGCACAGCTAACCTTCATTGCCAGACGCGATCTCACTGCCCAGCCGCCGCAATCCCCGCAGGCATTGCTTGAATTTGCGCAGGCGCACCCTGGCACAGTAACTTACCCGCGCCCGCCAGACTTTACCGGCACGGCTTTTCTCGAGCAGTTGCTGATTATGCTTACCACGGAACCGCAAGCATTGAAAGTTGCGCCCGATGCCGCCACATTCGCCAACGTTACCGCTCCGTTATGGCATTATCTTGACGCTCTACACCCTGTACTATGGCGTGAAGGCAAAGATTTTCCGCCCACGCCTGCGCGGATGGATGCGTTGCTGAATACCGGTACGCTGCGTTTATCATTGACCTTTAACCCAGCCCACGCGCAGCAAAAAGTGGCCAGCGGCGAATTGCCCAAAACCAGCTATAGTTTTGGTTTCTCACAGGGCATGATCGGCAACGTGCATTTTGTCACTATTCCGGCGAATGCCCGCGCCAGCGCCGGAGCCAAAGTCGTGGCAAACTTCCTGCTGTCTCCCGAAGCGCAACTGCGTAAAGCTGACCCTGCTATCTGGGGAGATCCTTCGGTGCTTGATCCGCAAAAACTGCCAGACGAACAGCGTGACGCCCTGCTGGCGTATATCCCGCTAGGACTCCCTGCCGTACTGCCAGAACCACATGCAGCCTGGGTAAACGCTCTGGAACAAGAATGGCTACGCCGCTACGGTACGCATTAATTCTGTTGCTGTGGGGCATCATGACGGCAGTTTATCTGCCGCTGGTGCCTGCAACGTTCTCTCTGCTAGCCCCAGCGCTTAGCACCACGCACTGGCTGGCGCTGTTTGACGATCCTCAACTCCCGCAGGCGTTGCTGGCAACGCTGGTTTCCGTAAGTCTGGCGGCGTTCGGCGCACTGTCCATTGCGCTGTTGGCGATCCTCTTTTTGTGGCCCGGCGCTGGCTGGGCGCGACTGTGCTCACGCCTGCCGTTGCTGCTGGCGATCCCGCACGTCGCATTCGCGACCAGCATGCTGTTGATTTTTGCCGAAGGCGGCATGCTCTGGCAGTGGCTGCCTTTTCTCAACTCGCAACCGGACCGCTATGGGATTGGACTTGGCATCACGCTGGCGGTGAAAGAGAGCGCCTTTTTGTTGTGGATCCTCTCAGCCCTGCTGAGTGAGAAACAACTTTCACAACAGGTTATCGTCCTGGATTCGCTGGGTTACAGCCGTTTGCAATGCCTGAACTGGCTGGTTCTGCCCTCCATCGCCCCTGCTTTAGGCAAAGCCATGCTGGCAGTCGTGGCCTGGTCACTCTCCGTTGTGGATGTGGCCATCGTCCTTGGCCCCGGAAATCCGCCCACGCTTGCCGTGCTGAGCTGGCAATGGCTCAGCCAGGGTGATGCCGAACAGCAGGCCAAAGGTGCACTCTCCAGCCTGCTGCTGGTGTTGTTGCTATTTATCTTCGCGCTGGTGGGCTATCTGTTCTGGCGTGGCTGGCGGAGCATGATTCCGGCAGTAAACGGAATACGCCTGCGTTTTTCGTCCGCTACAATCGCACGCCCGCTGGTACAACTTTTGCCCATCAGCGGAGTGGTATGCTCCCTGGTACTGGCGCTTTCCGCCAACTCTTCATCGCTCAACAGCGAGGCGCTCAGCAATAGTCTGCAACTGGGACTCATCTCCAGCGTGCTGGGATTACTGATACTCTTTGCGTGGCTGGAATGGGGACCGCAAACCGGACACCGTTGGGTCTGGCTGCCCATTATCCTGCCCGCGCTGCCGCTGGTCACCGGACAGTATCTGGTGGCGTTATATACCGGACAAGATGGGCTGATGACGACCATCATCTGGGGCCACCTGCTGTGGGTGATGCCATGGATGCTGTTTGTGCTCAAACCGGCGTGGCAACGCATTGACCCACGATTGATTCTGATTGCACAAACGCTGGGCTGGGCGCGAGGCCGCATATTTTGGCGGGTAAAATGCCCGCTGCTGTTACGCCCGGCACTGATCGCCTTCGCGGTTGGCTTCTCGGTCAGTATTGCCCAATATATGCCAACCCTGTGGTTAGGAGCCGGACGCTATCCCACCCTGACCACCGAGGCGGTGGCATTAAGCAGCGGCGGCAGCACGGCTATTTTAGCGACACAGGCGCTATGGCAACTTCTGTTACCGCTATCCGTTTTCGTACTGACGGCGTTTTTCGCCGCGTGGCTCGGCCGCTTTCGACAAGGACTCCGTTAATGCTCATCGTTCAAAGCCTTTCAGTGTACCGGGGCGCGACAACGCTACTGAAAGACGTGAATTTCCAGGTTAACAAAAGTGACATCGTCACTATCATGGGACCTTCCGGTAGTGGTAAGTCTTCGCTGTTTTCGTGGATGGTCGGCGCATTATCCCCTCAGTTTCAGGCTTCAGGCGAACTGTGGCTCAATGAACGGCGCATAGACACGCTGCCCACCGCGCAGCGCCAGATTGGCATCCTGTTCCAGGATGCGTTGCTATTTGACCATTTCAGCGTTGGGCAGAATTTACTGCTGGCCTTACCCGCCAGTTTGCAAGGTTCCGCCAGACGCCATACTGTTGAAAACGCCCTTACGCGCGCGGATCTGGCAGGATTTTATCATCGCGACCCGGCCTCACTCTCCGGCGGTCAACGATCGCGTGTCGCCCTGCTGCGCGCCCTGCTGGCTCAGCCTCAGGCGCTGCTGCTCGATGAACCCTTTAGCAGACTGGATGCGTCGCTACGCGATACCTTTCGCCAGTGGGTCTTTACCGAGGTGCGCAAGTTGAATATTCCGGTGGTACAAGTTACGCATGATGCGCAGGATGTCCCGCCAGCAGGCCGTGTATTACAGATGGAAAACTGGGCGTGAATGTGGCGATATGCTGCGTTAACGCAAGGTTTTAACTTAACCGGCGGCACAGAATGTCGTCTTCTTTTTTCAACGTCGGGCTATTCGATGAAACGTGTTTCTCAAATGACCGCGCTGGCACTGGCTTTAGGGCTCGCTTGCGCTCCTTCCTGGGCTGCTGAAACAGCACAGACCCTCACCCTCAACCAGTTACAGCAAAAGCAAGGCGCGGCGATCGATACCCGTCAGAGCGCTTTTTACAACGGCTGGCCGCAATCGCTCAATGGTCCTTCCGGACATGAACCCTCCGCACTGAACCTGTCTGCCGCCTGGCTCGACAAAATGAATGATGAACAACTCAATGCCTGGGTTAAGGCGCATCAGCTGAAAACCGATGCGCCGGTGGCGTTATATGGCAGCGATAGCGAGATACAGGCCGTTAAATCCCGCCTGCAGAAAGTCGGTTTTAGCCATATTTTAACCCTCAGCGACGCCCTTGCGGATCCTGCCCGCCTGCAACGTCTGCCGCACTTCGAACAACTGGTTTACCCGCAGTGGCTGCACGACCTGCAGCAGGGAAAAGACGTGACCGCCAAGCCGTCGGGTGACTGGAAAGTGATTGAAGCCGCCTGGGGCGCGCCGAAGCTGTATCTGCTCAGCCATATCCCTGGTGCGGGCTACATTGATACCAACGAAGTCGAAAGCGAACCGCTATGGAATAAAGTTTCCGACGCGCAGCTCAAAGCCATGCTGGCAAAACATGGTATTCGCCACGACACCACGGTGATTTTATACGGTCGTGATGTCTATGCCGCCGCGCGCGTGGCGCAAATCATGTTGTATGCAGGCGTGAAAGATGTGCGTCTGCTCGACGGCTGGTGGCAAACCTGGTCAGATTCAGGTTTACCGGTGGAACGCGGAACGCCGCCGACGGTGAAAGCGGCTCCTGATTTTGGCGTTGCTATCCCTGCCCAACCACAACTGATGCTGAATACGGAACAGGCTCGCGGCCTGCTGCATCGCCAGGATGCGTCGCTGGTCAGCATCCGCTCGTGGCCTGAGTTTATTGGTACCACCAGCGGCTATAGCTACATCAAGCCAAAAGGTGAGATCGCAGGCGCACGCTGGGGCCACGCGGGGAGTGATTCCACGCATATGGAAGATTTCCATAACCCGGACGGCACCATGCGCAGCGCGGATGATATCGCCGCCATGTGGAAACAGTGGAATATCACGCCAGACCAGCAGGTTTCTTTCTACTGCGGCACCGGCTGGCGTGCTTCAGAAACGTTTATGTATGCTCGTGCGATGGGCTGGAAAAACGTCTCTGTTTACGACGGTGGCTGGTATGAGTGGAGCAGCAATCCGAAAAACCCGGTCGCCAGCGGTGAACGGGGTCCGGACAGCAGCAAGTAAAATGGTCATGATTGCCGGATAAGCGCATCCGGCAACGCAAGACATTACGCCTGACGCTGAACCGATTTCAGCGTCAGATATCCGCTCCAGATCCGGGTGAACGTCGTCATCCAGCACAGCGCGCCAAAGACCCACGCCAGCACGGCAAAATATCCCGGGAACAAACAGCCCAAAACAAACAGCAAAATAGTCTCAGTGCCTTCGGTTAGCCCTCCCAGATAATAAAACGATTTATGCGCGTAGCCTGGGTTATCAATATCGTATTTCGCTGCCAGGGCTGCGAAGGCGAGGAAGCTGCTACCAGTACCCATAAACGCAAACAACAGCCAGCCCCCAGCCAGTGCGTTTTGCGCAGGTGCGGCAAGAATAAAACCAAACGGTACTAAGGCGTAAAACAGAAAATCGAGTGAGATATCGAGAAATCCTCCCGCGTCGGTTAGCCCTCTGCGCCGTGCCAGCGCCCCGTCCAGCCCGTCAAACAAGCGATTAAGCACAATGACCACCAGCGCCGCCAGATACCAGCCTAACGCCAGAAATGGCAGGGCCAACACGCCGATAGCAAAACCGACCAGCGTCAGGCCATCCGGGGTAATCGCTGGTTTATCAATAATGCCCACACCGCGATGCAACAGCGGTTTTAACCGTGGATGAAGATGACGGTCAAGCATGCGGGCGTCCTTTAAAACTGTCGCACAGTCCTTGCGCAGGAATATCGAGGGCGGCATTAAAACGCGCCGAGAGATTTTGAAACGCAATCAGCGCGGTCATTTCAGTAATGACGTCATCGGTAAAATGCTGCTTCATTTGCGTTTTCAGCGCATCGTCTACCTGCGGTGGCGTGGCGGTCACCGCATCCGCATAGGCCAGCGCTATGCGCTCTTCTGCGTTAAACAGCGCTGATTCTTGCCAGTTGGCGACCTGCAAGACTTTATCCAGCGCGCCACAACGTTCCGCCAACCGCAAACTGTTGGCATCAACGCAGAAAGCACAGTGGCATACCTGAGAAACGCGGGTCATTAACAATGCGCGCATCACTGGCGTTAAGCGCGCCTTTTTACGCTCCAGAAAGCCGACAAACAGCGCCACCAGCCAGAACAGAAACGGCATCCGCCCCCACCAGCGCGTGGGATGCAGCACATCGCCATAATGTTTTTTCTGCGTCGCGACGAGCGGTTGCAAACTGGAGGGAATACGCGTTAACGGACTTACCCACGAGTGAGGATCGTTCAACGATGACTCCTGAATACTTTAGATAACTCAAAGATAAATATAGTATGTCATTTTCTGCTGTTAGATCTTGATGAATATGATGAAAACCCTCGACGTGGTCGCTGCTATCATTGAACGTGATGGCAAAATTTTACTGGCTCAACGTTCGCCGGATGCGGATCAGCCAGGCATGTGGGAGTTTGCTGGCGGTAAGGTTGAGGCGGGCGAAAGTCAGCCCGAGGCGCTGATCCGCGAACTGCGTGAAGAGTTAGGCATCGACGCAGTCGTTGGGCGCTATATCGCCAGCCACCAACGTGAGGTTTCGGACCGGCTGATCCATTTACATGCCTGGCATGTGCCGTCTTTTCAGGGAGAACTGAATGCGTATGAACATCAGGATATTGTCTGGTGTTCACCCGAAGAGGCGCGGCGTTATCCGCTGGCGCCTGCCGATATCCCACTGTTAGAAGCCTTTATTCTTTTACGCGCCGCCAGACCAGCGGATTCGTGCTGATCGTTTTATCATCGCGCTGGCACTGAAGCAGTACACCATCCGCTTTAATCACCGCCCCTTCGGAATAGTTTTGATCCTGGTAAATACAGCACTGACTACAGGGCTGCGCTCGCTGCCCGCTGGAACTGAACACTTCCGGCGGCACATTCACCTGCACATCCGGGCGATAAAGCTGATTTGCCAGCGTCGCGCTGGACACCAATACCAACGCTACTGCCATGATTAAACGGCGCATATTCTTTCCTTTGTGACTGACAGTTATGCTCAGTATAACGGTATAAATCGGCAGAAACTTTAGTCCCTCCCGTCATCGTTTTTGGTTATGACCCACGCCACGATATTAATTTACTTAGCGGGGTTAATTTTTTCTTGCGTCCCGTCACGCTGCTGGTGGTATAGTCAAAAACTGCAAAACACTTAACACAAATATCAAAAATATAACCATATCAATACATAAGAGGTTTTTATATCTATGGATCAGACATGTTCTCTGGAGTCGTTTCTTAACCATGTACAAAAGCGCGACCCAAACCAAACCGAGTTCGCGCAAGCCGTTCGTGAAGTGATGACGACGCTGTGGCCCTTCCTTGAGCAAAACCCACGTTATCGCCAGATGTCGCTGCTGGAGCGTCTGGTTGAGCCGGAGCGCGTAATCCAGTTCCGCGTAGTCTGGCTCGACGATCGTAATCAGGTGCAGGTTAACCGTGCGTGGCGCGTGCAGTTTAGCTCCGCCATTGGCCCATACAAAGGCGGTATGCGTTTCCACCCTTCCGTAAACCTGTCGATCCTGAAATTCCTCGGTTTCGAGCAGACCTTTAAAAATGCCCTCACCACGCTGCCGATGGGCGGGGGTAAAGGCGGGAGTGACTTCGACCCGAAAGGTAAAAGCGAAGGTGAAGTGATGCGTTTCTGCCAGGCGCTGATGACTGAGCTGTTCCGCCATTTAGGTCCCGATACCGACGTTCCGGCGGGCGATATCGGCGTGGGTGGTCGTGAAGTCGGCTTTATGGCCGGGATGATGAAAAAACTGTCCAACAACAGCGCCTGCGTCTTTACCGGTAAAGGTCTCTCTTTCGGCGGCAGCCTGATCCGCCCGGAAGCGACCGGCTATGGCCTGGTGTACTTCACCGAAGCGATGCTTAAACGTCATGGCCTCAGCTTTGAAGGCATGCGCGTGGCGGTCTCTGGCTCCGGTAACGTTGCACAATTCGCCATTGAGAAAGCCATGGAATTTGGCGCCCGGGTGGTGACCGCTTCCGACTCCAGCGGCACAGTGGTCGACGAAAGTGGATTTACCAAAGAAAAACTGGCGCGTCTGTGCGCGATCAAAGACAGCCGTGACGGTCGCGTGGCGGATTACGCCCGGGAGTTTGGCCTGACCTATCTCGAAGGCAAGCAGCCGTGGTCGGTTCCGGTCGATATCGCCCTGCCGTGCGCCACCCAGAACGAACTTGATGTCGACGCGGCGCGCGTACTAATCGCCAACGGCGTGAAAGCTGTCGCCGAAGGGGCCAACATGCCGACCACCATCGAAGCCACCGACCTGTTCCTCGAAGCGGGCGTTCTGTTCGCGCCGGGTAAAGCCGCCAACGCCGGTGGCGTAGCGACCTCCGGTCTGGAAATGGCGCAAAACGCCGCACGTCTGGGCTGGAAAGCGGAGAAAGTGGACGCGCGCCTGCACCACATCATGCTGGATATTCACCATGCCTGCGTTGAATACGGCGGCGAAAGCAAACAAACCAACTATGTACGTGGCGCCAACATCGCGGGCTTCGTGAAGGTTGCCGACGCGATGCTGGGCCAGGGTGTGATTTAATATTGTCTCTGTAGAACCGTAGGCCGGATAAGGCACGGGGGCTGCATCCGGCAAAGCCTGATGGTGCTACGCTTATCAGGCCTACAGACTTACACGCCTGCCTCTTCGGATGGCGGGCTTTTTTTCGCCGGGCGTTTACGCGGCGCGCTCTTTTTCTTATCGCCACCACTGCCACCCGGCGCGACAATTCCCCGGAAGCGCCGTACCGGCGTACTGCGCGCCTGATCGATGAGCTGATACAGCGTTCCCACCAGCGGCTGCATGAAATCCTGATAACGACACTGTTTTTCGCTGATTTGGGTCAGAATAGATTCCCAGTGCGCCGTCATATCCGGACGCGTCGCCATTTCCGGCAGCGAGTGAAACAACGCTTTTCCGGCATCGGTCGAATGGATATAGCGCCCTTTTTTCACCAGGAATCCGCGTTTAAACAGCAGCTCGATAATCCCGGCGCGCGTCGCTTCCGTACCTAATCCATCCGTGGCGCGCAGGATCTTTTTCAGATCTTTATCCTGCACAAAGCGCGCAATCCCGGTCATCGCTGACAGCAACGTCGCATCGGTAAAATGGCGTGGCGGCTGAGTCTGACGTTCAACCACTTCGCCTTTTTCGCACAGCAATTCATCGTCTTTAGCCACCACCGGCAACGGCGTCCCGTCGTTATCTTCATCGCGCTCCTTATTGCCAAGCAGCGTGCGCCATCCGGCCTCCGCCAGAAAACGCGCTTTGGCGACAAACTTGCCTTTGGCAATATCCAGCTCAATAACGCACTTGCGGAATACCGCATCCGCACAAAACTGCATCAGATACTGACGGGCAATCAGGTTGTAAATTTTCGCTTCGTTGTCATTCAGGTTGATGGACGAACTGCGCGCGGTAGGAATGATGGCGTGGTGGGCATCCACCTTTTTATCGTCCCAGCAGCGGTTTCGCGTATCGGGATCCACCGCGGGTTGCGGAAGCAGATCCGGCGCATGAACGCTAATTGCGTTCATTACCGCATGACGTCCGGCAAAATGTTCTTCCGGCAGATAACGGCTATCCGAACGCGGATAAGTAATCAATTTATGGGTTTCATACAGTTTCTGGCAGATATCCAGAACGTTCTGCGCGCTCAAACCAAAGCGTTTCGCCGCTTCAATCTGCAACGCCGACAGCGAAAACGGCAGCGGCGCGGATTCTGATTCCCGTTTATCGTTATAGCTGGTAACGAGCGCCGGCTGCCCGCTAATACGGTTCACCACGTGTTCGGCCAGCGTACGATTCAGCAAGCGCCCTTCTTCGTCCTGATACGGCTCACATGCTTCGCTGGGCTGCCAGATAGCGGTAAACCGCTCATCGGCGGGCGTCACGATATGCGCTTTCACTTCAAAGAAATCTTTGGCGACGAAGTTTTCAATCTCTTCATCGCGACGCACAACCAGGCCGAGCACCGGCGTCTGTACGCGCCCGACCGAGAGCACACCCTGATAGCCTGCGTTTCGCCCAAGAATGGTGTAAGCACGGGTCATATTGATGCCGTACAGCCAGTCTGCCCGCGCCCGCGCCAGGGCCGACACGCACAGCGGGATGAACTCACTGTTGGCGCGCAGACGCTCAATAGCCCGTTCGACAGCCTGCGGGTTGAGGTCATTGATCAGACAACGTTGCACCTGCTGGCGCTTTTCGGGAGCCAGTTGCAGGTAATCCAGCACTTCATCCACCAGCAGTTGTCCTTCACGATCGGGGTCTCCTGCGTGAATAACTTCGCTGGCTTCATGTAAAAAGCGCTTGATAACGTTGAGCTGTTTGGTCACCGAAGGACGCGGCTGCAGTTGCCACTTTTCCGGGACAATCGGTAGATCGACCAGACTCCAGCGCGCATAACGGCTGTCGTAGGCGTCTGGCTGCGCCTGCTCAAGCAGGTGACCAATGCACCAGGTCACCACTTGTCCGTTTCCGCATTCAATAAAACCGTCACCTTTGCGATGCGGCTTTGGCAGCACATCGGCGATAGCGCGCGCCAGACTCGGTTTTTCGGCAATAAACAACCGCATCGAGTTAACGGATCTCAACCATGGCGCGACCGCCACGAGCTTCCACTAACTCACCAATTGCAGTGAGATCGATACCAAACTGCGCCGCTGCCGCTTTCACTTCGGCTTCCGCTTCCGGCGTTACCGCCAGCAGCAAGCCACCAGAAGTTTGCGGATCGCAGAGCAGGTCGCGTACCGACTGCGGCATTTCACCCATCAGGTGTCCGTAGCTGGCAAAGTTACGCTGGGTACCGCCCGGCACTGCGCCCTGCGCGATGTACTCTTCAACGCCAGGAAGCTTAGGAATATCCTGGTAGACAATCTGCGCCTGAACGCCTGCGCCCTGACACATCTCGCTCAGATGTCCCAGCAGACCAAAACCGGTAACGTCGGTCATGGCTTTCACGCCCTCGATATCGGCAAATGCCGCACCGGCAATGTTCATCCGACACATCACTTCCGTCGCCAGCCCAATATGTTCGTCCTTCAGCAGCGATTTTTTCTCTGCGGTAGTCAGGACGCCAATGCCCAAAGGTTTGGTCAGGAACAGCTTGCATCCCGCCTCGGCAGTACTGTTTTTCTTCACGCGTTCAGTCGGTACAACGCCGGTAACCGCAAGACCGAAGATAGGCTCCGGGGCATCGATAGAGTGACCGCCCGCCAGCGCGATACCCGCCTGACGGCAGGCAAAGCGTCCGCCTTCGGTCACTTCGCGGGCGATTTCCGGCGCCAGCTTATCAAGCGGCCAGCCCAGAATAGCAATTGCCATAATCGGTTTGCCGCCCATAGCAAAAATATCGCTGATGGCGTTGGTGGCGGCAATACGGCCAAAATCAAACGGATTATCGACAATCGGCATAAAGAAATCGGTAGTGCTGATAACGCTGGTGCCATTACCCAAATCGTAGACAGCTGCGTCATCGCGGGTTTCATTACCCACGAGTAAGTTTGGATCAACGAACTTCGCCTGCTCGCTGTGCAGGATGGTTTCCAGCACTTTAGGGGAAATTTTACAACCGCAACCGGCTCCGTGGCTGTATTGCGTTAAACGAATAGCTTGCTCGCTCATGGACATCTCCTGTCATTGCAATTCGGATATGGTAGCGCTCATTCCATGATGTGGTAAGAGTGACTGTCTGAATTCAGGTGTCTTTGCTCATAATCCAGACAGTTTTGCCGTTGATATCAGAAATAACGAACAAAAGCGCTCGGATCGGCCAGGTTAATGGTCGTGGACGCTTTTAGCTGCGGCGTACCCAAATAGAGAAAACCGACGATCTTATCCTGCGGGCGGCAGTCAAACGCTTCGCGCACTTCCGCGCTTTCCGTTAATGCGCCGCTACGCCATATGCCGCCAAAGCCCTGGGCAACAGCGGCCATCTGCATGGCCATTACCGCGCAACCGGCAGACATTTCCTGTTCCCACAGCGGAACCTTGTCGTTTTCTTCACATTTCGCGACGACGGTAATGATCAGCGGGGCGCGAAACGGCGCCGTCCGCGCTTTTTCCTGAGCTTTCTCGTCGCTGCCTGCGGCAATAGCGCCTTTTTCAAGCACGGCGCTAAAGCGTTCGCGCCCTTCACCCTCAATGACAAAGAATTGCCACGGTTGCAGCGTTTTGTGGTCTGGCGCGCGCATTCCCGCCCGCAGAATGTTTTGCAGTTGCTCTCCCGCCGGTGCCGGTTCGACAAGACGAGAAGCGCTACGACGGGTGATGAGTAATTCGAGTGCATCCATTTGTTTAACTCCAACAATGAGATTTATTCACAAAATTAACACGTGAGCGGATTTTGTTACAGCACAGGCGGTGATTCCTGCTGACAAGTGCCCGTCGGGTCATTACGATAGCCACATCTTAACGCCTTTTTCGGGATAACCGGGTGGCGTGTTGTTAATCGGTAGGGAGAATACATGCGAACCCTGTGGCGATTTATTGCCGGATTTTTTAAATGGACATGGCGATTACTCAATTTCGTCCGTGAATTAGTGCTTAACCTGTTCTTTATCTTTTTGGTGCTGGTTGGCGTGGGGATCTGGATGCAGGTCAGTAGCAGCAACACCAGTGAACATGCTGAACGTGGCGCACTGCTGCTGGATATCTCGGGCGTGATTGTCGACAAACCTTCGAGCACCAGCCGCTTGAGCGTCATTGGCCGTCAACTGTTTGGCGCCAGTTCTGACCGACTGCAGGAAAACTCCCTGTTTGATATCGTGAATACCATTCGCCAGGCGAAAGATGACCGCAACATCACCGGCATCGTGATGGATTTGAAAAACTTTGCCGGGGCCGACCAGCCTTCAATGCAGTACATCGGTAAAGCGCTGCGGGAATTCCGCGACAGCGGCAAACCGGTCTTTGCCGTGGGCGATAACTTCAGCCAGGGGCAATATTACCTCGCCAGTTTTGCCAACAACATTTACCTTTCCCCGCAGGGGTCCGTTGATCTGCATGGTTTTGCCACTAACGGTCTGTACTACAAGTCCCTGCTGGATAAACTGAAAGTCTCAACGCACGTGTTCCGCGTCGGTACCTATAAGTCTGCGGTAGAACCCTTCATCCGCGATGATATGTCCCCTGCCGCGCGCGAGGCCGATAGCCGCTGGATCGGCGAGCTGTGGCAGAACTATCTCGATACGGTAGCCGCAAACCGTCAGATCCCAGCCCAGCAGGTGTTCCCCGGCGCGCAGGCGATGTTGGACGGTTTGACAAAAGTCGAGGGTGATACCGCAAAATACGCGCTCGACAACAAACTGGTGGATGCCCTTGCCTCCAGTGCCGAAGTCGAAAAAATACTGACCAAACAGTTCGGCTGGAGCAAAGCGGATAAAAACTTCCGCGCCGTCAGCTACTACGATTACTCACTGAAAACCCCGGCGGATACCGGTGCGAGCATTGGCGTCATCTTCGCGAATGGCGCGATTATGGACGGTGAAGAAACCCCAGGGAATGTGGGCGGCGACACCACTGCCGCACAGATCCGCGAAGCGCGTCTTGATCCGAAGGTAAAAGCCATTGTTCTGCGAGTGAACAGTCCTGGCGGCAGCGTCAGCGCCTCCGAAGTGATCCGCGCTGAACTGGCTGCGGCAAAAGCGGCGGGCAAACCGGTCGTCGTATCGATGGGCGGCATGGCGGCATCAGGCGGGTACTGGATCTCCACGCCAGCCAGTTACATTGTGGCTAACCCCAGCACGCTGACCGGTTCAATCGGGATCTTTGGTGTGATTAACACCGTGGAGAACAGTCTGGATTCCATTGGCGTACATACCGACGGCGTAGCCACTTCCCCGCTGGCGGACATTTCCATCACCAAAGCGTTACCGCCTGAAGTGCAGCAAATGATGCAGCTGAGCATCGAGAACGGCTATAAGCGCTTTATCACACTGGTCGCGGATGCACGTAAGACAACGCCAGAGCAGATTGACAAAATCGCTCAAGGCCACGTCTGGACAGGCCAGGATGCGAAAGCCAACGGTCTGGTCGACAGTCTGGGTGATTTTGACGACGCCGTCGCGAAAGCGGCTGAACTGGCCAAACTGAAACAATGGCACATTGAGTATTACCAGGACGAACCCACATTCGTGGATATGGTCATGGACAGTATGTCAGGTTCGGTTCGCGCCATGCTGCCCGCCGCCATTCAGGCAATGCTTCCGGCTCCGCTGGCTTCTGCGGCAAGTACGGTAAAAGCTGAAACCGATAAGCTGGCCGCGTTTAACGATCCGCAAAACCGCTATGCGTTTTGCCTGACCTGCGCCAACGTTCGTTAACTGTCAAATGCTGCCCCGGATGGGGCAGCATTGATTCGGGTATTCCGACAGTCCCCAGGCGTACAGCCAAATTCCCGACTAAACATGCGAATAAAGTGCGCGCAGTCGCTAAACCCCAGACGCAGCGCAATCTCCGTTACGCTCTCTCCAGAATTTATCAACAGCCAATGGGCATAGCGCAATCGGGCGCTACGGATAAACTCCCCCGGTGACTGAGAGAACTCAGCATTAAACAACCGGGTCAACTGCCGTGGACTCAGATTGACTTCTGAGGCAAGCCATTGGGTTGAGATAGGTTTAACCAACCCTTTCTCAATCAAAAATACGGCCTTACGTAAGCGGCTATCGCTCACATGCGTAAAGCCTATCGCTCTGGAAACCGCCACGGAAGTGCCGTCTATTCGGTTAGGCACTGACATCTGGAAAATGGCTTTTGTGGCTCTATCGGGGCCACAGTGCCGACGAATAAGCTCCGTCGCCAGCCCGATCGTTGAGATACCGCCCGGGCAAGTCAGTATCCCCTTTTCTTCATGGAAATCGACGCCGGTTCGGGCGGTCAACAGAGGAAATTGCGCCTTAAAATCGTTCAGATGCCAGGGATGGACCGCCGCAGTTAATCCCTGTAGAAAACCCTCCTGCGCCAGAACAAAGCTGCCCGTACAAACACCGACCAGCGGGATATTCCGCTGACGGGCAAGATGCAGGTAACGCCGCGCGGCAGGGTCCGCTTTTGCCATACTGCGCAATAGCCCACCGATCACCACGATATAATCGAACTGCTCCGGGGCAACAAATGCGCTATCCGGCATCATCGCCATGCCCGAACTGCTTAAAACAGGCTGTTCTGGCGTAGCGCTCATCAGACGCCAGGAACAGCGGATCTTCTGGCTGTCATCCCCCATATCCGCCGCGTGACGCAGCGCATCCGTCAACCCCGCCAGTGCCAGTAAAGGAAATTCAGGCCACAGTACAATCCCGACATTTAATTGCGGCCTGAGGGGCATCGCTGTCTGGTTCGCATCAATGGCGGTGATAATATCGCGATCTGCTTTTCCACCTGGGGGCAACGTAATGTTGTATTTCTTCACTTCAGGCTCCGGTTTAAACCCGGGCGATGGTGCAAAATTGCCCGGGACGGTAATGAAACACAAAGCAATCCTGTCAGTATCAACAGCGCCCCTACGATAAACGCAGGCTGTAGAGATTCTCCCAGAAACATCACGCCGGCGATAATCCCCATCGCAGGCGTCATCAGAACCAGCGTTCCCAGCGAAGCAACATGATAATTACGCAGCAGAGTAAACCAGATTAGATAGCTTGAAAATGCGACGACCAGCGTCTGGAAAGTCAGACTAGCAATCAATGTCGAGGTCATAAGTATCGTCGTTTCACCCAGCATCAAACCAATAAGCAATAACACAATACCGGTGATAGCGAGTTGATAAAACAACGTACACGATGAAGGAATGGTGGCGAGACGACTGCAGCGAATCACGACGCTGGACGTTCCCCAGGCAATGCCCGCAAACAGCCCGCACAAATCGCCTGCCAGACTCCACTGCGTATTCCCGTCATGCGCAACCCACATCACGGCGACGGCAATCCCGAAAAAGGCGATGCCCAGCCCGCACCACTGCAGGCGACTCAGGCGTTCCTCAGGCAAAATAATATGTAACCCGACAGCGGAAAACAACGGCGCGGTGTACAGATAAAGCGCCATATGAGAAGCAGTCGTCAGCGTTATTCCGACAGAAACCAACACGAACTCAAGCGCAAAAAGCAGCCCAACGATAGTACCCATTCTGGCAATACTGCGCTCACGCAGGCGGCCAAATATATTATCCCGGCGGTGAAAAAGCAGTCCAATCAGCAGCGCGGCGATTGCAGAACGAAAGCCCACCTGAAGAAACGGCGACATATCATCAGCCGCGGATTTAATCGCAACCTGTTGACTACCCCAGACACCGCAAATCACCACCATCAGCAAAATAGCGGCATTATCAATTCTCTTTCTGATCATTTCTCGATCCGTAAAAGTACGCGTAAAAGAAGGTCGATACTGTAGGACTGAGGGGGGAGAACCACACTGTATAATCGGGACAACGCACTGAACGTAAATGACATATTGATCAGACAACCGGTATGCGTCATTTGCGCTGTCTTTTTTCAGGAGGGACTTTATACTGCGCCTGTTTATGCACAACTTAATCTGTGACGCCCATGCAAAAGAAATCGATTTACGTTGCCTATACCGGCGGTACCATTGGTATGCAGCGCTCAGAACAGGGTTATATCCCTGTTTCTGGTCATCTCCAGCGCCAGCTGGCATTGATGCCTGAATTCCACCGCCCTGAGATGCCAGACTTCACCATCCATGAATACGATCCGCTGATGGATTCTTCTGATATGACGCCGGAAGACTGGCAGCATATTGCGGAAGACATTAAATCGCACTATGACGATTACGATGGCTTTGTCATTCTGCACGGTACAGACACCATGGCGTTTACCGCTTCGGCGCTCTCTTTCATGCTGGAGAATCTCGGTAAACCGGTCATTGTGACAGGGTCACAAATTCCGCTGGCAGAATTACGCTCCGATGGACAAATTAATTTGCTGAATGCGCTCTACGTTGCAGCGAATTATCCGATCAACGAAGTGACCCTGTTCTTCAATAATCGACTGTTTCGCGGCAACCGTACCACCAAAGCGCACGCTGATGGTTTTGACGCCTTTGCCTCACCCAATCTTGCCCCATTACTGGAAGCCGGGATCCATATCCGTCGACTGGGAACACCACCAGCGCCCCACGGTACGGGCGAGTTGATTGTTCACCCTATCACGCCCCAACCGATTGGCGTGGTCACCATTTATCCTGGGATCTCTGCCGATGTGGTACGCAACTTCTTGCGCCAGCCGGTTAAAGCGTTAATTTTGCGCTCTTACGGCGTGGGCAATGCGCCACAAAATAAAGAGTTTCTGCAAGAGCTAGAAGATGCCAGCTCACGCGGCATCGTGGTGGTTAACCTTACGCAGTGTATGTCTGGCAAGGTGAACATGGGCGGTTATGCAACGGGGAACGCGCTGGCGCATGCTGGCGTTATCGGCGGCGCGGATATGACGGTCGAAGCAACCCTCACCAAACTGCACTATTTGCTGAGTCAGGGGCTGGATACGCAGAGCATTCGTCAAGCAATGTCGCAAAATCTGCGTGGCGAGCTCACCCCAGACGAATAAAGGAGTCTATGCCATGGCCCGAGCCTTACTGTTGGTCGATTTACAAAATGACTTTTGTGCTGGCGGCGCCCTCGCCGTCCCGCAAGGTGACAGCACAATCGATATTGCCAACCGCATGATCGACTGGTGTGCATCACGCGGTGACAGCGTCGTCGCCAGTCTGGACTGGCATCCAGCTAATCATGGTAGTTTTGCCAGCCAGCACCAGGTCGCGCCTTACAGTCAGGGGCAACTGGATGGCCTGCCGCAGACGTTCTGGCCCGATCATTGTGTGCAAAACAGCGAAGGGGCTGCCCTGCATCCTCTGCTGAACCAGCGCGCGATAGCGCAAACGTTCACTAAGGGCGAAAACCCGCTGGTCGACAGTTATAGTGCGTTTTTTGATAATGGTCGTCGTCAGGCAACCGCACTGAACGCATGGCTGCTCGAACATCGCGTTGCCGAGCTTGTTATCATGGGTCTGGCTACCGATTATTGCGTCAAATTTACCGTTCTGGATGCGCTCGATCTGGGCTACGCCGTCAGCGTCATCACCGACGGTTGTCGTGGCGTCAATATTCACCCACAGGACAGCGCAAACGCTTTTATGGAAATGTCGGCGGCGGGTGCGACTTTGTATACGCTGGATGACTGGCTGGAAACCCAACGTTAATGTTTTACCTGATGGCGACATAAACTGCATATTATTCCCACTCAAATGGCATAATTACTCAATTTTGTAGGCCGTACAAGGCCTACATCATTCAAAATCATTGACTACAATTTAATCGCAAAATTAATCATAACACCATGATTTTACGATTTATTTAACAGTTGTGAAATCTCAAATACGTGCATACGATTTTACAGTAACAGCACGCACAACATCATCCGATGTTATGCAGACTGTATGCAATCGTTACGCAAAGGAGAAACAACATGTGGTTAAGCGATAGCGTTATAAAAAACCTTAAAGCTACTGACCAATCTTACTACGTTTTTAGAAAAGATGGGACTCGCGGAACAGGGCGTCTCGGGATCAAGTTTTTTCCATCAGGGCGAAAATCTTTTGTCTATCGCTTCCAGTTAGACGGTAAACGTAAATTAATAACATTGGGGGATTGTCCTCATTACACTCTAGATCAGGCTAGCCAGCGCTACGCTGAGTTAGCAGGGATGACGCACAAAGGAAGAACTGAAAATTTCGTTAAGAAAATGAGCTATGGAACATTAAGAGAGATATTTGCGGCTTTTATCGTATACAAAGGAAGATAGGGACAGAGAAGTACTGCTAACGAAGGTATTTGCACATGTGGTCAACAACCTTTTGAACTAGCGCATGCAAAAAAAGCTTATATGACACTGATAATAATAAACTAACCATTTCGAAAGAATTTACTAAATTAAATAGGAATAATGTTGTATACATTTGCGAATCGGCTAAAAAAATATTGGACGGACAAGCGAAGAAATATCCTGATAGTGATTTCTTTTTTCCGAACAAAAATTACGAAAAACAACTAAATGCCTATAATACCAAAATAAAAAAAGATCCGCTTAATCGTGCATTAAAGCCTACAATTGGGTTAAGATCTTCATATTGGTCAGCACCATTGAATAACTTCGCCAAAAAACATTTGGAGTCAATTTTTTCAATGCGTGATATAAGAAGAACTTTTAAAATATTATCAGGAGTGCTTCATTTTACTCAGAATGAGAAAGATATTGTTAATCAGCATGCAAATAAAAGCATAGGCAAGAAACATTATGATAGATACGATTACATTGTTGAAAAACGTGAGACAACAATAAAATGGGAGAAAGCAATGCATATACTGCTAGCAAATGATGGGATTACTGAGATTCAATTGATAATTGAGAAGGAACGAGAGATTTAAATTATTGAGCGAATGAATCGCTTGTGTAATATTCACAACCTGAATCTTCATATTAAAGATTCAGGTTTTTTTTGAAGTTTGAGATTAACATCACAATAAAAGTAATAAAAATAGTCTGATATCAAACTTTGATACTATATGTGAGAGCTTAAATTATGAGCTTTTTTGATAGACGTTCTGAAGGGTTTTTATTATCGCCGGGAGATCAAACGAGTTGTGGTGGATTTATATTAAGGGGTAAGGAGTGCCATACTGTCGAAGGAATGGCAATAGCATATGAAATGGATGAGTATGTATGTGGAGTAAATGGCAGAACATATAAAATAAAAGGTGGCGTACCGAAAGGTTCATGGATTGAAAGAGAGAAGGGTTTATTTCGTCGAACAAGCCTAAGTTCCTGGGATAGTGATATTGATTCGGAGGGTCGAAAAATAGAATCACCATCATCAAGGATAAAGCGACTCAAAGAAGAAACATCTTTGTACAGGCGTCAACCCGATTATCTTCGGGGTTCTGAAAACATAAATGAACGTAGTAGATTTGTCGGAAGCGCGGGGGGAACGATAAACCTGAGAAAAAGAATAATCCTTAAGAATGAAAAAGAAGATATTTTTTCGCATAGAACATCTAATTTCCGATTCCGCACCAGAATAAGTAATGAATTATATAATCATTACTTAAAAATGGGTCGTGATATGTCTCAATACGAGACAGAAATCATATGCCTGCTGGCAGGTTCAGCACACAGCAGAGGTACATGTCCTTGCCAATGTCGATTTATACCCCATTTGAATATTACCTACAGATATGATGATTATATTTTAGCAAGCTATGAAGCAGCAAACAGGCCTCAAAATTCAACACCACCAGTTCGCGCAACAAGACAAATTTCAAAGTCGAGACAATCAGTTGAACCGGGCTTTTGTGTAGTACCAGAATTGACGACACCAAAATCTTATGAATGTGAATTAATGGTTAGTCCACCATCAGGAGTAAAAGAGTTATATCATCAGTTGAATCCAGAAAAAAAGAAAAAGCCCGGTTCAATTTTAGTTGTTGCTGATCCACTATCCCAGTCACCTGAAAAAATTGCGGAAGTACAAACAGCAAGGGACAGAATTGATAAAGCACTTGAACCACTGACTACTGAGGAAGCCAAATTACTGTATGAAAACAGAACCCCAATAGAGATATTTTCATCTAATATATACAGCGATGCTTTAGGACAAAGCGGGGATATTTTTGGTTATATAAAGGATGCTGGCGTAGGTTATTATGAAGAAATAAATAAAATACTAAACGAAATTCAGGATCTTTATAAAAAAACATATAACCAAAATTCTGGTCGCATTTCTGGAGAGGAATTTTTTGGTCAGCGAGAAAGATTATTTAAAAAATTAGATGGTATATTGAATAAATTTTCAAAAGAGCAATTGAATTTAAAACAATACGAACAAATAAAAGACGCATTGGGTTTATCCACCAAATCCATTATGCATAAGTGGGATCAAACAGGTGTGAAAGATATTGAAGGTTATGCAAGCTACATAGAAAAATCTGCCAAACTGATGAAAATAATGAGAACAACAGGCTATGTAGGTATTGGCCTTGACTTTGCCAGCTATACAACAAATGTGTATGACGCATGCGCGAAGGGACGAGAAAGCGAATGTCGAAAAGCCGCAATAACGGAGTATAGTAAATTTGGCGCTAAACAGGTAGTGGGTATTGCTGCGGGAGGTGCCGCTGGACCAGCAGCAAGGGCAATCTGTATGTGGGCATTGGGGCTTGTCACATCAGAAGTAGGTGCGATCGGTGCGGGACTATGCCTGGTAACAGGAATCGGTACGGGAATTGTAGCTGGAAAAGTAGCAGAGAAAGAAGGTGAAGGATGGGGGGAGTTTTGGGGAAAAACTATTAATAATGCGATAGATAATAATCCTGATAAATTAACCCATTCCCCCGACACGTTTAATGAAGAATCAGGGATGCTAATATATGAAAAACTTTTTGATAGAAAACTTTGATAATATAAGATTTTTATTTATTACGGCTATTTTATTTAGTTTTTCTGTATTAGTATTTGTTTCATATATAATTAATAAAGATAGCTATGAAAAAATCGTGAAATTATATGAGGAAAAATTTGACCATTTACCTCTGACTGCGCGTATGGCAAGGGGGGCAAGTTTGATTGGTTCCCCGGCTGCATATTATGCAAAAATTGGTTTTATAATGGGTAGCTTAATATTTCCATATAATCGTGTTACAAATCATGATATGAGCGTGGAAGGATATAGATTTATTCGCAGTCTACCTGGTTATCTGATTACAGGTTTTAGGGTGGAAGCTGCCACTTGGCTCATATTGACTATACTAATATCTGGTTTGATTTTTATTGAAAATATAGTGTGAATTTAAAGAAGGGACTTTATCAGAGTCCCTTCTTTAATTTTATTTCAATGCCCCATAAATTTGATCAACAATCCAGCCATACGTAGCAGCAGGTAATAACCCACTCACAAAAACATTTGGATTCACTTTAGGATCTGCAACTGGCGAATGTGGCCTGTTACCTAAAATCACAATAGCCATATGGTTTACCGGATCGATCGACGTTAACGTTGCGGTCCATCCGGTATAACCATACGTTTCCGAACTGGCTAACACACCAAACGTTGGCGTCATCGATGAGTTGCCGTTTACACGCCCCCCAGACCAAACGTAACGTCTTCTGGCGAACTGTGCGTAAACTCCCTGACGGTTGCCTTATCGAACAATTTAACGTTGCCATAGCCGCCTCCATTCAGCATAACCTGCATCAACACAGCCATATCGCTTGTGTTAGAAAACAATCCAGCGTGGCCTGATACACCGCCCATTGAGTACTAGGCTTTTTCATCATGTACCTGGCCCCATATCGTACTTGTGCGGATGTTAGGAAAACTGATTACTCCATCGCGAGTATTACCATTTAACTCTGTTGCAGCAATTTGCTATTGCGTAAAACCTTCAATAAGTTGATTAAACACATTGGTATACCGCTTCTCCAGCACGCCGTGAACCCCTTCGCATTTTTCCTGTTATTGAACTGTTAATCTGCAAGAGCTGTTTTTTTCGCCACGCCATTTCCGTGGCGTGTTTACTTGTTTAAATGTCAAAGAGGAACACCGATGAAACTATTGCCTTTGTTGGCAGCATTCCCCCTGCTCTGCGCCAGCGTTGTTTCCGCCAATTCACTGATGTCAGTTGGCTACTTTAATGGCGGTGGCGATGTCACTGCCGGTCCAGGCGGCGATATCAATAAACTGGATGTGCGCCAGATAACCCACCTCAACTATTCGTTTGGTCTTGTCTACAACAACGAGAAAGACGAAACCAATGACGCCCTAAAAGACGCCAGCAAGCTGCATCAGATTTGGCTTTCAGAGAAAGTGCAGGCTGATTTGCAGAAAATCCCGGAGCTGCGTAAGCAGAATCCGAATCTGAAAGTTCTGCTTTCTGTCGGGGGTTGGGGGGCGCGTGGATTCTCAGGCGCGGCAGCAACGAAAGAAACACGAGCGGTATTCATTCAGTCTGCGCAGGAAATTATTGAGAAATACGGTCTGGATGGCATCGACCTCGACTGGGAATATCCGGTCAATGGCGCATGGGGACTGGTCGAAAGCCAACCAACCGATCGCGCTAACTTTACCGCGCTGTTAAAAGAACTGCGGGCAGCATTAGGGCATAAAAAGCTACTGACCATTGCCGTGGGCGCGAATGCGGAAAGTCCGAAAAGCTGGGTGGATGTAAAAGCCATTGCGCCATCACTCGACTACATCAATTTGATGACATATGACATGGCCTACGGCACTCAATATTTCAACTCCAACCTGTATGATTCGACGAAATGGCCGACCGTCGCCGCCGCAGATAAGTACAGTGCGGATTTTGTGGTCAATAACTATCTCGCCGCCGGGTTAAAGCCGAACCAGATGAATCTGGGTATTGGTTTTTATGGACGCGTACCAAAACGCGCCGTTGAACCGGGAATTGACTGGAGCAAACCTGACGCGCAGAAGAACCCTGCCACCCAGCCCTATTTCGAAGCAGCACAAATTGCGTTGTTCAAATCACTGGGCGTCGATCTGAGCAAAGATACCTATGTGAAGTACAACGATATCGTGGCGAAGCTGATCAACGATCCGCAGAAGCGCTTTAGCCAGCATTGGGATGATGAGGCGAAAGTACCGTGGCTGTCGGTACAGTCAGCAGACGGGAAAGCGCTCTTTGCCCTCTCCTATGAAAACCCGCGCTCGGTGGCGATCAAAGCCGACTACATCAAGAGTAAGGGGCTGGGAGGCGCTATGTTCTGGGAATACGGTGCGGATGACAACAATCAACTGGCTAAGCAGTTGGCTGATTCATTGGGCATCAAACACTGATCCCAACGCCTGACACAATAGGTTATGATTACCGAATTCCGCTGCGCCAATCTTTGGCGCAGCTATTCATTTTCTATTGGAGGCATGAGCTTTTATGGCTTTTATCCCTAAAAATTACGCTCGTCTGGAGGTTGGTTACCGGGAAAAAGCGCTTAAGCTCTTCCCCTGGGTCTGCGGACGCTGTTCCCGCGAGTTTGCCTATTCAAATTTGCGCGAGTTGACGGTACACCATATCGATCACGATCACTCCAATAACCCGGAAGATGGTAGCAACTGGGAAATGTTGTGCTTGTATTGCCACGATCACGAACATTCCAAATATACAGAAGCGGATCAGTATGGCTCAACGGTGGTTGCCGGCGAAGATGCGCAGAAGGCTGTCGGCGAAGCTAAATATAATCCATTTGCCGATCTGAAGGCGATGATGAACAAAAAATAACAGCGACAGCGGGCCCGACATCGTGACTGCCGGGCCAGGATTCTCAGGATTTGAACGTTGCTATAGGCTCAGGCGTAATACCAAATTCGACTTTTAGCTGCTGCTTGCTCTTCATCACCATCTCACCGTTGGTATCAATCGTCATATGCTGCGCATCAACGTTGTTGCGCGCCTGCCATAACATCACCAGCTGTAAGCTGTTCTCTTTTTGTTCCGCCGTTAGCGCCACGCCATCCGGCCATTTTCCGAGTTCAACGGCGGTAGATAAGCGCTGATAAACTTCCGGCGTCATGCTGTTGATCATCTCATCAAGATTCATGTTAAATCCCCTCTCCGTAGAATAATTTGCTGAATCGTTTCTTCAGCCCTTAATTTGTTCACCGTTTTCGCCATCGGTAAAGTTCAAAGAGGCTGAGTTGACACAGTAGCGCTCGCCGGTAGGTTTTGGGCCATCCGGGAAGACGTGTCCCAGGTGCGCATCACAGTTCCCACAGCGGATTTCAATGCGCTGCATACCATGCGAGGTATCTTTTATGTAACGGATAGCCTCTTCGCTGACCGGCTCGTAAAAACTGGGCCAGCCGCAGCCAGAGTCATATTTTGTCTCGGAACGAAATAGCGGTTTATCGCAGATCAAACAGTGGTAGATGCCGTCACGCTTGTTATGCAGCAAACGCCCGGTAAATGGCGGTTCTGTCCCGTGATTCTGCGTCACGTAGAACTGCATTTCTGTTAAATTTTTTTTCAGTTCTTCTGGAGAAGGTTGATTAGCCATTTGCTCACATCTCGCTTTATCTAAACTCACATCGCGAGACAGATTCTAACAAAACATTAACACCGGAGTGCGAACTTTTGTTCTAAACTTGATCCTTGCGAAATGGCAGCCTGCAATTCGTGATCAGAATCACGTTTTTATCTTGATTGCCCTTTAAAATTCGGGCCGCCGACCCCATGTGGTTTCAAGCCCAAAGGAAGAGTGAGGCGAGTCAGTTGCGCAAAGCTTAGGCAGCAGATTGATTTGTCGCAATGATTGACACGATTCCGCTTGACGCTGCGTAAGGTTTTTGTAATTTTACAGGCAACCTTTTATTCACTAACAAATAGCTGGTGGAATATATGACTATCAAAGTAGGTATCAACGGTTTTGGCCGTATCGGTCGCATTGTTTTCCGTGCTGCTCAAGAACGCTCTGACATCGAGATCGTTGCAATCAACGACCTGTTAGACGCTGACTACATGGCTTACATGCTGAAATATGACTCCACTCACGGCCGTTTCAACGGTACCGTTGAAGTGAAAGACGGTCATCTGATCGTAAACGGTAAAAAAATCCGTGTTACCGCTGAACGTGATCCGGCTAACCTGAAATGGGACGAAGTTGGTGTTGACGTAGTAGCTGAAGCTACTGGCCTGTTCCTGACAGATGAAACCGCTCGTAAGCACATCACTGCTGGCGCGAAAAAAGTGGTTCTGACTGGTCCGTCCAAAGATAACACTCCGATGTTTGTTAAAGGCGCTAACTTTGACAAATACGAAGGTCAGGACATCGTTTCTAACGCTTCCTGCACCACTAACTGCCTGGCTCCGCTGGCTAAAGTTATCAACGACAACTTCGGCATCATCGAAGGTCTGATGACTACTGTTCACGCGACCACCGCTACTCAGAAAACCGTTGATGGCCCGTCTCACAAAGACTGGCGCGGCGGCCGCGGCGCATCCCAGAACATCATCCCGTCCTCTACCGGTGCTGCTAAAGCTGTAGGTAAAGTACTGCCAGAACTGAACGGCAAACTGACTGGTATGGCGTTCCGCGTTCCTACCCCGAACGTATCCGTTGTTGATCTGACCGTTCGTCTGGAAAAAGCTGCTTCTTACGAAGAAATTAAGAAAGCAATCAAAGCTGCTTCCGAAGGCCCGATGAAAGGCGTTCTGGGTTACACCGAAGACGACGTAGTATCTACCGATTTCAACGGTGAAGTTTGCACTTCCGTGTTCGATGCTAAAGCAGGTATCGCACTGAACGACAACTTCGTGAAACTGGTATCCTGGTACGACAACGAAACCGGCTACTCCAACAAAGTTCTGGATCTGATTGCTCACATCTCCAAATAAGTTGAGATGAAACAGTAATCTGTAAGAGCGACTATGGTCGCTCTTTTTTTTGCCTGAAGATACCCGTCATACTTCGAGTTGCAGGTGTGTTGGCTACGCTCTCTCACCCGAATCACTTACTACAGTAAGCTCATCGGGGTTCGTTCACTTGCCGCCGTCCTGCAACCCGAATTATTTAGGGTTAAAAAGGATTGCGTAATGATTAATAAAATTTTTGCACTTCCGGTAGTCGAACAAATTGCCCCGGTACTCTCCCGCCGTCAGCTTGATGAGCTTGAGGTCATTGTTGTCGATCACCCGCAGGTTAAAGCCTCTTTTGCGCTGCAGGGCGCACATCTTCTTTCCTGGAAACCAAACGGTGAAAAAGAAGTCCTGTGGTTAAGTAACAATACGCCGTTTAAAACCGGTGTTGCGCTGCGTGGCGGCGTACCGATTTGCTGGCCGTGGTTTGGCCCTGCCGCTCAGCCTGGCCTACCGTCTCATGGTTTTGCCCGTAACCTGCCATGGACGCTGAAAGCGCATAACGAAGACGAGAATGGTGTAGTTCTGACGTTCGAACTGCAAAGTAGCGCTGAAACGCGTCAGCTTTGGCCGCACGAGTTCTGTCTGCTGGCCCGTTTCAAAGTGGGCGCCACCTGCGAGATGGAGCTGGAAGCGCACGGTGAGTTTGAAACCACCTCCGCGCTGCATACCTATTTCAATGTGGGTGATATTGCGGCAGTGAAAGTCAGCGGTCTTGGCGATCGTCTGATCGATAAAGTGAATGATGCCAAAGAAGACGTACTGGCTGATGGTATCCAGACCTTCCCGGACCGTACCGATCGTGTCTATCTGAATCCGGAAGCATGCAGCGTCATTCATGATGATGCGCTGAATCGCAATATTGACGTAATCCACCACCACCATCTGAATGTCGTGGGCTGGAACCCAGGCCCGGCGCTGTCTGTCAGCATGGGCGACATGCCGGATGACGGCTACAAAACGTTTGTTTGCGTAGAAACGGCTTACGCCACGGCACCGCAGAAAACCACCGAAGAAAAACCGTCTCGTCTGGCACAAACGATTCGTGTTGCTAAACGCTAAGATCATGTTAGTAGCCTGATAGTGTTTGCGCCGTCAGGCAACTCAGCACGCCATGCGGCAAATCAGGCCATATCCAGCGCCGTTTTACCTTTTGGCGCCGGATATGCCTTATCTAACTGCTTCAGCTCATCGGCAGAGAGCCTTATCTCCAGTGCCGCGGCGTTCTGTTCGACATGCGCCACGTTTGCGGCTTTTGGAATGGCCATCACCCCCGGAAGACGAATAACCCATGCCAGCAAAATCTGCGCAGCGCTGGCATTGTGGGCGCGCGCAATGCCATTGACCACTGGGTTAGAAAGCAAGTTCCCCCGGAGCCGCCCTGCCTGAGCCAGCGGACTGTAGGCCATAACCGGCATCTGCTGTTGCTGGCACCATGGCAGTAAATCATATTCAATGCCGCGCGATGCTAAATGATAGAGCACCTGATTAGTTGCACACTGCCGTCCACTCGCAACCTGCCATAATGCCTGCATATCATCGTAATCGAGATTAGAGACGCCCCAGCGGCGGATTTTCCCCTGCGCGATGAGTATTTCCATAGCGTCGACGGTGTCAGCAAATGAAAAGTCTCCCGTCCAGTGCAACAAATAGAGGTCCAGATAATCGGTTTTCAGACGACGCAGACTGGCTTCGCAGGCGGCGATCGCTTTCTGACCCGCGGCATTCCATGGGTAAACCTTCGAGACTAAAAAAGCGCTATCACGCCGACCGGCCAGCGCCTCGCCAACAACCTCTTCCGCTGCACCATCTGCGTACATTTCGGCTGTATCAATCAATCTCAGGCCCAGATCCAGCCCAGCTCGTAAAGCGGCAACTTCATCCTTGCGTCGACCAGGATCTTCGCCCATATACCATGTCCCCTGCCCAATAGCAGGCAGCGATACCTGCTCCGTAAACATCACCTGTTTTGCTGTCATCGCACCCTCCTGTGTTAATGCCCCACAGTAAAGCAAAACAACAGACATGTGTCCTGTTATGGTGCACAAATTGCACCATCATAGTTTGGCGTGTCGCCCGTTAATGCGATTAAAGTAAAAGGCCCAGGCTCTGATGCTGTCCCGGGCCGAAATAACGAATAATTATAGCTGTACAGCGCTTATTTCAACCGACCTAAATATTTACCTTCTTTCATGGCGTTAATTTTTCCATTTTTATAGACGATGACGGAAATCAAACCCGCACTGTAGGATTGTGCATCCGCATTGTTTTCATCGTTTGCCGCAGGGCTGCCATTAATATATGCAATACCATCAGCACCACGTTTAAAGTCCACGCCCAGTTTATTCACATGCACGGGTGTGGTTTTGCTGGCGTGCACCGGGGCATTAGCATCGCTGACCTGAGTTTTGTGTTCATGCTGTAATTGCTGACGGTATGCTTCGCTAATAGCATAAGCAGGCGCAGCAAATGAAGCCACCAGCGCAGCGATAATAATCAATTTCTTCATGAGTTAAACCTTAGTATTTTTCGTGTTTGTGGTGATGGTCGGAATGGGTGCCATCAGAGCTATACAGATTTTGCGCATTTTCCAGGGCCTGTTTTTCAGCCGCGGCATTGGTTGTCGCCTGACGGTTTTGTTCGGCGATGTAGCAGGCATCGCGGCTGATCCCTTTGCTTTCGCATGCACTCATGCGTGAAGCCTCGCTGGTACATCCAGCCAGGATCCCGCCCATCACAGCTATCATGATTAACTTTTTCATTATTTATACCAGGTTTTTACTCAAGATATCCTCGTGGCATATTTAAGGCCTTACCACGAGAGTTGCTATCACTACTTTTAAAGTTTAATGAATATCGGCAATAGGATATTTAATGTCAATTTTAATTTTTTCAGACAAATACCTAAAGGATGTAAAATAAAAACAAATGATTAATTTTTATTTTTTTCACCTGAAAGTTAACATTCAAAACAAGCCAAAATAGTTACCAGTTGTCTTTATACCACTTGAGAATAAATACCCCGCGCATCGCGATACAACAAACCCTGTATTATCAATAAATTATGAAGCCAGAAAACGACAGCCCAGAACAATAAATCATTAAGGCATGGCGATATTACCTCATGCAAAAAACAATAGCTATCAGGCTAATCAAATGAGAGGTTTATTTTTAGTAACGGCAAAAGAAATACCAGGTTAAATAATCGTTGCGGCCAGGCGAAACATAAAACCACTATAAAAATGCAATCTCATGTTTTAGATCAATATTCATCCCCGCAAAACATAAAAAAAGCCTGCATGTCTGCAGGCTTGTGTTTGACACGCAGTAGCATCAGAACTTGTAGGTCACACCTACCGAGAAGATGCCAGACCAGGACTTATCGACCATCGGGCTATCCTTCACTTCATCACTCAAACGCACATAACGGCCAGTGCCGTATACGTTCCAGTTGCCAAGGAAGTTATAGCTCGCGGTCAACTCCAGGTATGGATCCCACCCATCGTCAGCGCTGTAGCTTTTCAGACCACTGCGGCGAGACTCGTGATTGGACACGCCATAATAATAGTCGTTGTAGTTTTCGCTGCTGTACTGCACACCGATACCCGGCGTCAAAGTCAGCGCACCGTTAGTGTAACGGTAGAGCCATGCCAGATCCCAGATAAAGCCGTTGCTGTTATCCAGGGTATCACCCGCCAGAGCGGTACGCAGGAAACCATACTGGGTGTTATGTACATACGAGAGGCCAGCCATCAGGCTGCTTTTACGCTTGTCGAGTTGGCGCAAAGCATGGCTGTCGCTGTCACCCGGCTTGAAGTGGGTCGGATCATAGTATGCCATGATGGAGAGCTTATCTGCCGCGTCATTCCACAGATAGTAGCCGCCACCCAGACCGTGGAACCAGACGTTATCGCCTTCATAGGTGACAACCGGAACGGGATAAACATCGCGGTCATACTGTTTGTACGGGCTGTTAATCACGCCGACACCTGCACCAACAGTCCACTGGCTTTCCGCCTGTGCGGTGCTAACTGCGGTTGCGGCAAGGACGCCAAGTGCCAGAAGTTTGAGTTTGGTCACAATCCATAATTCCTTATTCAAATGTGTAGCGGTCAAAGTGTAATCGCCAATACGCTTCAGCCCAACTATTTTACGTATTAGTCCAGGAATGTAACCCCCTAATTTCTCAACGAGTGATGACATTTTGCTTGCAGGACAGTGAACACCGCATGAAATCTGCCCCATTTCTTTACATAAGGTGTGCTTTTTTTGCTGATGAGTTATTGATATGCCGTTGAAATTCATTTGCGCATCCATGCAAGTTTTGCAAATGCCATCTACGCTTAATTTTAGAAGGTGTATCACCGAATACGTTGATCTCCTGACCATCAAAATGGCATGAGAGTTGCTTATTTCTTCAGCAGCGACGTCGTTCAGTTTACCTCTTCAGGGGCCTCTACTATTCATATGAACGGCTCTTAACATGTGCTAAAAAACGAAAGGACGCATAAAATCATCAATGGGAACATTAAAAAAAATCAAAATAAAATTCTATATGATTGTTTTATCATTATAAAAATTTTTGATCCCTAAGTTCAAAACTGCTTCTATCATCATCTAGCAGACACCGGGGCGATGCCTTCCTCAGCCCAAAAGAGAACTAATATTGGATTCATAGTTAACTAAAGATTAGTACCGTCATAGTCCACTAACACCGATTCACACGTTACCTTCGTACCGTTCCATTGGTCACGGTAAATTGATGTATCGATGCCCACACCAGGATGTAAGATTAGCCCCGTATCCTTTTCAAATTTCAGGTACTTGGTTGTCTGTACTGAACGGTCATAGTACGTGTGGCCTGAATACTTAAATCCCGCACTACCCTGTGGAACAATCCATGCCCCATAGCTGGAATACTCCCTTGCCCTATCAATTATCTTGTATTCAAATTCACTACCCGTATAACGGCCTGTATACGTCCCTGACGTTTTAATCTTCCCAAATGGGGGATTGCCATACGCTACACGGTAGAAACGTTCTGGTGTGTATTGGAGTGCGTCACCTGTGACCCATTCGGCTTGTGGCAATACCCTCTTTCCAATCATTACGTACTCTGGATTCAGTTCTACACATGTTATGTGCGATGGTTTATTACGTATGAATTGGTAGTAGCTAAGTCGCCCGATACCCGCACATAATTCTATACAGTCATCACTACAGCCAGCATCTAGTACAAAATCCCATGCTAACATCTCGGGTGTAAAGAAAGCACCAGTAGCACCAATACCATCACCCCTATAGTTATTGAAGATAAACTCTTTATCATCTTCTGTTAGTGCTCTATCTGAATGTACTAACTCCATCACTTTTAAATGTAGTTGTGATTCCTTTTTAGTTACTCTTGCCATAAAATACCCTTGTACAGTTGTTGTACGGGTATTTAGGGGAACTCGATGAGCCTTATCGATTTAAGTTTGTCAGGATTATCAAAACCTGGAACAAAACTTATTGAAAAAGTCAGTGATGCAATTGGCGTGCTTTATGAACCTACAAGAATCCGGAAAAAAGCGAAGGCTGAAGCTGAAGCTAAACGTACAGAGCTAATTTCGAGGTTAGAGCTTGAGGGAATAGAAAAACGGGCAGTTGAGCGTTTTCTCAAACGTGAAACTAAACGACAAGAAAACATTGAAAATATTACAATGCAAGCAGCACAAAGCCTATCTGAGGCTGATAATGTTTCTGATATTGACGAAGATTGGATAGAGGCTTTCTTCAGAGAGTGTGAGGATATTAATGACGAACAAATGCAAACGCTTTGGGGAAGAATTTTATCCGAAGAAGCAAAGTCAAAAGGTTCTTTTAGTCGTAGAACCTTAAAACTATTGTCAACCTTAAGCAAAGAAGAAGCGAATCTTATTACTTATTTTGGCAAGTTTGTTTGGCAGGCGAGTAACCTTACTCCAATTTTATTGACCGATGATAATGGGAACACTGAAGGTATAACCTTCAATGAACTTTCTGTTTTAGACTCTTTAGGAGTTATTCAACAAGGCATTGGCTACCATTTAACCTTCGGTAGTAAAAAAGGACGTATTGGCTATTACGGAATGGCATTTTTAGTTGAATTTCAGAGCGATGATTCATCAACTTGGAATCTACAAATAGGAACGGCTTTACTTACGCCTATCGGTCAAGAATTGATCAGAATTTGCGGCTCCACTCCAGATATTACGTATGTACATAAATTCCTCAACAAAACAAACGTTGAAGGAAGCCAAGTAAAGCTATCAATGCTTACTATGTAAAAAAGGCCGGATTACCGGCCTAAGTTCCACTAACCATAATTAAAAACACCTGCAAGAAATGCTCTAATTGGCCTGTATTGCCACTAATCTAAAATGCATCAGTGCTGATACAATAATCCAGCAATCACGCTAATGGTAAAATTCCTGTAACATTAATCCACCCTATAACCTCTTTATCAGCATATGTTATCTATTCACCAGCATGCACTAACTTCTTAGACCTATTATGATTAGTAGATTTCTTTTTTGCTACTTTTGCCATAAAATACCCTTATACAATTTATGCTCAGGTAGTTAGGGAACTATTAATGAAAACCTTCAAACTATTAGCAGTAGTTATAGTCATTACATTATTATCTATAGCCACTAATATTGCGTTGATTTATCTATGCCCAGATACTGATTATTCACTTTGGGTTAGTGCACAATCTTTGATCTTGACATTCATTGCGGCTACTTATTGTGTAAAAACTAAGATAAACCAGTTCCTAGAAAGGGAAATTGATCTTATTGGTGTGTTTAGTGTGGCTGTTGGTATAAGTGCATCCATAACATCATTTTATGTAAATGATAAGTTTAAATTCCCAGATACCTTAGTATATTCCATAGTAATTGTTCTAGGGATTGCATTCATCATTTGGGATTATAAAACTTTTAAAAATAAAACAACTCGGCACATGTCAAATATAAAAAGCACCTCTACGTTTAGAGAGACAAATAGCCAAATAGTCATAACCACAAGAATAGATAAAGCCCCATAAGGGGCTTCATTTAGATTTTAACATTCCTTTGATTTCGGAAATATCACTTTTTATTTCTGAAAGTTCCCTTACAACTTCATATAGATCGTCTACGTCCCGTTCGGTATTTGTAGTACGTGTTTCTAATACCGCAAGTTTACTTTCAATTTCTCCTATTCTACGTTCTGCATCTACAATTCCTTTTCGATGAGAAGTGAATAATCGAATCACTATTGTAAGGCCAGCAATAATTAGACCCCCTATCGCTATATAGTCCATTATTTTTATCCTTATATTAAAATGTATCGTACACGTCTGTGTTTATGTAATAACATGTACGGTTTATAACCCCTTCATTCTCGTTTCCATATACGCCATCTTCCACTTGGGTTGATGCACGTTCGATTAAATTACCACGTGCATTAAAACTACTTGAGTAGTAATAGCTACCTTCTTCCTCTAAAATTAATGCCCACTGGCTAGCACCAGGCATTACAGCACATCCATGTGATATAGTTATTGGGCGTTCTGTTAGAGGGATATTATAGCGTTTCATTTCTAGCGGTATCATTGTACCATTCCATGTTAATTGACCCTGTGCATTGTATACTGCCATTCCCCAATATTCGGGAGTGGGTACAATGTTAGCGAATACATATACCATGAAAGTTGATGCGGTAGGGTTGGCAAATCCACCCGTCCCCGCACTTAGTACATCATACTGCCATGTACCACCCTGTTTAATCATTCTACCGTTGAACGTTTGATTACCATTGATCTGTTTTGTGAAAATTACACACGTTTGATTCTGATTGATACCAGTATTAATAAATGCGTTTAATTGTCCTGATGCGGGTAAAGTCCATTGAAAACGGTTTACTAGATTTAATGGAGCCGCTTCTGGTGTTATCCAGTTCCTACCATTACTATCTGATATCAGTCCACCATATGCCATTATACACCCCTGATTGTTATAATTAGTGGGCGTAGGGCTGACACATTAGAGTATGTAACCGTCCATCCGTTTACTGTTGCTGTACTGAGTCCACGATCACCATTGATTAGGATCTCCGTAGGCCATGCTTCTAAGACCCATCCAGCCATCGCCGGATATGACACTGTACCGCTACCATTGGTAATAACTGCTAGTACGTTAGTTGGGTTGGTAACGGCATTCATCATAATACCATTACGTTGTACTTGAAAACCGTATGCCATTACATCCCCCCTAACATTAACTGTAGTAGTGCAAAGATCTCACCCAATGGGAGGGAAAAAAGCACAATACCAAAGGCATCTAATAGAGGTACTAGAATGTAGTTCCATGCGATGATTGATCCCAACACATAAAACATAAAGTTACGACCATTAAAACCTTTCTTGATTTCTTCGCGGTTGGTTTCGTTGGTTTCTTCAATCTGTAGTGTCTCTTTAGTTTTTTCTTTTTCGTTTTTATTCTGGAAAAAAGATAATCCAGATTTGATTAGTTCTACAATTACCGTAATCATTCTATAATACCTACGCAGTAAGCATGTACTCTCATACCCTTAACAAATAGTTCACTATAGCCAGCTACGTATACATCAAAGCCTACGCCGTGTAGTTCCCAACGTAGTACAGTACCCGTTTTAATTGGCTGTTTACGCTCATAGATTACATTCATATGCTGTGATGTATCGTAGTTGCTCTTTTTCAGTACCTTACTTATTTTCTTATTAACAAAATAATTGGGGATCGGTTTACTATTTGCCATTGGTGTAAGTCCATCCAATGTTATGTACGGTGTATCAGTGTTGAAATGATCTTCAAAGTCCATTACTCATCCTTTTTTAATTTTAAAGTGTCCTCTGATGCCGCTTATAATTGCAATAGTTCCTTTTTCGGCTTCATTATAGAAGTCGTATACTAACTTACGCCGCTTATTCTCGCGTACACCGATTATTCTCTTAGTCTTTTCTTTTGTATCTCGTTTAGTAGTATCTATGAGATATTTCTTACCGTTTTGTACTACCGTATTATATTTACCTTTTGCCAAACCGCTTTTTAATTGGGATATATTACCCTGTTTGGTTAAACGGGCTTGGCTAGTGGGGATGAATTTCTTAATGAAAGTTGGCTTAACAATAATATCATATAGGTATTCTGCCTGTACGTCCTTAACCATAATAGTACAGGTAACGCTAGTAGTATTTTTCTTATAGAAGAATAAGATTGCATTATTGGTAAAAGGTACTGGACCTTTATCAATTGCCGCTGACATATCGGCCTGAATCTTACGTGATAATTCTCTAGAACGTCTAATTACTTCATTCTGAAATTCAGTACCGAACCGTTTACCCTCTTTATTGAGATAACCCTTCGCACTGGATAACCCCGTAACTTTTAATTTCATAACCATTCCTCTATAGTTTGTATGATACCTTTCATTTTTCTTTTCCTATCACCCGTTGGAATTCTACATTTAGTCATCATTGCCATGTTTAGAATGTTATCATCCAGTGAATGCAACATTATTAACATTGATTCTGCATAGTTGGCTTCGGTCATAGTTTCAAATCCCCATAGAATAGTACGGGTATATTCCATTCCTGAGTCGATCATCTTTTGTACTTTCTTAGATGAAGTTTTATATTCACGCCACCCGTTTTCTTTTTCAATACCAGTTAGTTTTGTTGAATCCTTTACCCCTTTCCAGATCTGTTTTACACCGATGTATTTTTGTTCTGTTTCTGGAAAGTAAAATACATATACAAATCCAACACTACTACCATCTAATAAATCGTTTTCCGTCCAATCTGGTGAATACTGCCATTCTTCCATAAATACCCTTATTAATTATTATTATATAGGAGTATTTACCGATGGATTTAAAACAACGTTTAATTAATTATGAAGGTACTAAAGAATATCAGCAAACACGCGGATACTATAAACAAGGCAAGTTTTGGATGTATAAAGATAGTGAAGGATACGACACTATTGGATACGGTCATTTAGTGCTCAATTCTGAGCGTGAAAAGTTCAAAGATGGTATTACCCCAATTGATGCCGATTTACTATTGGCATGGGACATTGACCGAACCAAAAAAGATGTACAGACACTAGGTCTTACCCTTCCTAAAGATTGGGAAGATTTTATGATCATTATGGTTTTTCAGTTGGGATTATCCGGTACTAAGAAATTCAAAAAGATGATTGCAGCACTACAAAAACAAGATTGGAAGGAAGCAATTAATCAGGCCAAAGATTCACTATGGTATAGGCAAACACCTAACCGTTTGAATGATATGGTAAAGAATTTAGAACACAAATAAAAAGGGGGCATTAAGCCCCCTTTATTATTATAAACGTCCCATACGTACACGTAATACGCCGTTTGCGTCAAATACTGATATTCTATCTGGTTCGATAGACATACGCCCTTGACCCGCTGTATTTCCGTTAATATATATAGTACCGCTTTTGTTAATTTGCCAGCCTGTGCTATTAGCTACGTAGTTAGTAGATTGAATAGTATTTGCAATCTGTGCTGAACCAATTTGAGCATTACCAATTTTAGCAGTAGTAATACTTCCATCTACAATTTTAGCTGTATTAACTGAAAGGTTTGCTATTTTGGCATTGGTGATTGCTGCATCGCCAATTAGGGCTGAACCTATAGAGCCTTCCTGGATTAATGCCGTCTTTATATATGTACGTCCATTAACAATAGAGAACGGGGCTGTACCTCCTACCGTTGCTACTGTAGAACCGGAAATTACGAATTTATCTGCTGCAAAGTAAATTGCTGAGTTATTACTTGTACCTTCACTGGCAACTAAACGCATGCCAGCTACTGTACCACCTGCATTAACTGAAAGTGTATATTGTGCATCTACTGTAGATTTATCGGCCTTAGTAACCATCTGTTGGTTAACACTGGCTATATTACCATCTACTTCACTTTTCAATTGTGTAATTTGCTGTGTTGTTGCCGTATTGTTATCTACTATAGTTTGATTCATTTCAGTAATGGCAGCATTGATTTCATTATCAATCGTATTCTGAATTACTGTAACCTGTGTATTGGTATATGCGTTACTTTCATTAACTGCATTCTTTAGTGTTTCATCTAGTCGATTATTCAAATCTAGAATACTGTTTATTTCGCCAGCGTCCTGCTCTGTGAATTGATATCTAGAGTTAATACTTATAGATTGCTCTGCGGTGTACTGTACGTTGTCCTGTCCGAAAATATCAAAGAATCCAATCTTAACCTTATAATCACCATCTGTGATGTTTGGTACGCTATCAAATTCTGGCTTGTTACTTACGAATATACGCGTAGTTAGTGCTGACGTTAATGAAATGATACATCCTGCATAATCCCGTTCTGTTGATGGAGTCCATGAGCAAAATAGATTACCGAATCCACCACCAATAGTTAAACCTGTCGCTAGTTTGGCCTGTTTGTTCTCTACAGTGATCTTAACTTCCTGTGAATAGGTTCCCGTACTGTAACCCTGTGCAATGATCCCAATGGTAGGTTTACGTACCTTTGCTTCATTCAGTGCTAGAGTGTAATTAAAGAAGTTCTCTTGTGTATAGAAGGTTTTCACTAGTGAATTACCATTATATACGTTAATTACGTAGTACCGGAAATAGTCAATAAATGCACCACCATTTACGGGTAGGTTCTTTTGGTTATCCCATCGAATATTAAAATCACCCGAATCTGTGACGAATGTTGATTCTGTACTGTTTGAAAGAATAACACCAGTTACTGATGGTAGCGTAAAGTTATATGCTGGCTTAATACCTGTTAGGGTTAGTTTTGCACTGCGGCGGTTTAGGATGTTATACGCCTCTACCGCAAAGTCATATTCTGTATCTTCACTTAGACTATAGATATCAAAATCTGTAGCAAGTGATGATACCGATCCCGCGTACGTCCACTGTGTAGCCGTACTGAGCTTGTAGTACACGTAGTAGCCGCGTAGGTTAGGATCTGGTGATGCAGTCCATGATACGTTAACAACGTTGCCTGTCGTTACTGTACCCTTTCTAGTGACCTCTAGGTTAGATGGGGGAATTACGGTAGTTATATTACCAGTACCGCCACTAATCGATCCCGCCGGAGGGAATACCATTGAATCATCACCATCGAATATTGCATCTGGGTATTCAATTGCCGATACTTGACAATAACCTACATTTTCCTGATCCGTTGCGATTGATTTAGTTAATACCTTAAACTTACCATTAATACCTAATTCGGTATTTTTGATTGTAATTGAATCCCATACTTTAAGATCCCACGCTTCGGATGTAGCGAATTGTACCGTTTTAAGTGCAAAACGTGCCTTGCGTAGTTCACTGTTTGCAAGTGTAGTTACTGTCTTTTCTGAGTAGATCCATGAAAAATCCCTGCTTAGTGGGATTACCTGACCATCACCCCGAATTACTTCATCAGTGGAAATATCACTTGGTATACGGATTATATCTGTACTGTACTGGTTCTTAACACTAGTAAACTGACAATCTAGAACGTTGTAGTAGTCCTGATTACCGGAAGTGATTACCTTCAAATCACCGACCATATTACTTTCATCGAATGATTGTACTGATAGAGTTTTTCTATCTACCGTTAGGCAGATCTGCCCACCATGTACATAAGTAATCCCGCCGAATGTTTGTAGTATGTTTTCAATATTCTTTTTGAAAGTATCTTGATATGAAATTGCACCATTTGAATAGTACCCAACACTTTGAGTATATGCCGCCACTTCATGGAATGATTCAATATTAAACAATGCAGGTTCTAACCCCATACCGTAAATGGTATTGGTCATATAGTCATATATCTGGCTTACGGGGCATGAAGTAGCGAATGTAGTACCAGATGTAAAATCATAGATTTCCTGACCTTTCATTTCCACATTCATTGTAAAGTTGTCATTAGTTAAAATGTTTTCTTCTAAACTGGTTTGTGTCTTTTTAATTACTGCATAAATGGATACTACACCTTTACCGTAAAAGTTATCTTTCCACTTATCACCAGCATATGATTTAGCAAGTGTAGAAGTGGTTGTATAGTCTCCACCAAATCTAACTTCTAATTGTAGGTAAGGTCTGAATCTTTCATCAATTAAACCATTAGCTACAATACCATCAGTAGTGATCGGTCCTGCCAGTACAGGCACGTTATCAAAAAATATTTGTTCAATATTCTTCTGTACACCCGCCATTGCTACAACTTGGGATGAAAAGAAATATTGTGAATCGTTATCTTTAACACCGTACCAGTTATTAATAGTACCCGTTAATACGAAAGATCCGTTTAGTTTTGCGTCGTCTTTATGGGGGTATTGTCCACCATAGATTACAGGTAGACCAGTAGCAGGGGATGTAGAACGGTTCAATGTTTCCGTTACATCCCCATAGCCCTGTGCACCAATCTGTGAAAGCATACTAGTCGCTACTAGTGATACTGCACCCGCTGCCGCACCCCACCCGATAGCGGCCATTGCCGTACCACCGGAAAAATATACTGCCGCTGCAACTACAACGGCTGTTAAAATCGCCCCAAAAAACTTACCAATGCCGCCACCGCCGCCCATAATTAATTATTCCTTATTCTGTAATAAGTCCCATCCTTTCTTTTTGGAACTAATTTAAATTCTGTATGTTCTGTATTTACCCCTAATAAACGTCCAGAAATGACAATAGCTACGGTATGGGGATTAGTTGGATCTAACCAAATATCACCATCGATTGTATATTTCACTTCATCGGCATGTTGTTTGATAATATCTGCTGTACTCTCAAAACCTAGATCATTTAGGTTCTTAATACCACTACGTAGGCTGTTATAATCGGCTTTAGATTCCCAATCTGTACCCGCAATACTATCAAGTATGCGAATTGCTACAATGTTACAATCATTAGTACCGTAAACGTAGGGTGTATATAGTGCGTCTTGGCATATCTGTACTATTTCATTTATTTGTAACGCCATACTTGATCTTCCTTGTTCACCTGTCCCAATAGAGACATAATAGCGTCATTGGGGTAATAACTTTGATATACTGAATTAGCTGCTAGAGTTTTCGGGCTTAGGTCTAAACGCTTATATACTGAGTTTACTGTTACTTTCATTTCGTTAATCTCACTAAAGGGGTTTACAGTACATTGAAAGTTTTCGATAAATCCGGTAAACATTCTTTGTTGATAGATTGGTGTACTGTCATATGGGTTTAAAATAATTAATCCAATATTCAATTGTGCTTTATCCAATTGCCCGGACATTGCCATGATACGTGTGGCGTTATCTACGTTGGAAATAGTAAAATCAATTGAATCATTACTAATACCCTTTTCTTCACTAAATGAAGGTAAAGAGTCCTGTACTAGATCGGGAAATGATTGGTATACAACACCATTTAATTCTAATTGGGTGAATCCATCATTCCAGTATATGGCATCACTTTTACGTGGGTACACTTCGAATATAGTTACATGTACGCCCATAGACATTACATCGGCTACAGAAAGGCGTGTAACCTTCTCACCGCGTAGTAGTTCCAAATAATTAATAAGTTGGGGATTAGTTAGAATAGAATCATCCATTACGTAATACCTCCGTTGCGTTGAACTGTACTGTACTGACACTCTGAATAGGCATATCAAATGATTGATCTACATCTAGTGATAGTTCAATTTCTAGATTGTTATATTTTAATGGTTCGTCTACGTTAACATCTGCACGTAGTTGTGGGAAGATAGTAAGAGTATTGCCATTCTTTTCTACGATTTGATATAGCTTTTTATGGTTGGTAAATTGAACCATATCACCTACACGTAGTGCATTAGTGGATGCCGTTACAAGCATTGAACCTTTTGATGCCTTTGCACGTACTGTAATAGCCCCCTGCTCTGTTCCCTGATATTCACCTAATCTACCTAGTGAAAAGGTAAATGCTTTACCCTGTTGATATTGTGCAATAAAGGATTGCACTTCGTGGCGATCCTTCATTTCAAAGGTTAGTGTAAATTTCATTGTGTAGTATTGAATGCCGACACTACGGCGTAGTTCTTCACCCGTCCATGATCTTTGTGAGTATTGCGGTACTGTACTTGATAGTGCTACACCATTCACTTTAATATTTTTTGAAAAATTCATTTTAGATTCCTTCTAATAATTCTCCTGTATTTATAAAGAAAGGGGCATTAAGCCCCTTCATTATGTATTACGTTTCTGACTGCTTCGTACTGCCTGAGCTACGTTATTCTGGTTTTTCTGCAACATCTTATTCCAAGTTTCTGGATCATCTACGTTACCTTTAACGATTAGTGGGGAATAGATTGTAATCCCTTCACCAGTACCGGAATAATTACCAGATGAATTCTTTTGTTCTTCCAAGAATGCAGTTAACTGTTTATTAGCTTCTGGTTGTACTACACGTTCACCCGCTTTTAGTAGGAATGATTTATTATCATAGGCAGATGGTAATTCATCTACACCACCGTGGAATTGACCAGATGAAGCCCCCCTAGCAGTACCGATAATACTCATACCCATAGCTGCAATCTGTGCATAGTTTGCTATGTTCATAGGCCACGGTGTAGCAAGTGCACCTGCTAATGCTTCCTGTATTTTCATAATAGTCATAGAAATACTTAGACCTTTCTGAATAGCAAATGCTGCTTCTGCCGCCCCGGATGATTCACCGAATGCCGCCGCCATACCTTGACCTATTTGACCGAATGAATTTTCCATGCCCTGTAATAGCTGCATAGATTCTTGATTCTGGATCTGTACGGCACGTTCTGCATAGTACGCCGTAATTTCACTTTTACGTTTCTCGTATTCTTCATGCCCTTTGAGTAGTAGATCATTCTGCTGTAGTGCTAGATTTAGTTCTTCGTCATTACGGGCTAATGCTCTATCAGTATTTGGAACACTACCGATACTACTAGCCTGTTGATCTGCTAGATATCCCTTTTGATCCTGGTTCAAAGCACCAGACTGTAGAAGTCCGATATTGTTTTTCATCTGTTGGTTGGGATCTTGATAACCAATCATTTGATTAATCATATCAGTACGGGTAGCTGCTGATGATAATTGTTGCTGTAGTAGTAAACTGTTTAGATCACCCTGAGATAATCCTAGTGTTTTGGCACTGTCTTTAATCTTCTGTACTAGTTCTTTTTGTTGACGGTCAAAGATTGCTAATTGACGTTCATTAGTACCGACTACCATTTCTGTAATGGCTGCATCTAAAGTTTTCTGTGCGTTAATACGTTCCTGTGCTGCTTTCTTATCTGCTATACGCTGACGTGCTGCTGCTGCGTCCCGTTCCTTCTGTAGTTTATCGCGTGAATCCTTTTCTACCTTTTCGAACTTTTGCATTTGATCGGTCATACGTTTAAATGCGGCATCGCCCTGTTCTTTATTTGATTCTAAAAAACGTTTAGTAGTTTCATCAATTACCGATTGATCATTAGCTTTAGCTGCTGCCGATACATTACTATTTTTACCTAGTGAATTTAACTGGCCTGTACTCATACCGGAAGGGGATACACCTTTAAAATTCAGTTCTTCGACTGCCTTCATAAAATCACTATCACCCCATCCTTTATTAAACCAATCCCATAGATCATTAAATTCTCAAATTACGGGGTGCATGAATTCATATAAAAATTCCTGTCCTGTATTGTTTAGGTCGGCTAGGTTATTATCAAACTTTTTATATTCTCTAGCTAGTTCATCAGTAACTGCTACTGACTGATTAGAGATTGCATTCAATACTTCCTGTTTACTTCCTAGATCGTTATATACAGATCCTAAGCGTGATGCGTCACTAGCAATAGCCTCTAGTGCGAATTTCTGCTCTGCTGCCGATACACCCGCACGTTTCATAGCGTCCATTAGGTGTAGTGTAGCTTTAATACCCCCATCAGGTTGATTAAGGAATTGTGAATACTCCTGAATATTAAAGCCCATATCTTTAATTACACTAGCGAATTCACCACCACCGGATACTACGGCATCGCCCATTTTATCCATTACATCAGTATTGATATCTACTAGTTTTTCCATGCCTAGACCAGTATCACGGAATGTTTTATCTAGTTTCTGTAAGTATGATACGGATAAACCTGATTGGGAGGACAACTGATTTAGTTCTTTTACTAGTGCATTAGTCTTTAATGCGAGTCCACCAATAGCACTAACTGCAATACCTGCACCAGTTGCAATACCCGTAAGACCAGTAGAGATAGTACCGAAAGCACCGCCCAAGTTTTGAGACATTCCACCTAAACCACCGCCCACATTTTTACCGAATGTAGTTAGTTTCTTTTCTGCGGAATTTAAACTCTTTTCTAGTCCTGTACTATCACCAACTATCTCTACTTTTATTTTTTCATTTTTTGCCATTTCCTTTTCCTTTCATTTGGGCAACTTGTGCCTTTATAGCATCACCAATTTTATTTAACTCCGCTGTTTGACGGTCTTTAGTAATGCGTTCTATACGCTCTTTTCTTGTTTCTCGGTCATCCAGTATCCCTAAAAAGTCGAAATCTTTTGATTTGATTTTCCTTGCGATCTCTTTAGTCATTCCTGGTGTATTCATTGTCATGGTATGGCAAAGATGTGTATAAAATAACATATCCATTTTAGCCCCTGATGGTTCAATGAATTGATCATAAATTAGTAATGCTTCAAATAAATCAGGATCTAAATCTTCAAATTCTTGGGGGCTTAACCCCCGTTTGTTGATCATTTTTAGGTAGTAGCGTAGTTCTGGTGACTCAATTACTTTTTTTCCATTTCATCTACTTTATCTGCTTCCGTAGCCATAGCTAGAATTGCATCATAAAGTTGTTTTTGATAAATGAAGTCAATAGCCGTAACATTAATACGTCCGTCAATGTCACTATCAGCAAAGATAGGATCACCATTTTCATCTTTAGTACAGTACATAATAGTACGTTCTACAGTGTCACACTTTGCAATGTCACGTGCGGTAGGACGGTGAATATATACGGTTTCCCCTTCAATCTCGAATGGTACTAGTTTTGGTTTTAATTTGTTCTTTAGGTTTTCAATATTCATGTGTTTCTCCAATAAAAAAGGTGACGACATTTTGCCATCACCTTTATTTATTATGGTAGAGGTAGTTCTACTAGACCTGAATCAATTGCTGCACCATCCACGGCAAGGGTGAATGCTTTCGTTAGTACGGCGTCCTTGTCCCCATCGATAGTAGTGCTGGCAACGAAACAAGTATAAATTACAAAAAAGCCTTCTTTCATCGAAGCATCAGTAAAGTATTCTAGTTTAATCTGGCAGCGTTTTTGTTCGTCTGCTAGTTGTTCCAATTTCTGGTGTACTGCTGAATCTGGTAGATAGTTAACCATTAGTTCAATATCTGGAATTGATTTAGTACCAAGTAGCTTACGGTTGTATGCACTGTTAAAAGTTACAACGTCAATTACTACTGATTCAAAACCGGAAGTAGTGAAAGATGCCACTTCTGGAACTTCTACGAAATCAGTTGCGATAGTGCTACCTGCACTAGAACCTACTGAAACACGCAAATTACTGCCGCTGAAAATATCCATAGCCATTATTTTATATCCTTATATAAGTTAGTTTGTGGGTAGTCCTTCTACCCACGTTGTATTTATTTATTTTGTTCGTCTTGTGGTTCTGGGAAGCGAAGATTATAGATTGAATCTTCTGGCATCTCTACGCGTAGATCAATCCATCTGCCGGATGGGATTTCCATCGGTTCACCTGCAATTACCATTGCCGTGTTAATATCGAATTTACGGGTAAAGGTTTTTAGGGTTAATACTTCGTTTTCTTCATCATATGATGTTTCAACAAAACATAGGCGATTACCGTTAACATCCTGTGGGATCTCAATAGTCCACCCATCTTGATTTAATCCTTTAGTACCGAATACTTCATATACACCCATTTCAACACGCTTAGTTACTACACCTTCGGATTCACTATTTAATTCACTTGTACCATCTGCAAATACTTTTACAATTGGGCTTGCTGCTTTAATAAATCCATTAGCATCAATTGTAGTGTTAGAGTTATCTAGTGATGTACTCCACGAATCCACGTATCCACCACCCCATTTCATACGATAGGCAAGTTGACCACGGTGTGAAATATACATTTGTGATGTAATACCATCGATTGCATTATATGATGTAGTTGTTAAACCACCATAGCCATAAAGCTGTGCGTTTCGGCGGTAGCTTGTAGGGGCGTTCGTTGCTAATCCCGCGTTGTTAACGGCACGTATAACACCCGCTGCACCTGCATTACCATTTAAATCGTTATAGTTAAAACCACTACCACCGACTTCTGTTCCCATATATAGCGTATTAAGGTTTTTTGCTGCGTCTGCTGGATTTTTACCGCCAGTACCGCCATTACCTACACCGAGTGTTAACGCACCTACACCTGAGCGGCTTGAATATCCACCCCACGAACCATTATCATTAATATATAGATACATTTCTTTATTTGGTGATTGAACAATAGTTTGTGTTCCACCAGAAGAATAGGTATCTAAACCTAGATTAGTTCTTGCACCTGCTGCTGTAGTAGCACCAGTACCGCCACTGTATATACCCAATGGAATAGTGTCATTGGTTCCAGCTTTATATACACCCCATAAACTATCCTGTAGTGTTAATGCTACATCACGTGATGGAGTATATAATATTGTACTACCACCTGATTGTACTAAACGATCTACTTGTAGATTAGTTCTTGCACCTGCTGCATCTAGTGCACCAGTACCGCCACGGTTTACAGGCAATGCAACGAATCTACGGGTTGTGCTGTCATACGCACCCCATTCCCTTGTATCATTTACATAGAAATAGAATGCAGGATCTGCCGAACGGATAGACGTAGCATCGCTTGCTTGAGCTAAACGATCTAATTGTAGGTTAATTCTTGCACCGTTAACACTGGTTGCACCAGTACCGCCCTGTGCAATTCCCAATGGCATCCAAATAGCGGATTTATTGTTATACACACCCCACGATCCGGTAGTATCACTAAAAGCTGCAATAGTAAGTCTTAGGTTTTTTGCTGCGTCTGCATATATGTGTGTTGCAGTATTATCAAACTGAATGAATCTATCAATCTGTAGATTAGTTCTAGCGTCGGCTGGTGTGCTTGCACCTGTACCGCCCTGTGTAACTCCTAGTGCATTCCACCTATTACCAGTTGCGTCGAAATAACCCCATACTTTATCATCACGTAGAATTAAACGTTGGTTTGTATCTTGGGATGTTAGTAATGTTGAGTTATTAATTTGTTGTAGACGATCAACCTGTAGATTAATTTTTGCAGTACCAATATTCACAACATCAGACAAGTTTTTAGATTTATCTAGATACTTACCATCGGTTTCAACTTTAGAATAAACATTTATGTTAGTACGTGCTGCTGACGCATTAGTTAAATCAGACAAGTTTTTAGATTTATCTAGATACTTACCATCACTTTCTGCTTTTGAATAAACATCTAAGTTAGTACGTGCACCTAGTGCTGTTACTGCACCAGTACCGCCATTCTCAACGGGGAGAACTTCAAAACCTGCCGTAGATCCAATACCTAGATTAATACGGGCTTGAATTGCTGTAGTAGCTCCTGTACCGCCATTCAGTACGGGAACAACATCAAATGTACCTGCGGCGTTTACACCTAGTGCTGTACGTGCATCTGCTGGAGTCTTAGCACCAGTACCGCCATTAGCAACACTCAATGGTTGACCTAGAGTTAGTGAATCTGCACTTGCTACACCTAATGTAGAAGTAGTGACGGTGATATTATCTGCCGTGATCCCTTCGGTTACTGCTAGTGATTTACCACTAATACCATTATTGGCTGTTAGTGAGTCTACATAGATTCCCTTAATAAAGGTTTTAACACCATCAATAGATTGATCACCAGTTAGTGCTACATACTTTGAATCACCTAGATTACTAGTTAGTATGCGTTGCCATGCGTTAGTGGCATTCTTTGCATAAATTGCTAGGTTTCCGGTTTTGGTCATTGCGATGGAACTAAAAGTATTTCCATCAATTAGACCTACACCCATCATATCTACGCCCAATGGGTTGCTATCTTGGGTTGCTGGAACCTTAATGAAACTGTTACCAGTTGGTGTAATTGGTTCATATTGTGGTACGTCTACACCATTACTACCGACACCATAAGAACCTTCATATAGTTCTACACTGGCTAGTGCTGTAGCATCGCGTACAATCATTTCAGAAGTAACGAATGAATACGTTTTCTGTACTACTGAATCTTTATCACCACTTAATGAAGCGGAGGCAATACGCCCATTCATTAGGGAATAATCTAGTGTTCCTTCGGAATGACGGCGTACCATAATCAACTGAAATTCTTCTTGTGATTCAGTAGCACTATCTAGAAATGTATGGGTGTAATCATCTGGAATATAATTAACCGTAATTTCAATTGGTGCTACATCCTGTTCACTTGGTAGTTTTTCTGAGAACTCACTATTATAAGTTTCAATTGGGGAAATTGCGGAGGCAATACGCAAGGTTGGCATTGCCGCAATTTCATTAATTTTTTCATTACCTGCGTTTTGTGGTAGACGGTTTGCAATATCTTCATTATAAAAAATCTGTAGTCCGTTCCCTGTGTATATATTAGCCATCGTTTAATCCTTATTGTTTCTTCGTCGCTACAATATTTATAGAAAACGATAACGATTGACGGCCTGTAGTTGGATCGGTTACTAGTTCACTATCTCCGAATTCATAGGAAAGTAATGTAATACCATTTGGTGAAAACTCTAGTAGTGTAGATGAAATGAAATGATCCATTATTTCACCATATGTACTAGAAGATAGCTGTACTGTATTAGCAGGATCTGCCGATAGAATGAATTCAAAAATGAATGTACCGCGTTGCCGATTAGTTCCGAAATTTACTAGATCATAAGTTTGGGTAGTTGATACTAGTGCAAATAAATTTTTACCAGTTCCAATCTTCATTGCCTTTTTAATCTGTTGAATACTATTAAGGCTTCTAGTTAAAATCTCTGTTAGTTTCGTAAGCATTAATAATACTCCCCAAAGTTGTTTTCTTTTAAATCTCGTACATATACTTCACTGATACCACTTAGATCATTATAAATGTTATAAACTGTATATAGTTTTCCGTTGATACTTAGTACCGAATCAATGGCAATACTATGTGTAATTACATCTTCTGATTTAACTGAAATAAAAGTTTCTACACTTTCTATTAGTCCTTCTGTTCCGCTATCAATGACAATGGGACGGCAATCTACTATTCCTGTAAATTCCGTCCCATTAATATAGATAGGTTCACCAAAGGCATTTAAGAAAGTAGAATCAATTTGATTACTTGTAAAATGCCTCATAGGTTTTTCCTTATGCTTTTAGTTTGATTTGTACAAACATTTCTTCATGAGTAATAGCGGTTGCTAGGTACTGGAAAGAACGGATTGCAATAGTTTGTGCTGCACGATAAGTAGTATCGTCAAAATCCAATTCTTGTCCGTCATTCCAGTTAGCGAATACTAGTGCGGAGAAGTCACCAATTAGAATTGCATCAGGTGCTACGAAAGTAGATTCAATTACTCGTACTTCGTCATTTAGCCACATGTCATAACGATGACCTGCAACGGCTGCTAAACCTGCGGTGTTATTTAGAATTGCTGTTTGACGGAGCTTAGCTAACATCGATGGGTGTAACACGGCGACACAACGATTAACATCAACGTTTGCAGTACCTAGTTTCTCGATTGCAGATTGAATATCACCTACATCTACTACACCTACTGCTGCGGTAGTAACTACTGGAACTTCGGTTTGTAGTTTGGTGAATACTTCTTTTTCTAGACCATTAGAACAATGACGTAGTAATTCATCAGTAACATAACGTTCGGTTGCTGCGTTGCTTAGTAGCATTGCTTTAGTAATTTTGATACCTGCTGCAAACATTGCTGGCTTTAGGGTGATTTTGTCGAATGTTTCAAATCCATCAACGACGCTTTCATCTTCTGCGTAGAATTTAGCAACTGGAGACATGCCTTTAGCTACTGGAATACTTAGATTACCTAGACCTGCTAGACCACCAAATACCTGAACTGGTAGTTGACCTAGTACAGTACGGGCAAGTAGATCACGAATATAAGAATCGGCTAGTTGTTCTTTTACTAGACCTGCTGCGGTAACAGTAGATGTAGTATCTGCGGTAGAACGTACCATAGCGTTCATATCTAGAGAATAACCACGTGTACCACGTTCGAAGTTTTCTAGTTCGTTGGATTCACCTTTTAGACTACGTAGACCTTCGGTGATAATGTTTTTATTTTCCATTTTGATTTCCTTATCAATTGATTGGTTTTCTTTATTTAGTGAGCGTTTAAAATCTTCTACGCTTACACCGTTATTAATTGCTTCGTCAGTATTAATCCCTAACACATCCGAAATAGATTGAAGTTCACGTACACGCTTATCTTCTACATCTTTATTTAGTGATTCTTTCACAGCGTCTACGATAGAATTAATATCTAGTGAACGTTCTGCATCTTCTTCAACTTCTAGTTGTACTTCTACTTCTTGAATATCTTCGGCTACTGCACCAACTACTACGGATTCTTCTACTACCTCTGCTTCAACTTCGGTTTGTACTTCTTCCTGTACTAGTTCTTCTTGTTTTTGTTCTTCCATGATCGGTTGATCCTCTAGTTTGATTTCATCATTACTATTTAGTGATCGACCAATACCTACACCGTTATCTGCTGGAGTTGACACACTACTAATTTCGTAAGGTTCCCAACGGGTAACAATTAAGTTATTACCTTCGAAGTAGTAATCTCGGATGTTATAACCGACACTAATTTTTGGTCTGATACCTTCAATGATCATTCCAAAGATTGTTGATGCACTTCCAAGTGCACTAAAACGTACTGTCGCACGACATACTTTATCCATATCAACACGTGCATTTTCTACAATGCCTACCTGACGCATAGAATCATGTTCTACTAGTACAGGTGCACCGTCATTTAAACGAGATAGATCTACGTTATCTGAATTACATAGAAGGATCTCATTGTATAGAGATCCATTAATTTCACGTGTTACGGGGGTTTCTGATGCGAAAGAAAGTTCTACAGTACGGGCTTGCTCATTAATAGCATTACTGATCTGTGTTAGGTTGATCGCCCTCTGTTGTTGAATCTGGGTTAATTCCATTTTCCTTTTTTTCCTTTTCAATTTCTTCCATTACTACTGATGGGTCATAACCCATAGCTGCAATAACCATTGCTTTACTCTTTAATCCGTTTTCAATTGCCAATACTTCAGTTTGTAAATCTTTATATGGATCTAGGGAGATTTGACGCGTTGGTACATATTGTGCTTCCGTGAGTTTATTAAAATCACTGAAACTTAAATCACTTAATGTACTGTTATTTAGCATTGCAGATTTTAGCCATTCTTTATAAAGTGGTTTTAGTACAGAAACGATTAACGCATTTGTACGGGTTTTAAATGTTGATTGTTGAATCTTATCGATTAACTTACTAGCACTGAATGAAGCATTACTAGTATCACCAGTTAGTGCTTGTGTAGTAATATCTAAGCCCATAGAAATTAGCATTAGTTGCTTATCTACGAATTCATTAATACCATCGGTAGTCTGTGTTGGGTTTACTGTCTTAATATCCTGCCCTGCTTGTAGTTCTACAATGGCTGCGGGATTTAAAAAGTCTTGCTCATAATATGAAACTTCATCACTAGAGATTAGATCAATATCATCTGAATCTGGATTAGTAATAAAGGCCATTGCTGACGCTGCTACTTTACGGGAAGTAATAGCCGCTGACATGAATTCTTCTAGTTCTTTTAGTTTATCAGTTCCTGCGTGTACATCGGGAATACCACGTTGTTGTGTTGGGTAGTCCTGCTGGAATAGATGTAGAATTTCTTCGGCTGGAACACGTTCACGATCTCCGATTGTGTAGTTGTACATAATAGGATTGTATTTAGTAATCCAGTACGCTACAGGTCGATTACTAGGATCGAATTCAATACCGTTTGAAATATAGTTACCCGATGGTAGAAGTTGGTTTTCATATGTGCTAATACGCATAGAGTCGATAATTTCTACTTGTGGTAAACCATTCTTAACTTGGTGAACGCGAACAAAACAACTGCCATCAATACTACGTGTACGTTCTACTAGCCTTTGGAATGTACTAATATCCAGAGTGCCGCAACGTGAAAAGGCACGAGGATCTTCGGCCCAATCATAGAAAGCATTTTCAAGTAGTTTGTTAATTGCGATGTTTTGATCATCATTATCAGTAGTATGTGTAGTAGGTCGAATATATAGACCATCTGCACCAGTAACACCGCTAGAGTTAGTAGCAATATACTTTTTAACAATACCATTCTTAATACTTAATTCACGGCTTACTGCTACCATTACGGGTAGTGTACGGTTGATAATTGCGTTGATGTTACCTGCCTGATTGCCAGCACTAAAACCAAATGAGATAACTGGTGATTGTGCACCCTGTGCCAATGAAGATTGAATAGATCGCTTCATTGGATTGTTTTTCATTAGTGGTTTTTTATGTACTGTTTTCTTTTGTGGGATAATATCCCCTTTGTTTTTTCCCCATCCAAACATGTTTATCTCCTGAATGTAGTTATTGATTTAATCGGGCTACCAGTATTTAGACCTTTCATATCTGCGATTAAGGAGTTAGCACGTGATACATAGATTGAACGTAGTTTCATTAATACTTCTGCACTTTCAAATGTTAGTGCTTTATTTTGTATTGATTGACTTAGTACACCACCACCTTTGATACGGTCGATTGTGATTTGATCAATATCTTTGATGATCTGTAGTAAGTCTTGGTATTCGGATACCTTTGCTTTTGGATCAATTAATTCGAATTGCTGAACACCATATACTTTAGGACTGCTAATAATTGCAGTGTATATACCCGCATCCCAGGCATTAGTATCAATGTCTGGGAATGGGTATGTGTATGAAGTTTTAGTACCATCAGGTTTGATAATATCGATATCAGTACCGGATGGATAATCGAATGTAATTGTTTCACCTTTGAAGATATCACCTTTTAGATTTACCTTGCGAACAACTGCCATTTTTTATTTCCTTATTTAAAGAATCCACCCCCTCTACGTGGGCGTACTGTTCTACGCTGTGGTGTTGGTGATTCATTATTTACTTGTTTATTTATAGTTTTCTCTTTTTGTTTTGCGTTGAATTCACGTAGTTGTCTATATGGCTGTGAACCTAATTTAGATAGATACCACTGGAAGCAAATCAAAGAGTAGTTAAGGCAGTCTAGAGCTTCATTTCGTACTGAACTAATTTTCTTAACCCATACCCAACTACCTGCTTTAATGATTCTCTTTTCTGATGTAACTTGAATCATATAGTCATCGGGTAGTGAATGACTGAAATGTAGTTGTTGTTCCTTAGTATTTTCATTATCAGATACTGCCCTGTTTAGTAATTGGCGTATGTTACTTTTACCTAAGTTAACGTTAAGGTTAATTAGTGTGTGACCACCTGCGGTACTCTGTTTGAATAGCGGGGTAGTTGCACTGGCTGCACCCTTGATAGGTCTGAATATCTGAGATGATCCACAATAGCGGTAAACTGTACTGGTAGCGTTACCGTTACTGGAGTCTATAAAACCTGCTAGGACTTTTAAGGGTTTACCCGATACTGTTTTAAAGTCGCTTTGTGCAAATGCTGTAAGTTTATTCCATGCGGGGGCTTCAATCTTCGTACAGTCAATACTATGTATGCTGCGGTGGTCTAATACGTATAAGTTCTTTTCACTTACTCCAAGTGTAGTTACCTCCAACCTTGAAAGCTGCTGATCGACGCCAAATAAAATTCCAAGTACATCTTCGGGGATATTATCAATGTCTATTGAACTATCACGTAAATTTTCAAGTAGTACCAAATCGTGATCGGTATTTTCCTTATCTACCCAAGGCAAGCCCAAAACATTATTGGTGAATGACGCGAGATCGAAGGTATAATGTGCTTCGGCAAAATCTTGTACTATGGATTTAATAGAGTTGATTGGGGAGTACAAACGTGATATGTGATATCCCATGATATCGGTAACTTCTGGTGCTGTTACTACCCAATGACCTTTTTTGATCATGCGTACACGTTGTGCTTCTGAAATAACATTGTTGCACTTGGGACATTGTAATTCTGCCGTGTCTGCGTCTGGGATGCGACGGCGACCGCCATCTATTATTTTCCATTCGAATTTAACGTTTTCGAAAACTAATTCATGTTCATGATCACAATGTGGGCATGGAACGTGAAATTTTTGTTTATTACTTTGTTCGTACTGTTGAGTGATTAGATCATTTTCATCTAGTGGTGTACTACATACCATAATCAGGGGTGTACTAAATGCCTTTGTACGCTGCTCTGCTAGTTTAAGTGGATTACCTTCATCCCCTTCTGCATCAACGTTACTAACTTCGTCTAGGAATACTCTAGGGGCTGTTAAACCACGTAGCTGTGCACTACTACCTAATGTAAGGAAGTATGTGAATGTTCCATCTAAGTTCTGTTGTGTTTTATCATTGTTAGTAAAATTCTTATCGTTCTTATTACTGACAAGGTTCTTTAGTACCGGACATGCTTCAATTACTGATTGCCATTTACCACTACGGAATTTACTTGTGGTTCCTGCTGTTGCACCTGCGAATATTTGGTTACTTGGATCGTTAGCCATGAAGTAGTACATTGAGTTTTGCAATACTGTAGTTTTTAGGAGTTGTGCACTACTCATTAATACAATCTTACGTACTCTAGGATTTACGATATCGTTAATGGCTGATTTTTGGAATTCGAATAATTTTACTCTTTGCCCTTGTAATTCACCATCTGGAAATACTAGATTATTCTCTACCCATTCTGCTGGTTTTTGTTTCTTCGGTGGTAATATCGACTTCATAGATCTGGTTAGGATCTTCATCATCTTCTGGTAATTGTTCTTCATATGTTCCTTCATATTCGTACTGACCAATTTCTTCCAATTGGCGATCTATTTTATCTTGTAGTTTCATTTTTAATTCTTGTGCATCGTTTGATTCAAATAGTTCTACATAGCTGGATGCGGGAATACTTCGTAATACCTGACGTAATTGATAGAAGTATTGGGATAAGGTTTGCTGTACTACTGCAACGGGGATTAGTTCACCACTGGCAGTACGTAGTTCTAACTCTTTTATATCTGCTTCTGCTTCTAATTTGCGTAGTGTTGCCTTTTGTATTTGGCCTTTAGTGTCGCCATTGCGTAAAGGTTCAATGACGTTCTGTAATAACCAATCATCTACTAATTTCTTAGGCCAATTAATATCTAAGCCTTTACCAGACCAGATACGGCTAACGGTTGAGTGTTCCACGCCAAAACGATCTGCAATTTCTTGCCATGTATAGCGGGTCCCATCATCTTTAATTTTTGTTTTAGACATTATGCCCTTCCTGTTTTCTATACTAAACAAATTGATTTGCTTTGAAATCATTTGCTTGTTTATGATTAAAAATCCCACGTATTTTTAATATACTTCGCAGCGAAAACTCGAATCTTGTCGAGCTGTTAAGAATCATTATCATTTATGCATTGGTTGTGTTTAATATACTAAATACTTAATTCTATCCGTACTGAATCATCACACCATCGATGCAATTAAAATTCTTAGTCGATAGGGTATTGCCTCACCATCTACCGTACCGTGGTTCATTACTTCATCCCTTAGATCTCGTAGTCTATTTAAATGGTTCTTCTCTGTTCCTTTGAATAAACATAGTGATGTGATTGGATATACATATTTACCAATTGAAAAGCGGGAGTGTTCCAGGGTGATGTACTTATACTTGAGGCCTAATGAGTGTTGATCTATATATAGGTTATATCCGTCCTGTGTGGCGATATGAGCCGTTATAATACTGTCCCTGCGTGATGGTTCATAACCTGTATATAAATCGCCTGTGATGGATTGTGTGCCGTCTGAGTAGTGTATGTGAATGGTTATCATGGGGGGTACTCCTATGCTGTATAAGAGTATTTAGAAATAAAAAAGCCCACTGTGATAGTGGGCTGTGTGGGTTAACGTCTTAGTAGTTTCTTGGTTTCTTCTTCCATCTGTAGTGTGTATTTGGATTTCACTACTGGATGCTTCACTACTGGATGCTTCACGGTAGATTCTGCTGCCGCTTCAATCTCTTTTGTTTCCTTATGTGATTCTCTAACGTAATGAATTACAGTGGCGATACCTAGTACCCCTAATGTAACAGTAGGTGCAACGGCATAACATACTGCACCTGCTGCCATTTGGGTTAGTGTTGGTGTCTTGCGTCCCTTATCGAATAAGCCCATGTTATACAGTCCTCATTGTGGTTCTACTATCCAACGTCCTGATTGTTTAGATACTTTATATTCATATCGATCATCACAGAATACAGTTGCATAGCCTGAGAAGTTGGCTGTACTGAAAGTTGTAACTTTATCGCATTTATAATCCCGTTGGATTAGTGCCTGTGCAAAGTCTCTTGCATCCTGTTCTTCCTCCGCTGTTAGTGTCACGGTAGGGGATGTGTCACTTGCAGTGGGTTTACCATCTTTAAATTTAAAATAGGTTGCAAGAATTGCAATAGCAATTATAACCTGTGTACTCTTTTTCATTATTAATAACCATCAATTCAGCATCAAATTACTAGTATCGGCATTCAAACCACTATCTTTAGTTTTTATTGAACATTAATACTTGAGCTAACTGTTTTAGGCGTAGAACATTATGGGTAATACACTGCATTTATTCTTGCATAGAGGAATTTAGGTATAAAAAAAGCCAGCATAACCGCTGGCTTAGTATTGTTAGCGGATTTATACTCCCCATCGACTGCCTGACCATCTAAATTTATTTTAATTGTTTTAATGAATATGAGTTAGATGTACTTGAACCATCGCTATACACCTCTGATATAGTCAGTTTGTTTCCATCCACTTTGTATTTTACTACACTATCAGCCGGATCATTTCTCCAACGACCTGAGCTATCTGGATTGTTTGATGCCCACATAACTTGATCATCAATCAGTTTGCACTTGATAGCCCATCTTGTGCTGTCATCTTTACGTATGTAATGGACATAGGCTACATCTGATTGAATCTTATCAAGCTTCATTATTTTATGATCTCGCCCAAACATAGATGCAGCCGCCGCTTTGCAGATCTGACCAACGTTAGCTTCCGCTGCGTAGAGTGAAGAACTGAACAATAATGGCACAATTACTAATAATTTTATCATCACATATCGTCTCTTAGTAAAAATTGATTTCACTTTACTTCCTTAACAACTCTTTTAATTCATCAACTGTCTTCATTTCTTTTCCAATATGAATCATTGCATGGCAGTTTGCACATAAAGGAATGAGATCTTTAATTGGGTTAATCTTATAGCGTTTACCAATAGTATGTAGTGGCACTATATGATGAACATGAATATAATTTTTTCCGTGATTACCATACACTTTTTCAAAATTAAAGCCACAGACAGCACAACTCAAACCATGTTTATCGATACATTCTTTTCTCGCCTTTGGATCTCTCTCATAGTACGTTGCAATCCTTCGACGCTTTTCACCCTCATAGTATTCATTTTCTATTTCAGGAGTAAATGAATAGCAATTCTCATCGGTTGCATACCAATCCCCACCAATTTTAGTAAGATATTTTCGTACTATTTCCTTTTCAAAATGTTTAATCCTAGCAGCACCATTATCAGTTGTTTTCTCATGCCTAGTCTGACTAAAGGTAAAAAGACTATACCCTTCATATAAAATCTTATCTATATGTTCAATAGATTGTGTATAACCAGCTTTTTTGTGTCCATTTACATTCTCACGCCAACTGCTAGCCAAGATTAAAACTTTCTTTCCATCATCTGATCTAAGATCTTCCCAAGCTCCAAAAATTATTTTTTTGTTTATCTCATCAATAAATGACCAACTCCAGTTGTCATTTTTACATGTAGCACCCAAAGAACGCATGAACTCTGTACGGGACATTTTTCATCCTTAAATTATGTGATCTACATCACTCGATACTATCAATTGTTGGAGGTTCCTATCGTTCGTACAGCTAACAAACCTACCCAAAGTAGATAGAAACCTCCAACAATCGATAGTGTATGTGTGTTCCTTTTGATGGTAAAGTATTAATATTGCATTGCGTAGATCATTACGCATGAAAATTCACTAAATCAACTAAATATTTATTTCAATACCTATTTAGTCCTGATAGAACAAATTCTTAGTCTAGAAATTGTAAATTTGTCGAGAAAAGTTTATTATATCTGCTCCCTGCTAAGTTTCCTTTTCAATTTAATATATTCATATACCATGGAGGATAGATGAAAGAACAATTAGTTAATTTGTATTTTTTTGCATCCGACGATGTAATAACACATGTTGCATTTGTTCTTTATGAGCATTCAGGTACAGAACAAGAAAAAATCAATTTTTTATTATCAAAAGTTGGGACAGATCTTACTGAGGCAAAATATGGAGATATACCGCAGATACTTAAGGATAAAAAGAATGGAGTGTCACTAGAAAAAATTAATGCGATGATGCGTATTGATAATTTAAGTATGATTTTCTCAGATGTTTTAGCACCCTACAATATTGGTGATGAATGTTTGCATCTAATCACTCCAATACTGAATGGTAAAATAATGAATCAACATAGATTGGATTTCGAACCGCTGAGGCAACATCATATTGATAAGTTCTCAGGTTACAATTTTTCACATAGTAATGATTATCTCTCAAAATATCTCGTCAGTGAAAAGTTTGATATAGCTCAATTATTAATTGATGACCATTTTAAGCCAATACATTATCTTTTCAATAATAAGCATTATCTTAGTTGTGTAAAACTTCTTTTTTCTTTTATTGATACAATTGCATGGGTTGATATTGGAGAACATCATAACTTTAAAAAATGGATTACTAAGTATGCTGACTTATCTTCAATAGAAGTTACGGCTGATGAACTCTGGGAACTAAGAAATTCACTCATCCATATGTCTAATTTAGATAGTCAGAAGGTAAAGAATGGTGACATCAGAAGGATCAGCTTCTCTATCCAAAGCCCTAATTCGTTCAAAACAACTACTATTGGCGATACAACTTACTTCAATTTAGTTGACTTTCTTTTTATTATAGAAAATGCAATGAAAAAATGGGTTGATACTTATAATGAAGACTCTCTAAAAATAATTACATTCGTAGAACGCTATGATAAAATAGCAAGGAATTGTTAACACATCTATAAAAGTAAGCCCACAATTTAGTGGGCTATGTACTTATTGCATTGGTAATTATTATAAGTACAGAACTTAGATTTTTAGCTCTACTCTTGTGGTCTTAGAACTAAAGAACTTACAATCTACTCTCTTATGATAGTAAGGAACATTAAAAATGAATTTGAAAAAAACATTTATCACGTTACTCCTATTACTTTTTTTTGCTGTATTAGTTATATTTATGACGACACAATATCTTCAGCCTGTAAATTTTAAATGGGAACCAGGCAGTATTAGTGATTGGTTTAGTGCCTTAGGAACAATGGGTACTTTTTTTATTGCATTTGCTGCATATAGACAAGCCCCAGTATGGATGGCTCAAAAGGATTATGATATAACTCACCGTATTGTAGAAGAGGCTATTTATAGTGATCTGCCTAAACTTCGTTCGTATAGCTCTGAGATAAAAAGGGATACGATTAAATTCACAAATGAATTAATTCATGTATTGACTAATAAAACCTGTGATTCTAGTCGTTTTAAAGAAAACTTAGATATAATTGAAGAACATTTACATGATTTTTTCAACTTATCATATTCAATTAATCTTCGTCTATTTTCAGTTGGTAGATATAATTATATTCTCAGTGATCATTCTTTAAAATTGATATCAGAATTCAATTCATTATCAGAAGAGTTTAATGAAGTTTTTGAAGATCTTTTAGAGTCGGAGTCTAAAGTAGGAATGTTGCGTGATGATGAAGAAGTGGCAATAAAAATAACAACTCAAGAATTAAGAAGTATTCAAAATAAAGTTTTGGGTTTAAATAAAAAAATAAATGATATTGTTATTAAAACCCATGCTGATAACAAACCCATAACTCATTTCATACAGTATAAGAAAAAAATCTAATGAATAAGGATGGCAAGTAACTGCACAAATAGGTAATGGTCTGCAGCAATTAGCTAATTTTCTTCGGAGAGTTGATGCTTTTGTTTACATACGGAACTCTGTTGATGAAAAATTGTCTATTAAAATTGAGCTTGATTAATGAAGCATCAAATCTAAGTAGCCCCATTATGGGGCTTTATTTTTTTAGCATTTACTTTTGGGGTTGCCATAAGAATCTCCCGTACCTTTGCTTCATTCGCTGATGCACTCTGATGTACTCCACCCTTCCAGTACTGATCCAGTAGTTCTACGTTTGGTAAGCCCGGCATTGCACGCACACCATCTTCATAGTGAATTGATAGTTCAAGTGAACCATTGATTAGTGCTTTAAAGTTCATTGGGTTGTTGTTTACTACTCTAATTTCCATTATCTGTATTCCATCTATGTATGTTTTCGCCATGTATATAAGTTCATCCAAATCATCACGCATTATTGATTGCTGAAAGTATGCTTCTTCGGATAAGTCATAGAAGTATTCTATTGGTTCTTCTATTGGTACAGTATTTACTGTGACGTTCTGTTTAGTTACGAAATAGCGGCGTTTCTTTTGTTTATCGTAAAATAACATTCCCTGTATGTGGTGATTTATTAGTACGTGTTTCATAGTTACTTCCTTATGTTATGAATTGTATGTAGTATTTTTATCTCATCTCCAGTAGTTAATAGTTCTGTATTGGATTAAGTCTATTCACTTGATAATCACTTTAGTGAGCTTTAACAGCGAACGACCCAAGCAAGGAGTTTACGACGCGGTAGGACTCCAGAACACTTTAGCCCGTAAGGGCGACAAAAGTATCTTAAGTAGTATCTCTGAGTAACTACACCTACTGGATTGAGCAAAGCGAAAGAAAAGACGCTTGCGGGTTTTCGTAGCGATAGCGAGAAAAACGCAAAGTTATACCTATATTTGTTTTTTAGGGATAATGCGACGTAGGAGCGTTAGCCCTCAATAATTAATACGGCGTATATCTATTTTAAAATATCTGGATATGGATAATTATATTATAGGTCGCAAGATGCCACGCAACATCAGAAAAGCCAGTAAAATCAGTGGATTTCTGACTTTATCTTGCGTCATCTTGCGACCAGAACGGGTATCTTGCGAAGGTATTACTTCGCAACATCATCAATGAATCCCTGTAATTTCGACATAATCTCTTCAATAGATTTACCGTCATTATACATCGTATCGATTTCATACTTCTGTTTAGGATGTAGATAAGTCATCCCCTGCTGTTGTTTCTTGTATAAATTAGTACCGTTATCGTGTGCGTCTGGTAGCAGGTCTGCTAACTTGTTACACATCGTGGTAAACTTTCTTGCTGTACTGTCCGATGGGGGATTGGTTCCCTTTTCGAATTCTGCATAGTATCGTTGTAGATGATACATAACCACCTTACGTGTGATCTTAGTGCAACTATAAAACACAAAGTATAACTTCTTAGGATCATAACCTTTAGCACCAGAACTACTATCAATAACATCTAATACGATTGATTTCCCATCTGTTGTAAGATCACTATATTTTCTATTATTACCCGCTATTTTAATGAATCTGCTGTTATCCTTTTCCTGTTTTTTTCCTGCCATGATAAATACCTTTATGAATTATTATTGAATTAAACTGGCTACTTGGGGTGATACCATGTAGCCTTTTTTATTATTTTTTGAATACAAAATATAAGTGTGAATTTTGCGTATCAGTTTTTAGATATTCCCATAACCGTAAAGAACTAACTTTGTTTAGTACGTTGGGAAAGTATGAAACGTTGAACCATTGATTATACTTGTATCCTATGTAATCCCTCATTTCTGAATGACTGTAATCATAGTCAACTTTAGTATGTAGTAAATCGATGAATATTTCATAGTTCATAACGCCTCCTTTATAACGGGTGATACCCGCTGCTTTACGTCTTGCTGCTGCCCTCTTACAGTTTTCCGAGTGTGTAACCCATTCTAAGCGTGTATAGTGGTTATCCTTTACATCGCCCAAATGATCTATCTCTAAGCCCTCACGGTAGCTCTCAGCGAGCCAAGAATGCCCCACTAGCTGATGTGCGGTTACTGTTGTATTTGAGAAGTTGAATGTTGGATATCTAGCATTCAATGTTACTTGTACTACTTCACCCGTATCAATGTTACGTGCCATAGTACCGAATTCATTTACTTCAAAGTTTGTATATTGTTTTACGCCTTTTTTCATTTTTTACTTCCTTGTGGACGGGCTTACTAATCCATTAGTAAGATGTGTTTATTATTTTATACTGCTAGGTGAGTACCGACCTTTTTACTTACTCGCTAAAATCATATGTTGTGAAATTAGATATTGAATCGCTGCCGAACGTGATTTAGCTATACCATCTGATATTAGTTTATCAAGTGCTTCGCTTTGATCTTGGCTTACTTTTGCCGCTATTATGATTGATTTGGTTGAATTCATTTGTTTACCTTTTGTTAGATTCTCAATACATAAAGATACCCCACGAATGGGGCAGTCTTGATCTAAGGAGAATATTATAAAATTACATACTTATTTATTGTGTACTGATAGGAACGCAGTTAAATGCGTTAATTTATCTATATTATATCACATGGACGCCCAAACGTCCCAAAATTAGACTTGATTTTTTTGTAACATGCTATTTTATAAAGAGATTTATAATCTCTACAACGGTACACAGCCCAAGCCAGATTAAACACCCAACAAATAGGTATTCTATTAGACCTGTAACCATAACTAGGAAGCCGATTGTGAATAGTATTAGTGTTTTCATGTAGTTCTCCTTTTCATACTTTTATTTATTAGAAAAGGAGAAAAATGTAGTAATAGTCGTTTTTGTACTATCACTAATAATTTTAGTGATTCATGAAAACAAAATCATAGTTTTTGTACATCCAACTAGATACAATCCCATTACCCTCAACCTCTTCGATAAGGTCCCGTAACTTTAGATACTCAAAGTTATTTATCGGAACACCTTCATATGTGTGAAACTGTGGTACTTCATTCCCTTTTTTATAACTTAATACAAATGAATCAGTTCGGTAAACTCTACATCCATCATGTTCTTCAATAGCGAATTCAGTTTGTACTTCACCACCGCCACGTTGATTATTAATTACAATTACATGTGCAAGAACATCAGTGTAGTATTCAAGACTAACAAAAATTGACTTAGAAACTACCCTATACTTAACTGATTTTAATACTAACCTAAGCTCTTTACGTACCTTAGCACGCAATTCTACATTCAATGGGTCTAGTACCTCCTCAATGTTGAAATCGAGTTTTGGTATTTCTTTTATATCTTGGGATTTAATAATCTCTTTGTCTAATTCTTCAATCCTATCCTGTATCTCTGTTAAACCTTCATTCAAATGAATCCCAGTCAGTTTACCCTCAGATTTACGCTTCTTTATTTTATCAATATACTTCTGTTCTTCCTTCCGTAAAGTTGCCAGTTCTTCCCTGATACCATCAATTATTGATCCACTTTCTAAAACCCCTTCAGACATTAGCTTGTTAAAATCTATATTTTTTACTAGCTGGAGTATGTTCTTTTCTACTCTTAAGTATTGAATTGATTTTGCATCACAGATCTTTTTTTCTTCCCTGTTTCTACAAATTATATACTTTACCCTTATATGGTTATAGTGTATTGCGATATTCCCCCCACAACAGCCACACTTGAGGATCTTAGGAAATAAGTTAGTAATATAATCATCTTGAGCAATAGTTATATCTTTTCGAATACGGTTAGCAACACCATTTTGTGAAAGTTTCTGATTTACTCGCTCAAATGTTAGATTATCGATAATTTTTTGTTTAACTACTCCTTTATCTCTTAATACTCTCAATACATTAACAGTGCTCCATCCTTTTGATAGGTGTTTAACGATGGCACCAGTTCCAATACCACTTTCATAGAGTCTAAAAATCTCTTGTACTACTGCTGGTTCAAGCAACAGATCATCTGCTGGTTTTCTTTTTTCCAGCATAACGCGGTCCATCATCCTATTGGCTGTAATGAATAAATCTTCATCAATGACTTTTGGGTATGCATTGTGAACAACCTCACCGTTGTACCGTACATGTTCCCCCAACAAGCGACGATCCCGTATCCATCGAGAAACCGTGACCATTTGAAGCGTTGGATCTCCAATTTTTTTGATTATTTCACCTGTACTAAGACCATGTTTGTACCATTCAAAACAGTTTCTTATCAGATTTACTTTTTCTTCAATGCGTTGATACTTGTTATCAACGTTCTTCAACCACATTGGCATCTTGTTAGAAATCACCGTACCATTCTTGACCGCTTCCATGATTTTTCTGTCCCATGCAGCTTTAGCACGTACTGACTTCATAAGCGACTCATTGTGAGAACGCATCTGTATCAATTCCATTATCAGTTTTGAATGCGGATCATCTTTTCGTAACACTGTACTGGCAGAAATATCGTGAACCTCGATTCCGCTGTTCACAATGAATCTGATAGTGTCCTCTGCCCAACTGGACCTGCGACTGATTCGGTCCAGCGACATAACAATGAGTGCGTCGCCTTCGCCGTACTTGCGGTTCTGCACATCCTGTAAAAATATTCCCAATTGTGATTCGGATGAGATATTAGAATTTTTAAATGCAGAAACACCACGATCTTGAATAAAAAGTCTATCTTTTGTAAAAATATCAGAATTACTTTCTAAATAACCTTCAAGTGCTGATCGTTGGTCATCCAGACCACCCCCCCCTTCGATTTGCTGAATGGACGATACTCGCTCATAACATATAGGACGGAGCATAATTTTTATCCCGTTGAAGAACTACGCTAAAAGTATTAAATCAAAATGTTCCCATAGTATACGAAAGGACGGCATACCATGAATATATTCGATCACTATCGCCAGCGTTATGAAGCTGCCAAGGACGAAGAGTTCACGCTGCAGGAGTTTCTTACCACTTGTCGGCAAGATCGCAGTGCTTATGCCAACGCGGCAGAGCGGCTATTAATGGCTATTGGTGAACCTGTCATGGTTGACACTGCCCACGAACCTCGTCTTTCTCGACTCTTTTCGAATCGGGTAATTGCACGCTATCCCGCTTTCGAAGAGTTTTACGGCATGGAAGACGCCATTGAGCAGATTGTTTCTTATTTGAAACATGCAGCTCAAGGTCTGGAAGAGAAGAAACAGATTCTGTATCTGTTGGGGCCTGTGGGAGGGGGGAAATCATCTCTCGCTGAACGACTCAAGTCGCTGATGCAGAGAGTTCCGATTTATGTCCTGAGCGCCAATGGCGAACGTAGCCCGGTTAACGATCATCCGTTGTGCTTGTTTAATCCACAGGAAGACGCGCAGATCCTGGAAAAAGAGTATGGGATCCCGCGTCGCTATCTCGGAACGATCATGTCGCCATGGGCGGCGAAACGTCTGCACGAGTTTGGCGGGGACATCACGAAATTCCGCGTCGTCAAAGTCTGGCCGTCTATTCTGGAGCAGATCGCTATCGCCAAAACGGAACCTGGTGATGAAAACAACCAGGATATCTCTGCGCTGGTCGGGAAAGTGGATATTCGTAAACTCGAACACCATGCGCAGAACGATCCTGATGCCTACGGTTACTCGGGCGCGTTGTGCCGCGCTAACCAGGGGATTATGGAGTTCGTAGAGATGTTTAAAGCACCGATTAAAGTGCTGCATCCTCTGCTGACCGCCACCCAGGAAGGAAACTACAACGGGACAGAAGGTATCTCTGCCCTGCCGTTTAACGGAATTATTCTTGCCCACTCGAACGAGTCCGAATGGGTGACGTTCCGCAATAACAAAAACAATGAGGCGTTCCTTGACCGTGTTTACATTGTCAAAGTGCCTTATTGCTTGCGGATCTCCGAAGAGATCAAAATCTACGAGAAATTGCTTAACCACAGTGAGCTGACCCATGCGCCTTGCGCACCAGGCACGCTGGAGACGCTCTCTCGCTTCACCATTCTTTCTCGCCTGAAAGAACCTGAGAACTCGAGCATTTACTCGAAGATGCGCGTTTACGATGGCGAAAGTCTGAAAGATACCGATCCAAAAGCGAAATCCTATCAGGAGTATCGGGATTACGCCGGGGTCGATGAGGGTATGAACGGTCTGTCCACGCGTTTCGCGTTTAAGATCCTCTCTCGCGTCTTTAACTTTGATCATGCCGAAGTCGCGGCAAACCCGGTGCATCTGTTCTACGTCCTGGAACAACAAATCGAGCGTGAGCAGTTCCCGCAGGAAATGGCAGAACGTTATCTTGAGTTCCTGAAAGGCTATCTGATCCCTAAATATGCTGAATTTATTGGCAAAGAGATTCAGACGGCTTATCTCGAATCCTATTCCGAATACGGACAGAACATATTCGACCGTTATGTCACCTACGCGGATTTCTGGATTCAGGATCAGGAGTATCGTGACCCGGATACCGGTCAACTGTTCGATCGCGAGTCGCTGAACGCAGAGCTGGAGAAAATTGAGAAGCCAGCGGGTATCAGTAACCCGAAAGACTTCCGTAACGAGATCGTCAACTTTGTTCTGCGCGCCAGAGCGAATAACAGCGGTCGCAATCCAAATTGGACCAGTTACGAAAAACTGCGCACGGTGATTGAGAAGAAAATGTTCTCTAATACCGAGGAGCTGCTGCCGGTTATTTCGTTCAACGCCAAAACCTCGACTGACGAGCAGAAAAAGCACGACGATTTTGTCGACCGTATGATGGAAAAAGGCTACACGCGTAAGCAGGTACGTTTACTGTGCGAATGGTATTTGCGCGTACGTAAATCGTCTTAACATAAGTGCCCGGTAGCGCATGCGCTTACCGGGCCTACAATACTCATCAGTAGGCCAGATATGCTCTGCGCATCCAGGATACTGATGTAGCATAAAGTTGGCAAATGCAGTACGGGGGGCTTATGACCTGGTTTATTGACCGGCGTCTTAACGGCAAAAACAAGAGCACGGTAAACCGCCAGCGCTTCTTACGCCGTTATAAATCGCAAATTAAACAGTCGATCTCCGAGGCCATTAACAAGCGTTCGGTGACTGATGTGGATAGCGGCGAATCTGTCTCTATTCCTACCGATGATATTAGCGAACCGATGTTCCATCAGGGGCGCGGTGGTCTGCGCCATCGCGTGCATCCGGGTAACGACCATTTTGTACAGAATGACCGTATTGAACGTCCACAGGGCGGAGGCAGCGGTTCGGGAAGCGGACAAGGCCAGGCGAGTCAGGATGGCGAGGGTCAGGATGAATTCGTCTTCCAGATTTCTAAAGATGAATATCTCGATCTGCTTTTCGAAGATTTAGCTCTGCCAAATCTTAAACAGAATCAGCAGCGTCAGCTAACGGAGTACAAAACGCACCGGGCTGGTTTTACCTCTAACGGTGTGCCAGCCAACATCAGCGTGGTGCGCTCCCTGCAAAATTCACTGGCGCGCCGCACGGCAATGACGGCAGGTAAGCGTCGCGAACTGCATGCGCTCGAAGCGGATCTGGAGACCATCACAAAAAGTGAACCCGCTCAGTTGTTGGAAGAAGAACGGTTACGCAAAGAAATTGCCGAACTACGGGCAAAAATCGAACGTGTGCCATTTATCGACACCTTTGACTTACGCTACAAGAATTATGAAAAACGGCCCGATCCTTCCAGTCAGGCGGTGATGTTCTGTCTGATGGACGTCTCCGGTTCGATGGATCAGTCGACCAAAGATATGGCAAAGCGTTTTTATATTCTGCTGTATCTGTTCTTAAGCCGCACCTATAAGAACGTGGAAGTGGTTTATATTCGCCACCACACCCAGGCGAAAGAGGTAGATGAGCATGAGTTCTTCTACTCTCAGGAAACCGGGGGAACCATTGTCTCCAGCGCGCTGAAGTTAATGGATGAAGTGGTGAAAGAGCGCTACGACCCTGCCCAGTGGAATATCTATGCCGCACAGGCGTCGGATGGTGATAACTGGGCGGATGACTCACCGTTGTGTCATGAAATTCTGGCGAAAAAACTGCTGCCGGTAGTGCGATATTACAGCTATATCGAAATTACCCGCCGCGCGCACCAGACCTTGTGGCGTGAATACGAACATCTGCAATCAACGTTTGAAAACTTTGCGATGCAGCATATCCGCGATCAGGATGACATTTATCCGGTATTCCGCGAACTGTTTCATAAGCAAAGTACCACCAGCAATAATTAAGCGACCACTTTCGGCCGAGGCTTCGGCTTCGGCTGATTACATTACCCTGTATCATGATCGTGACATTTTGCAATGGTTTATCCCGCCGCTTCGTTAGAGTGAATGTGGAGCATGTGGTAATATCGCATCTCTAACCTATGGGCTGTAATTCATTATGAAGTTGCATCATAAAGCGCTCAGGCTCTTTATCTCAGTCAGCGTTATTGTTTTGACATCTTCTTTTTTGGTTTATGAACTCATTGCCAGCGATAAGGCAATGAATGCCTATATGCGCTATATCAATGAGAAAGCCGACTCCTCCTTTCTCTATGACAAGTACACCAATCAGAGTATTGCAGCCCATCTGATGCGCACCTTTTCATCCCCTAAGGAACCCGCATCGGTCGAACAACAAAAAGCGTTCTGCGATGCTTTCGATAGCGTTAACGGTACACATGGGCTCAATCTCACAACGCATAATTACCTGCCATTACACGGTACGCTGCAGACCACCTCAACCAAATGTAGCGGGCAACTCGAAGACGTATTCCTGTTACCCTCTTTTGACCGGGCGGTGAACGTCAATCGCCTGCAAAAAGATTACGGTCAGGGATTAGGAACGCTGGAGTATAAATTTCGCTACTACGTCGATCTCAAGAATAACTACGTCTATTTTTATAATCTGATCGACTCACGGAAATTTGCGATACACAACTGGACGTTTTTGCAAAAAGGCTCGCTGGGCATCGATCAGAATGATATTGACGGTATTTTCACGGGTCGCACGGTGATTTCCAGCATTTATGAGGATAACCTGACCGAGAAAAAGGTGATGAGCTTTTTAACCCCGGTCTACTATGCCGGTAAGCTAAAAGGCGTGGTGATGGTGGATATCAACAAAGAGAATTTAAAGAATATTTTCTATACCAGCGATCGTCCTCTGGTCTGGCGCTATCTTAACGTGACGCTCTCTGATATCAGCTCAGGTAAAGAGATCCACGTTCACCAAAGTGAGACCAATCTATTCCGCTACGTTCACTACGAGAAGGACATCCCTGGTGGCATACGCGTCACCTTATCTCTTGATTTTATGTACTTTATCGTCTCATCGTGGAAAATATTCGTCTTCTATCTTCTGGCAACGATACTGCTGCTGAATATGGTCAGAACACATTTTCGCTTGTATCACAACGTCACGCGGGAAAATATCAGCGATGCGATGACCGGACTCTATAACCGTAAAATTTTGACGCCGATGCTCGAACAGCGTTTGCAGCAGTTGGTCAACACGGGAACCCTCGTGACCTTTATCGCCATTGATTGCGATAAGCTTAAAGTGATTAATGACACATTGGGGCATAAGGAAGGCGATCGCATTATCACCCTTCTGGCTAAAGCCATTCAAACCTCGATTCGCAAAAGCGACTATGCTATCCGACTCGGCGGGGATGAATTTTGCATTATCCTCATCGATCATCCCAGTGAATTAACGCACCGCGTGTTGGAACGGATTCGCTACAACTTACAAATTATTGCGCAAGATATATCAATCAGCTTCTCTGCCGGGATTTATAATATGCAGCCAAACGACACCATTGATGATGCTTACAAAGCATCGGATGCCCAACTCTATCTGAACAAACAGAAAAAGCGCACCGATGCGTAATCATTTTTCAGCCAGGATTTTCATTGTTGTACCAGGAGCAAGTCATGACGGAAGTGAACAAAGGTAACGCAACGCATCAGCGTTTAATTTCGTTATTATCAGAACAAGGCGCGACGTATCGCGTGGTTAGCCATGAAGCCGTCGGCAAATGTGAAGCGGTCTCTGAAATTCGCGGTACTGCACTGGGCCAGGGCGCAAAAGCGCTGGTCTGTAAAGTAAAGGGTAACGGCGTTAATCAGCATGTTCTGGCGATTCTCTCTGCCGACCAGCAGGCCGACCTGAGCCTGTTGGCCGGCCATATCGGCGGGTTGAGAGCGTCGCTCGCCAGCCCGGCGGAAGTCGATGAACTGACGGGTTGCGTATTTGGCGCCATCCCACCATTTAGTTTCCATCCGAATCTCAAACTGGTCGCCGATCCGCTGTTGTTTGAACGTTTTACTGAAATTGCGTTCAATGCCGGAATGCTGGAAAAATCCGTGATCATGGATACTGCTGATTACCTGCGAATTGCACAACCGGAATTAATTTCGTTCCGCCGCGTTCAATAACAGCCGAGTTAGCAGTAAATAACGCCGCATCGTGCATTAGCTCAAAAAAATCATAATTATTAAATAAAGCCTGTTCCGTCACGCGTTTACGCGTACAGTAAGCAGGCTTATTTTTTCTTTTGGCAAGGAAACTACGATGTTTGATGTCACTCTGCTGATCCTCCTCGGACTGGCAGCTCTGGGCTTTGTCAGCCACAACACCACTGTCGCTGTTTCAATTCTGGTGCTGATCATCGTCCGTGTAACCCCTCTGAATACGTTCTTTCCGTGGATTGAAAAACAGGGACTGACCATCGGGATTATTATTCTGACTATCGGCGTAATGGCCCCGATCGCCAGCGGAACGCTACCGCCCTCCACGCTCATTCACTCCTTTGTAAACTGGAAATCACTGGTCGCAATTGCCGTCGGCGTGGTTGTCTCCTGGCTTGGCGGGCGCGGCGTCACGCTGATGGGCAGCCAGCCCCAGCTTGTGGCCGGTTTACTGGTCGGTACGGTGCTGGGCGTGGCGCTGTTTCGCGGCGTACCGGTGGGGCCGCTTATTGCAGCAGGTCTGGTCTCATTGATTGTTGGGAAGCAGTAGCAAGTCAGCTCAGATAGCGGCCTGGAGTCTGACCCAGGCCTTTTTTGAACATCGTGATAAATGCGGTGGTTGAATCATAACCGAGCATTTGCGCGACCTGCTGCACGTTATGACCATCGATCAGCGCCTGCAGCGCCAGAATCAACTGCAGCTGATGACGCCAGCGGCGAAAGCTCAATCCCGTTTCTTTGACGACCAGCCGGGCAAGGTTGCGCTCGCTCATCGCAAATACGCTGGCCCACTGCCCCAGCGTCTGCCATTGGGCAGGCTCTCGCGCCATTGTCGCGACCATTCTGCGGATTTTCGGATGATCGGAAACCGGTAACTGCAGTTGCTCCTGCGGCTGCTGCGGGAGTTCATCAAACAACACCTGCGTCAGTCGCTGAGTTGACGGCTCCAGCCGCTGGTCGTCCGTTTTCGACGCCAGCGCCAGAATAAGCTCCCGACACAAGGGAGATATCTTTAGCGTACAACAGCGCTCAGGCATCACGACGGCATGAGGTTCAATAAACAAGAAGCACAATTGTGCGCCTACGGTTACATGGTTACTGTGTGGAATTTCACCAGGGATCCACACCGCATATTGGGGGGGCACCATCCACATGGCATTTTCGACCTCGCAGGTAATCGCGCCATGCAAAGCCAGAATCAACTGCCCCTTACGATGCTGATGCAGCGGACTAAAGAGTTCATCTTCCCGGGCCTGAATGCAGAACGCCACCGCGGCATCATGGTGAAGGTCAGGTTCATACCCATCCAATCTTAGTCCCAACATAAGAATGTCCGATTTTAGCGATAAACTGTCATTTTAGCTTGATTCACTCATGGCGTAAAAACGCTAAGGTATCGCCTCGCCTGACAAGATGAGGAAAAAATGATAAATACGCCTTCTTCCCGCGGTAAAAACGCTGCTTTGCTGATCGCGGGTATCCTGATGATTGCCACCACGCTGCGCGTTACCTTTACCGGTGCCGCCCCGCTATTAGATGCCATTCGTGCCGACTACGGTCTGAGTACCGCCCAAACGGGACTGTTGACTACCCTTCCTCTGCTGGCCTTCGCGCTGGTATCACCTCTGGCCGCAGCCGTTGCGCGCCGCTGGGGCATCGAACGCAGCCTGTTTGCTGCTATGCTGCTGATTTGCGCCGGTATTACAATACGCTCGCTGCCCTCACCGGGATTGCTGTTTAGCGGCACCGCCATCATCGGGTGCGGAATCGCCTTGGGTAATGTCCTGTTGCCGGGGCTAATTAAGCGTGATTATGCCCAGCATGTGGCAAAACTGACTGGCGCATACTCGCTGACCATGGGCGCAGCGGCGGCGCTGGGTTCAGCCATGGTTGTTCCGCTGGCGTTAAATGGATTTGGCTGGCGCGGCGCACTGATGGTGTTGATGGTTTTTCCGCTGCTGGCGCTGGTTATCTGGTTACCCCAATGCCGTCAGACGACCAATGCCAGACTGAGTAACTCACGCGCATTACATTCCCGTGCAATCTGGCGATCCAGCCTCGCCTGGCAGGTGACCCTGTTTCTGGGAATCAACTCACTTATCTATTACGTGATCATCGGCTGGTTGCCCGCCATTTTAATCAGCCACGGTTACAGCGAGGCGCAGGCCGGTTCATTGCACGGTTTACTGCAACTGGCGACCGCCGCGCCAGGGTTATTGATTCCCCTCGTCCTGAACAGATTCAAGGATCAGCGAGCCATCGCCGCCCTGGTTTCGGTAATGTGTGCCGTTGGCGCGGCGGGATTCGCCATAATGCCCGACCAGGCTTTGCTGTGGACCATTCTGTTTGGCTTTGGCTCAGGTGCGACCATGATCCTCGGCTTGACCTTCATTGGCCTGCGCGCAAGCTCTGCACATCAGGCCGCGGCGTTGTCCGGAATGGCGCAGTCTGTCGGGTATTTACTGGCCGCCTGCGGGCCACCGTTGATGGGTAAAATTCACGACCTCAACGGTAGCTGGCTGATTCCATTAGCGGGTGTCGCCGGGTTAGCGGTGCTGATGGCCGTGTTTGGTCTGTGCGCAGGGCGCGATCGGGAGATCGCGAACGCATAATGTAGCGGGCAGGTTAGCTAACCTCCTGCCCTACATTTTATCCCCGCGCGGCGCGGAGCATCGCCTGGACTAACGGCACGGGTTTACCCGCCAGCGCGCCACGTTCATGCTGAAAGAGTGTGCCAACAAAAAAAGGATGTGTTACCAGTTCAATGGCGCGAATATCTCCGGCATCATCCCAACCGGTCACCCGGAGATCGCCGCTCTCAAGCTCGGCGGCAAAAGCGTCCGACACACCATAGTTGCAGTGATACCCCTCAGAGATAGCATCGCGTCCATAGGCTTTCGCAATCAGCGTATTGGCCCGGAGCTCAATATCATCCGTTTTTTCTACCAACGAGCAGGTCAACGGCGCGATCACCATTCGCCCAGTGGTATCCGTTTCGGCATGCGCGGCATCGCTCCAGCCCAGCACGTTACGGGCATACTCCAGTATGGCGTGTTGGAAACCACCGCAGGTGCCTAAAAATGGAATGCTGTTTTCGCGTGCGTAGCGTATCGCAATCAGCGCACCTTCTGGGTGTCGATAGGGGCTGCCTGGCACGACCCAGATGGCATCGTAGCCAATCAGATCTTCGCTGCTATTGATATCAGAAGTGGTTAGCCAGTCATAATCAGCCACCAACTCCAGCACGGCAGCAGCATCATCAATAGCAAGGGGAATAGCCTGGTGCGCCACAATATCGGGGTTGTAATCGCCCACCAGCGCAATGCGAAGCGTATCTTTGATCGGGGAAATGTCCATTAAGGTTTCCTTATGTCCAGACAATGAGGGACAACATAAGGAGCCTCAGCCTACCGACTTTTCATCGGTATCACAATCCCTTAAATTGGGAGTCCAGGCTGGCAAAATGCTATAATGGTCACGTTTTAGGATCTTATTTAACCGTAATAAAAATGATGCTAAATAGCAAAGCGGCAGCTTAACAGAGCGGATGAAGAGATGAATATTCAGTGTAAACGCGTGTATGACCCGGCAGAAGCAAGCGATGGTTATCGCGTCCTGGTCGACCGGTTGTGGCCACGTGGGATAAAAAAGACTGATCTTGCTTTCAATGAATGGAATAAAGCGCTGACGCCGTCATCAGATTTACGTAAAGCATTTCACGCAGAACTGATTGATTTTGCGCACTTCTCTCAGCAGTACCGTACCGAACTGGCCCAACAGCAGCAGGAAGGAAAGCGTCTCGCAGAGATTGCCCGGCAGCAAACCTTAACGCTACTGTATGCGGCGAAGAATACTCAGCAAAACCACGCGCTGGTACTGGCTGAATGGCTACGTCAATACTAACAGCGGATCACTTCCCCGCTGCCGGATGGTCTCTACGCCAGAGTTCCCATTCATCGATCGTTTCCCCTCCGGGGAGTTTGCAGTCAGACCTTACCCCTTGCGGAGTCTGTATCGCAATCAGCGAGCCGCCCTTTTGTTCGCAATACACCGATGCCGGATTCGCCATGCCAATTTTCGGTGGCATTGGCGCTTCTGGTTGCGGGGTACTACACCCTGCCAGCACCAGAATGCCGGGCAAAACAACAAACGCCAGTTTCATATCTACTCCTGTTAAAAATCTTATTCTGGCAGGTTACCCCGACTTTCCATCTATCTCCATGTTTTCCTGCTAACTATCCATTTTATGTTTACATTCTGAGCTGGATAGCTTGTTTCATCTTACACCTTGATGTTCTATCATGCGGACAACGCCAGCCTTGTCATTACTCAGGAGTATTTACACCTCATGTCGGACATGATCCTCGCCAGAGTCTCACAATCCTTAGCCACGGAGCAGTCTGTTGAGAGTCTGGTTCGGCAACTTCTGGAGATGCTGGAGGTGGTGACAGAGATGGAATCAACCTATTTAACCAAAGTCGATTTAGATGCTCGCCTGCAGCATATTTTGTACGCGCGCAATAGCAAACAAATGCAGATCCCGGAAGGGCTATCCGTCCCGTGGGATGAGACGCTATGCAAACGCGCCATCGAGGATAACTGCCTGTACAGCGACAACGTGCCCGCACGCTGGCCGGAATGCAGCGCAGCTCGCGCGCTGGAAATCACCACGTTTCTGAGCACACCTGTTCATCTTCCGGATGGAACGTTTTACGGTACGCTCTGCGCCACCAGTCGCCGCCAGCAGGCATTGAGCGAGAGAGGTGAACAGGTGCTGCATCTGTTTGCAGGACTGATCGCCCAGTCTATTCAAAAAGAGTCGCTGGTCGCTCAGTTACGCGAAGCCAACGCCGCGCTGATTGCTCATTCCTACACCGATGCGCTGACCGGGTTACCGAACCGGCGCTCGATTTTTGAAAATGTTGAAACCCTATTTTCGCTTGCCCGACATCTCCGGCAGAAGGTCGTCGTTGCCTATATTGATTTGGATGATTTTAAACTGATTAATGACCGCTTTGGTCATGAGGTTGGCGACCAGTTCCTGATCCAGATCGGACAGCGTCTGCTCCACGAATGCGGCGACAATGATATCCTCGGTCGACTGGGCGGTGACGAATTTTTAGTCGTTAGCCTGTCGCCGGAAAGTGAAAGCGATCGATGCGAGCGCCTGCAAAAGGTGAAAAATCAGCTGCAACAGCGAATTTGTGGCGACTATCACTTGGGCAGCGTCCATCTGTTTTATCCTGGAGCCAGTCTGGGCGTGGTGGAAATTGATCCGCATGAGACCGATGTAAACTGTGCGCTTCACATGGCAGACAGCGCAATGTACAAAGATAAAAAGCGGCAGGATAAAACCACTTTTGTCGTACATTAAGCCCTGCTATGCTGGCTCGTCTTTAAATAACTCTGGCAGATAATCCTATGCGACTCGGTATTATTTTTCCCGTCATCATTTTTATTTCCGCTGTCGTTTTCTTATCCTGGTTTTTTGTTGGCGGTTACGCTGCGCCGGGTGCATAACGATGAAAAAAACAACGCTCATTATGATTTGCGTGGCTATCATCGTGGTTCTGGGTACGGAACTAGGCTGGTGGTAACCAATAAAAAGGCCACACTTCAGTGGCCTTTCATCTCTGTATATATAGTTAGCTTTTGATCTTTCTGTAGATAAACAACACCACGATCGCGCCGATAACCGCTACGACGAAACTACCGAAGTTGAAGCCATCAACTTTACCAAAGCCAAAGAAGGTGCTGATCCAGCCGCCAACCACCGCACCAACAACCCCTAAGATAATGGTCATAAAGAATCCGCCGCCATCTTTACCCGGCATAATCCATTTTGCCAAAATCCCCGCGATAAGACCGAAAATTACCCATGAAAGAATGCCCATTATTTTCCTCACTTATGCTTTTAGGTTAACGATTGACTCGTTGTATAAAAGCATAGCATAGCGCTGAAAAATTAAAATTTGTGATCGGTATCACCTATATTTTTCATCTTTTTCCGATGTTTCATGGAGTTAGCCCAGCGTCAAAACGGTGATATTTTTGACGCTTCTCGTCAATAGTGACGAATCGACAGTCATTCCTCTCTGCTCCTTGGGCAACACCCCTGCCAATGCTGGGTTTTCATCTTTGGCATGCTTTATGCTTTAACAGCCCGTCACTACGACACATCGTAGCCCGTGATATCTATTCACGTGGCTTCGTCTACAATTCGCGCTATTTCAGCATTTAACAGGTCTGTTATTGATGAAAAAAATCACCAGTGTATGCCCATACTGTGGGGCCGGGTGCAAGCTCAAGCTTGTTGTTGAAAATAACAAAATCATCCGCGCCGAAGCCGCTGAGGGTGTAACGAACCAAAATCAGTTATGCCTGAAAGGCTATTATGGTTGGGACTTTCTGAACGACACCCGCCTTCTGACTCCCCGTCTGACTCGCCCGATGATCCGTTATGAAAAAGGGGGAAAATTCACTCCCGTTAGTTGGGATGAAGCCATTCGTTACACCGCTAAACGCTTATCTGAAATAAAAAATACCTATGGTCCTCGCGCCATCATGACGACAGGCTCCTCCCGGGGAACAGGGAATGAAACCAACTACGTGATGCAAAAATTCGCCCGTGGGGTGCTCAATACCAATAATGTCGACTGCTGTGCCCGTGTCTGTCACGGTCCTTCCGTTGCCGGTTTACAGGAAACGCTGGGCAATGGCGCAATGAGCAACTCCATCAGCGAGATTGAAAACTCAAAATGCCTGCTTATCTTTGGTTATAACTGCGCGGACTCACACCCCATTGTGGCCCGTCGGGTGATTAAAGCTCGCCAGAACGGCGCGAAAATCATTGTTTGCGACCCTCGCCGTATTGAAACCGCCCGTATCGCCGATCAGCATTTGCAGTTAAAAAATGGTTGCAACATGGCGTTGGTCAACGCCTTTGGTCATGTGCTTATTGAAGAGCAGCTTTACGATCGCGAGTACGTGCATAAGCATGCCGAAGGTCTGGAAACATACTGGGAAACCGTTAAGGACTACGCCCCCGAAGCCGTAGAACATTTAACCGGCGTCCCTGCACAACAGGTTCGTCAGGCGATGCGTACATTTGCGGCAGCACCATCGGCAACCGTGATGTGGGGGATGGGCGTCACGCAGTTTGGCCAGGCCGTTGATGTTGTCCGTGGGCTGTCGAGCCTGGCCTTACTGACCGGGAATCTGGGACGTCCAAACGTCGGTGTTGGCCCGGTACGCGGGCAAAATAACGTGCAGGGCGCATGTGATATGGGCGTGCTGCCTAACCAGTTTCCGGGGTATCAGGACGTGACCGATTTTGCCGTCAGGGAGAAATTCGCCACCGCCTGGGGGATTGACGTTAATCAGATGGATGACAAGGTCGGAACGCGCATCACCGAAGTACCGCATCTGGCGATTGAGGGCAAAATCAAAGCCTACTACATCATGGGAGAGGATCCGCTGCAAACCGAGGCTGATTTGGGGCTGGTCCGGGAAGGATTTAACGCGCTCGATTTTATCGTCGTGCAGGATATCTTCATGACCAAAACGGCAGAGATGGCCGACGTCCTGTTGCCGGCAACATCATGGGGCGAACACGGTGGCGTCTTTACCTGCGCCGATCGTGGCTTCCAGCGTTTCGAGAAAGCGATTGAACCCAGCGGGGATGTAAAACGTGACTGGGAAATTATCAGTCTGTTGGCCAGCGAAATGGGCTACCCGATGCAGTATCAAAATAACCAACAAATCTGGGATGAAATGCGCGAACTGTGCCCGCTGTTCTATGGCGTAACCTATGAGAAAATGGGTGAAATGGGCCATGTTCAGTGGCCTTGTCCGGATCTCGATCACCCAGGAACACCGTATCTTTATGCACACAGCCAGTTTGATACCGCGAATGGCAAAGGCAAACTGTTTGCCGCGCCGTGGCGCGCTCCTGCTGAAGTCCCTGACGAGACCTATCCGCTGGTGTTGTGTACCGTGCGCGAAGTTGGGCACTACTCCTGCCGCTCGATGACCGGCAACTGCGCGGCATTACAGGCGCTGGCAGATGAGCCAGGATATGTTCAAATTAACACCGATGATGCAGAAAAACTGGGCATCCGTCATCGTGACCTGGTGTGGGTAAGCTCGCGCCGAGGCAAGGTCATCAGCCGTGCGGATGTCTCCGAGCGTATTAATGCCGGAACAGTGTATATGACCTATCAATGGTGGATTGGCGCGTGTAACGAGTTAACACAGGATAACCTTGATCCGATCTCGAAAACGCCGGAAACCAAATATTGTGCTGTCAAAATTGAGCACATTACCGATCAAGGATGGGCGGAGAAGTATGCCGCACAAACGTACAGCGAAATGAAATCACGCTTATGTGAGGCCATTGCGTAAAGTATCGCCCTGACCGCCTGAGTCTGGCCATCCAGACTCAGGCTTTATCCAACTACTTCGCCAGTTGCGGTTCACTGAAACGAATAGCGGCAGACTCGTGCTGTTTATCCCGTTGCATAAAACCGAGGTTCATCAGAAACAATCCCGCCATAAACGGCAGTTCGTACAATTCTTCAATCAAATCGCCGTAACTGGCATTATGCAAAAAGACAGGCGCCAGCAGGCGATGATGCTCCACTGTATCGGATATCAAAAATGCGCAGACGGTGATCGCAAGTAGCCACAGCGGTAGCGGTTCATTGCGTAAGCGCCGGGCAATATCCTGGCGTAAGTTCTTCGACAGCAGGACCGGCAGAATAATCATCGCAATTAACACGACTGAGATAGCTCTGAACAGCAGTTTAGGATGTTCCGGGAAGTAGTCACGGCCCCAACTAGTGCTTCGGCCCAGCAATACCAACCACCATACTGCCGCCCAAAGCCAAAATTGCTTCTCGCCTGCAGGACGCGATAAAGGCCGGATGTAGCAGAGAGTAAATACTGCACCAAACAATAACCATAGCGCCTGGCCATTTTCAATCCATGTGACGACCGCGCCATTGAGCAGAGGAAGATGCCAGTTCGCAGTGAACGGGATTGCTACGAGGACAAGTCCAAGAATGAATGCGGATAATGTAAGTCGGGTATTCAATTTCATAAGCGCAAAGTTCTGTATTGTGACTATTTCACGATCATAACCCCTATGAATGATCAACTATTAGCAAACGATGCGAATTTCTTAAGGTATTCTTAAGAAATCTTTTTCCGGACCGCGAACTATTCGACTCAAATAAAAAAACCGCCCTGCGCTATCAAAACGCCGTGCGGTTTTCAATTTAAAAATCAATCAGTTCAAACGGTAGCAGAAGTTAAAGCCCTACCACCCGCAGACTTCATGCTCATTTTCGGTATCATATGAACGGACGGTGTTGACCAGGTCTTTGACCACTTCTGCCGCGACATCCGGAACCAATAATGTCATCGGCGCTTCGGTCTCGTAATCGACAGACACACCATTGCTGTTATTGGTTACTGTGACGGTGTAGGTTGCTTTGCCCATGATTTACTCCTTGCCAGTGCGCACGACTTTTCGTTGATTTGCACTCTCCATCAACACTTCCGGGGAAACGAAAAAATCGATATTAAAGTAAGTGTCGTCGGTCATCACTTCGATGTTATGCCATTTTTCCGGCGGGAAAACGCCAAACTGACCGGCTTCAATAACCATCACCTCTACAGGCTCCAGGCTGTGTTCATCTGCGTAGCCGAGATATTTAACCGCCCCCTGCATAACTGACAGTCGAGGATAAACCCCGGCACGGGTGCCTTTATCAAGGTGGCGTTCGAAAATTCCGGCAGGTGCAGTTTCTTTGTTCCAGAACGGAGTTGAGCGTGTATGGATATGATTCTGTGGAATTTGAAGCATTTTTCTTCCCTTTTCCAGTCGACAACCAGCGAGTCTTATTCAACCGCTGCTGTGCACAGAGTACGCTTCAAAATATACATTTAAAATACCATTTATTGGTTATAACCAGCAGCTGATATGCGTGGGGAAGAAAAGCTAAAAATTGAAGCCCGCCATATTCAGCGGGCCAATGATTACGACTGAAGCGTCGCCAGACGGGCAGCAAAACCAACGAAAATCAGACCGATAAGAGAGTTACCCACCTTAGCCAACTTCTTCTTGGTACGAATGTACTGGGTCACAAACGCGCCGGAAAAAATAAGGAAACTCAGGTAGAAAAAGCTTACTATCTCAAGCGTTATAGCCAGAATAAAGAATGACAGCCCTGAGTGCGGCGCATTGACATCAATGAACTGCACGAAGAACGAAACATAAAACAGGATTGCTTTCGGATTAGTCAGGCTCAGAATTAAGGCGCGCTTAAAAATGGCGCCAAACGGGACTTCCTCAGCCGCGGCGTCGCTCGCCTTCGATTTCAGTGTTGCGTACAGGATCTTCGCACCGAGATACAGCAGATAAAAAGCGCCGAGATAACGAACGATATTAAACAAAACAGGCGTGGTTTTGATCAAGGCGGCAACACCGGCATAGGCCAAAAACATCAACACAGCATCACCGATAAACACACCGCTTGCGGCGAGATAACCGCCCTTCACTCCCCGACCAACGCTATTCTTCAACACAAATATCGTATTTGGCCCCGGAACCAGCACGATAAAAATAGCTCCCACCAGATATGTCCAGTAATTCAGAACTCCATACTCTGCAAACACGTTAACCTCTTCCTGAAAAAACACATGCACTTGCTGCAAGACAATATGCTAACGAATGCGCAGGGGGATGGAAAGAGAAGGTTGTTAATTAAAATACCCGCCACGGACGGCGGGTATGTAAAGATAAACTTAGTCCGGATTAATGGTGCAGCATCTCATCCACCACCTCTTCACCTTTCAACTGATAAGGATAGTAGGTAGGCCAGTTCTCCATCTCTTCGAGCAAGGCTGCCTGCGAGGTATTTCCCATAAAAATATGGAAGTGGCTTGACTTGCGCGGAGCAATTATATGATCGCTGAACTGGACGTATTTAGGCGCTTTGCTATCAGCAGCTTTACACTCAAACAAATAACGTACACCTTTCTTGCCTGACTTATAGTGCAAGATTTTATATCCGGCGTAGTCGTATTTGCATGATGCAACCTGATTACCGGTATGAAATTCCATCACACCGTTTTCAATACCGATGGTGTCTACGTTAGTTGCATAGCCTTGACGGTAATAATCTTTAATCTGTTCTGCCGTTTTGCTTTTATCTTTCTCCGCTTTCTTTTTGAATACCGGATCAAGCTCGCCACTGACCAGGTACGGATAGACAGATTGCCACATGCCATCCCAGTCGGTTAGCGCTCTGTTCTGTACCTGATTATCATCAAACACACCTTCTGATGCCTTTTTTTCTGTTTCACTCATTGGAACACCATGGGAATGGTGACCGTGAGCCAAAACCTGACCACTGGCTAAAAGCATCCCCAGAGCGATTGCCAGTTTTTTAAAATGAATAGCCAAAATTTCACCCTCAAATCATTTGCGAGTGAAGTGTTATAATATAACATCACAATTTAATCAATATCGTTACTGACCAGAACGGGTAAAATTACGGCGTAAGCAGCGTCCGCGTGCAGATCTGATCAAGCAGCGCCTGCTGATGGCTGATAATCAGCATGCCTAATGATCGACGCTGGCATTCTTCGAGAAGCAGTACCCAGATATCTCTTTGAATGGAAGGATCGAGCTGGGCGGTAATCTCATCGGCAATAAGAAAACGGGTACGCGGGTCCAGCGCACGAAGTATGGCGATTCGCGCCAGTTCACCACCAGAAAGCTGTCCAGGGCGACGGGTTAACCATTCCGGTTTGATATGCAGGCGGGTAAGGATTTCCGCGCCAGGCCGCCAGGCGTCATGAACCGCATCGCCGGTGCTACGTCGTGGGTTAAAGGTTAATTCCGGATGCTGTGGTACCAGTTGCACCGGGCAATATTGATGCGTCGGTAGCGGCTGGTCATCGATAAGAATGTCGCCCGAGGTCGGCTTTTGCCAGCCCGCCAGCACACGTCCCAACGTCGTTTTGCCGGTTCCGCTGGGCGCACAAATCCCAATACGTTCACCGGGGTGCAAGGAGAAAGAAAGGTTTTGCCACAGCACCTTCCCTCCCTGACGAATCACGACATCACGACAGCACAGCATCCCGCACTCCAAACAATTGATTTCTCTCAGGCAGAGCCTGCCATTGACGTTGCAGATGCTCGCTAATTTCCCCGCGCAACAGCTGTTCACGACTAACGTTATCCGACACGCTTCCCTGGTGCAGCGCGACGATGCGATCCGCATGGCGGGCCGCCAGCGTGAGATCGTGCGTCACCCATAAAACACCAGCCCCCTGTTCACATAAACCACGCAACTGCTCAAGCAGTTGATTAGCCAATGGCGCATCAAGCCAGGCGGTAATTTCGTCAGCCAGAATATAGCGGGCCTGACTCAGCGACGCGTGACAGGCCAGAACACGTTTCGCCATACCGCCCGAAAGCTGACGCGGGAAAGCATCTAATACGCTGGTTTCCAGTTGACTACGCTGGAGCAATTTTTCTATTTTTCCGGCATTCCAGGTTTGGCCGGAGAGCTGACTTGCTCTACGTAAATGCTTTTCAATTGAGAGCAGCGGATTCAGCGCCTGAACGCCTTGCGGGACATAGCTGAAGGTATTGCCCCGACATTCGCGGATGTCTTGACTGTTCAGCATTTTGCCATCAAGGGTTATTGCACCGTGCAGGCGCAAATTTTCCGGTAAAAGATCGAGCAGACATTGCAGGAGCAAACTTTTCCCTTCACCACTTCCCCCAACTAATGCCACCATCTGACCGGGCGCAACGTCGAAAGAGATATCCTGCAACAGCGGAGACCATTTTCTCGCGCCGAACCAACGATAACGCGCCACGTCCAGCGAGACTTGTTTCAAACTCAACATATGTCACCTCGCAACCACAAACGATGCACTGCCCTCGCGAGCTGATCGAATAACATCACCAGGCTGAATAACATCAGCCCCGGAAACAACACTAACCACCAGTCGCCATGACTGATGAACCGCAGAGCATCCGCCAGCAGTAGACCCAACGAGGGTTCATGCGGCGCCAGTCCAAAGCCAAGGAAACTCAACGCCGCGCTGTGCAGCACCGCATGGGGGAACATCAGCAATGTTCCCGTGAGCCACTGGGGTAACAGCGCCGGTAGATAGTGATGTCGCCAGCAGTAAAAATGACCATGTCCCAGACGCCACGTCAGCGTCAGATAATCGCTATGGGCAACGCGCTCGGCCTCAGCACGCAGAATCAATGCGAGGCGCGGCCAGTGGGTTAGCGCCACCGCCATGATCACCCCACTTTTCCCACCGCCCAGAGTAAAACAAATCAAAATAAGCAGCAGCAGATGCGGCATCGACAGCATGGCATCAGTTATCAGACGCATAAGCACGTCCAGACGAGGATGCAGGCGAGAAACCGCCGCCATCATTAATGCAATGAAGCCGCTGCACAAGGCCGCGCCAATACCAATTTGCAGACTGGTTAATGCCCCCTGAAAGCAACGCACCCACAGATCGCGACCGAGGTTATCGGTACCGAACCAGTACAGTGCATCGGGGGGCAGATGACGGGCAAGTAAATTCACGCTCAACGGGTTGTCCAGCGTGGCTGCGCCATACACCGCAATGAATAGCAGGCAGCTGAAAGAGAGCACCAGACGAATAAGCGTCGGCGTCGGATTATAGAGCATCGGGTCGCTCCAGAGCACGGTTCAACACATGAACAAACCAGGTCGAAAGTGAATTGCCAATGAAAACCAGCACGGTGCTAAATAAAACGATCCCCATGAGTAACGGTAGATCGCCCCGCAATCCGGCATCAATGGTCGCCTGCCCAAGCCCGGGATAAGCAAAAACCTTTTCTGCCAGCAGTGCGCCCCCCAACAGTTCTCCCAGCGAGGCGAACTGCAGGCACAGCGCGGGCGTGATAGCGTGGCGCAGAACCTGATGGCGCAACAGTGACCAACCTTTGTCACCCTGAGAGCGCGCAAAACGGACAAATTCGCTCTTCATGACGCTGGCGATACTTTCCCGCGTATGCAGCGTAATCTGCCCCAGCCCCAGCAAACTTAGCGCACAAACGGGAAGCACCAGATGGCGCAGACGCTCGGTTAGTGTCGCCATATCACTGTTGTTGCCCGGCTCCCACGCACAGCATACCGGGAATACCGGCCAACGAACGGCAAATAACGCCAGCAGCAGCATGCCAATCCAGAAGGTCGGCAACGAGGAAAGCAGATAGCTGAGGCGACAAATTGCTTTATCCGGCCAGCGATTGAGGTAGCGTCCGGCGACAAATCCCATTGCCGTCCCCACTATACCGGAGAGCAGCCATGCGCCGCTAAGCAGCGCAAACGAGGTAGCAAAGCGCTCCTTGATCACGCTGGCAACCGGCGCATTAAACAACATCGAGTAGCCGAGATCGCCCTGCAATACCCGTATAAACCAGTTACCAAAACGCTCCCACAGTGGCTGGTCCAATCCCCAGCGAGCGGCGATACGTGCATATTGTTCCGGCGGCACGTGCAGGAGATCGTTGCCGATATAGGCGCGAATCGGATCGACCGGAGAAAAGCTGAGCAGCACAAAAGTGCCAGCCGCAACCAGCACTAATAACACTATCAGCCGGAGAAAATGGCCCACTACAGACTTCATCAACGACAGGTCCAGGTCCATTCATCCAGATTATTGAGCAATGACCAGCTCCCGTGAATTTCCGGTGCGCCTTTGCCTAAGTCAATACATGGATTTGCCAGGTAAGTGTGCTGAATATTCAATAACCATGCCCATGCGGCATCGCCCTGTACACCAGCGCCTTGCTTGCCATCCCACTCGACCTGTTGCCAGAAAGGCAGCGCTTTTTGCCAGTCCGGTGCATCAATAGCCTGTTTGAGATGCTCTTCAACGACAGAATTACTGTAGTAACCGGGATTGTAATACTCCACGCCAGCAGCCTGATTGCTGTAATGATGGAACAGTTCCATGGGATCTAGGCTTCCCCAACCAAACAGCGTCGGGTTGGCATGCATATGACGCTCAACGGTTTCCCAGCTTCCGGATTGCAATGATACCTGGATACCCACAGGCTCCAGCATCGCACGGACTGCTTCGGCTAAATCCCGGCGGGTACTGTCACCGCTGGCATACCATAAAGTCAGGCGCGCCTCTTTGCCCTCTTTCACTCGTACACCGTCTTTCCCCACTTTCCAGCCAGCTTCTTCCAGAATCATTCGTGCTTTTTCGCTGTCGCCATCTTTGAACGCGACTGACGGCCCCTGCCACGGCAGGCCCTGAACCGCGCTATAGGCGGGGATCGCATGACCTTCCATAACCTGATCGGCGAGCTGCTTACGATCAATAGCGTAATTGATGGCGCGTCTGATCGCGACATCGGCTGTGATATCGTTACCAATTGGATAACCATTGGCGTCTTTTTTACCTGCAGGAATCATCGGGAACACAATGCCCCGATTCTCCACGCTGTTACGCACCCACAGTTTCAAATTCTGCTGCTGAGGGGCGACCGCCATCGAAGGCGCAATACGTACTAATCCCAATTGCCCACTGCGCGCTGCGGCATAAGCGTTATCTTCATCAAGGAAAACAAACACCAGCTTGCTGAAATCATTTTTCTTACCGGCATACCAGGGGTTAGCCTCCACAATCAGTTGCTGCCCGGGTTGGAAACTCACCAACCGATAAGGACCTGCACCAATCGGATGTTTGGCGAATGTTTTTTCGTTATATAGCTTTGCCGGAACAATGCCTAAAGATCCCAGCACATTCACAAAGGTGCTCTGCGGGTTACTCAGTGTCACTTCTACCGTGCGGTTATCTTTCAAACTGGCATGAGCGAAGTTCCCCATGTCAATTTTCCCACCGCTTTTTGCTGCTTTGTTATAGGTGAACACAACATCTTCAGCGGTTAGCGGCGAACCATCAGAAAATTTAAGGTCAGGTTTTAGCGTCAGCGTCCAGGTTTTGCCATCAGCGCTGGTCACCACCTTCTCCGTCAGCAGGTTTCCCCAGCTCATATCTGCATTTTGTTTTAATAACGGTGCATGCAAAAGCAAATAGCTGCCATGACTCCAGCCCAACATCGGGTCAAACCCTTCCGTTGGCTCTGGTCCAATCGCCAGTTTTAACGTCTGACCTGCGTCCGCATTCTGCGCGGCGAGGAGTGGTGAGGTTAATGCGAGAGTCAATGCACACGTCAGGAGTGCCAGCTTGCCTTTGATCATTATTTTATCCAGATTTGCGTTATGTATATGCCGCTTAACGATGCCTTGTCGTTAAGCAGTCTCCTGGGAAAGGGATTATGGCGAAGAGAATTGGCGAAAAAAATGATGCGGCGCAGAAAAGTATGACGATTTTCTAAAATTATCATACTTTTTTCTGATACTCCGTTATGAGTACGATATGAACCCCAGAAAAAGTTTAAAATTTAGCGATTTATTCATTAACATATTAATTTATATCTAATAATTCCACATAGAGACTATTGTAATCCCTACCATTCCCTTGCGCTAAATTAATGACAATTTATGTATATTTATTCAAGAAAAACACCAGAAGTGACAAGTTATGTAAATTTGTAATGATAATTATTTGTATTATCATTTCCATCAATTATCTTACTGCCTTTGAATTTTAACAAAGGAAGTTTGACTATGCGTTTAAAACCTGTTGCCTCTGTCGTTCTGTCCTGTCTGGGTTTCACCAGCCCCCTGGTTTTTGCTGAAGATGTCATGGTCGTCACCGCCTCCGGTTACGAAAAGAAAATTACCAACGCAGCCGCCAGTGTTTCCGTAATTTCACAGCAAGAGTTACAAACCAATAAATATAATGACTTAGGTGAAGCCCTGCGTTCAGTAGAGGGCGTGGATGTTGAAAGCAGCACCGGTAAAACCGGTGGTCTGGAGATCAGCATCCGTGGTATGCCTGCGAGCTATACCCTGATACTGATTGACGGTATTCGTCAAAACGGCAGCAGCGATGTAACGCCAAACGGCTTCTCTGCCATGAATACCAGCTTTATGCCACCGCTGGCGGCAATCGATCATATCGAAGTGATCCGCGGCCCAATGTCGACGCTGTATGGCTCCGACGCAATCGGTGGCGTGGTGAATATCATTACCAAAAAAAGTACCGATAAATGGAGCACCTCCATCAATACCGGCGTTAACCTGCAAGAAAGTAATAAATGGGGTAACAGCACGGTCGCCAACTTCTGGTCCAGCGGTCCGTTAATCGCAGGCGTGCTGGATATGCAGGTTCGCGGAAGCACAACGCAGCGCCAGGGTTCAAGCGTCACCTCTTTGAGCGATACTGCCTCTACTCGCGTACCCTATCCTACTGAATCTGAGAACTATAATATCGGCACCCGACTGGACTGGAAAGCTAATGAGAACAATACATTGTGGTTAGATCTCGACTCTGCCAGACAGCGCTATGACAATGACGATGGACAGTTGGGCAACCTGACGGGAGGTTATGATAAAACGCTGCGCTATGAGCGCAACAAAGTGACTCTCGGCCACGATACCGCCTTAACGTTCGGCACCTGGAAATCATCCCTCGGCTGGAATGAGACCGAGAACAAAGGCCGACAACTGGTCTCCTCCGCACTCACGCCGGAAAACGCTGGCCGCGCCGGTGATGCGCGTGAACTGAAAAACACTAACGTCATTCTGGACTCAGTGCTGCTGACGCCATTAGGTGACTCACACCTGTTAACCCTTGGTGGGGAATACTGGGATGCGCGAATGAAAGACGGTGTTGTACTGGCCAATACCGGCGAGACGTTCCACCAAAAAACGTGGGCAGCCTACGCGGAAGATGAATGGCATATACTCGACTCATTGGCGTTAACCGCAGGTACCCGTTATGAGCATAATGATGTGTTTGGCGGCCACCTGAGTCCTCGCGCCTATATGGTTTGGGATGTCTCCGATGAGTGGACGCTCAAAGGCGGTGTCACGACAGGTTATAAAGCGCCATCACTCAGCCAGTTGCATAACGGCATTAGCGGCGTAACTGCGCAAGGAACTGTTAATACTGTCGGTAACCCTGACCTCAAGCCGGAAGAAAGTATCAGCTACGAAACCGGGCTATATTATGAAAACGAGGCCGGACTGAACGCCAACGTTACCGGCTTCTATACCGAATATAAAAATAAAATTGTCTCGTATTCTATCGATGATAATACCAACAGCTATACCAACAGCGGTAAGGCAAGGACCGATGGTATTGAATTCGCCAGCACCTTCCCTGTCTGGTCGGACGTACTGAGTTTATCCCTCAACTACACCTACACACAGAGCAAACAAAAAGATGGTGATAATAAAGGCGCGCCGTTGAGCTACACCCCCAAGCATATGGCTAACGCTCGCCTGAACTGGCAGGCTACAGAAGATATGAACGCCTGGTTGAGCGCCCGTTATCGCGGTAAGGCGCCACGCTTTACCGAAAATTACGAGAACCTCAGCGCGGTACAAAAGGCGGTGTATGACGACAAAGGTGCGGATTTAAAAGCCTGGACCGTTCTCGATATGGGAATGTCTTATAAGTTGACCAAAGACCTGACGCTAAATACGGCAGTCAATAACGTACTGGATAAAGACTTCAGCGAAGTTAAACTGTACCAGGTGGGCCGTAATAGCACCTATGCAGGTGATTACTATCAGACTGCGCAATCCACCACTGGATACGTAAATCCAGGCCGTAATTATTGGGTTTCTTTAAACTATCAGTTCTAATTTTAAAATGTTTTATTGGCAGGGCTATCTCTGATAGCTCTGTTCAAATACGTAACTGTTCGAGACCTCACTTATATAGTATTGATGTTTCCGAGAAAAACACATTAACTCCCATATATTTTATCCACTTTAATGCTGACATTGATAAAATGTAAGCTGATATCGCAAGCAATCACTAATGTTCTACAAAGTCGAAACAGAAAATTCATTACTCATTTATCTAACTAAATAATAGATAAACAGTCAGCATAATAGTGCCAGACATAAGTGCTGGTCGGATATGTACCAGCAGCATTAAAGAAGAACATTTGCTCTCTATCCCACACTATAAAATGGTAAAAATAAAAAAGTTAATGATTGCAATTATTGCGGCAACAGCTCTATCCGGTTGCGCTCAGCAAACCTTTAAAATCAACAACGGCATTGCAGAAAAACCCTCTCAGGAAACCAGACAGAATTTTTTCATTAATGGTATTGGCCAGTCACAAACCATCGATGCAGCTTCTGTATGCGGCGGTGCAGACAAAGTTGTTCGTACAGAAGTTCAGGAGTCTGGTATGGATGTTTTCTTGCGCATCATCACGATTGGCATCTATACTCCTCGGGAAGCCAGAGTATATTGTTCTAAATGATATTTTAAGCAGGTGTTTTCAGGAATACCTGCTTAACTTTACTGATGGTTAATAATATTGATCATTACTGAGAAATGGCATTAGCAACACAACAAACACCGTAATAAAACATAAGAACAATTAAACAATTAGTACAGAAATATCCCTTCCAGTATCAGTAAGTACGTTGCCAAAACAATAGCTCCAGCGATACCGCCTACAAACAGAACTGCAGCAATAGCTAATTGATCGCGGTTTGAGTACTGAATTCTAGTGCGCGCAGCCAACTTTTTCTTATGTACTACCGTCACTTCGCGACTTGAAGTGTGTCCCTTAGTAAAGGTTATATCTGTCATACTGTTATCCGTTTGCTGTATGTGAGAACGCAAATAACCGCTACACAACTAAGGATATGCTCTTTGAATAACACAGTCTGAGATTCATCTCACGATAAAGAAAAAACAGGTTTTCTACGACCAATTCCTCCCCATTCTCACTTCTATCAACAAGATACCTTCCATTTTATTCGACAAAAACCTTCACTTTGGGTTTTGAAAGCAGAATAAGAATAAACTCAGTAAAAGTGACCGGTTTATAAAAATAGTACCCTTGCAGGAAAACAATGTTGTTTTTGTTGAGATAATCAAGCTGCGCCTTCGTTTCAACACCTTCAGCAACAATGCTTAAAGACAGCTTACGCGCCAGGTCGAGGACACAATCTAAAATTCGGGTTGAATCAGGCAGGTCATTTACCCGTCCCACAAAACTCTGATCGATTTTGATATAGTCAATGTGCAGATCATGCAAGTAAGAAAGTCCAGAATAACCTGTACCAAAATCATCTAACGCAATGACAAAACCATTTTCATGAAGCGTATTGAGCCTCTGCACAAGATCATCATCCACATGCAACGGTTCTCGTTCAGTCACTTCAATCACCAAATTTAAATCATTACGGCTGAAACTGTCTCTGTAGCGCAGGCACTCCTCCACAAACGTAGGGGAAGTGATATGGGATGCGCTGAAGTTAATTCCGACATGGAAGCCGGATGACAATTTGCTGGCGATGGAGTTCATATTCGCAGCGACCTGCCTCATCAAGCTTTGAGTCAGCGGCACTATCAGACCTGATTTTTCGGCAACTGGAATAAAAGAGGCCGGAGAGATATACCCAGCCCTTGGGTGCTTCCATCTGGCCAGCACCTCGACACCGCGTAACGTTCCATCGCGACCATTTACGATTGGTTGATAAAAAGGCACTATCTCCCCTTTATCTATCGCTCTGCGCAACGTTTCTTCAGGGGTATCATCCTTATTCAAATATTTATCGATGGCATAAGCCACAGCGACCGAGATCAGCAGGATGAAAATCAGAATTCCCAGACCATTAGTGACGAGCCTTTTTAAGCTAAATAATGGAGGCTGTTCGAAAATAATGCTGAAGGGATACTTTGCAGAATTCACTTGACCAGACTGCTGCGCACTCGCCTTGAAGACTTTCACTTCCGTCGATGAACCAAGCACTTTGTCGCCTACCCGCAATGAATAGGTCAGTCCTTTTAATGGGACATTCAATGCGCCCCGGATATGCACCCCACTTATCGTGATAATGATACTACTTGTTTGAAAATGAGCTTGATAAAGTAAAACGGGTATCTCATTCACCGTATTTTGTGCAGAGGCCAACAGCAAATTCGTATCAGGTATCACAGGTATCTGTTTCAACAAGATCCGATTACCTGGCAGTGAGGTACACCAAACCTTCCCTTTCCGAATAATAATCAGCGTTCGTAAATGGGGCCGAAGCGCAGCTTCAGTTCCGAGCTGGTATTGGCTCTCCAGGTCGCATTTTTTTTCAGCGATGCGCTTAGCGGTACCCGTTGCCTGAAAAGCTTCATTAAGTATATTGTCCATATTTTTCGCGGCATATCGTGCCCCACCAAGAGCTTCCATTGATGAGGAATACCAAAGCTGCATATTGAGAATAAAAACACCGATTACGAACAGACATATCGCAGCAAGTATCGGTAACAGTGCTTTGCGCATTCTTATATCCTGTGGCGAAAAATGAACACGTTAAAACGGACGTTGACTGAGTCATGTTTGTCTCTACAGAGCATGGTCGACAGCAACATAAATCGCCATGAAACCAATCATTTTTTCTAAATCTCATCATAACGCATTGATTAATAGCAAATAATCATTGTGCATTTTCAGAGCAATAGCAGTATTGCCCCACATTTAATTTGCTATGATGAGAAGGCATAATCAGGAGGAGAGCAAATGAAAATCTTTATTACTGACAATGACGGAAATCTGATCCCCATTGATGGAAAAAGCGTTGTCATCGAATTGAATAATGGCAAAACGATTGAGATCGCCGAGGAATACGGCAGAGATGACATCCCGGAAGGGATCAATCTCTGGGGAGGACGGGAACCATCTCCTTCACTCCCATTTGAGGAAATCAAGGCCAGAACTGAAAGCCTCGGCGTTTACCCCATTGCAGCCAATGCTCTACATGTTTTCCCGTATAAAATTTCGTCGAAAAATTGAATCCTGACAAACTCGCAATGATCCCCTATCAACTATGCGATCGTTTTACCCGAAATAGAAATAACAAAATCCTAATCTCTTAATGAAGATAAGGATTTGTTAAGCTCAATACGATACGGTTGCGGTGGCGCATCATTCGAGGAAAAACAATGAGCAGATTCTCAAGACTTCAGATTCACTTGCACTGGCTAACTCTGGTGTTAATCGCGATAACCTATGCCACAATGGAATTTCGCGGTTGGTTTCCCAAAGGCAGTGCCTCCTATCTGTTGATGAAAGAAACACACTATAATGCAGGGGTATTTGTCTGGTGTTTAATGATAATACGTTTAATTCTCAAACATAAGTATGACGATCCAGCTATCACACCTACGCCCCCCCAGTGGCAGAGGATATCAGCCAAATTAATGCATATCATGCTCTATGTCTCTTTTCTGGCGCTACCGTTATTAGGTGTCTTGACGATGGCTTACGGTGGAAAGAGTTGGTTTTTTCTAGGTTTAAACATCCCCTCTTTCGTTCATAGCAATGATGAAATAAAAGCCGTCGTGAAAGCTATTCATGAAACTCTGGCAAATGTAGGCTATTTCTTGATTGCAGCCCATGCTGGCGCGGCATTATTTCATCACGCCATACAGAAGGACAATACACTTTTAAGAATGATGCCTGAACATAAACATCTGAAATGATGAGATTAGAAACATAGGCACTAAAAAACGTAGAAAGCATTAGTTTATTTGTTATTCACTATAATGCTTATCTTTCTTTCTATCCCCTCATAACATAATCATCCCCGGGGGACGTCAATTCATATTGACGGTCCCCCTTGTATATCAGATAAACACACAGTATAAGCACTGTGTGTTTATACAGATAAAGGCAAGTAACAATTATGAATTGGTTTGTCAGTGCCAAATAAAAACGCTTAGAAACAATATTGTTGATGATGACCAGGGTATTTTTATAATGTGCTACCATTTTAAACCTCAATTAATCAAACTAAATCATCTCGGTAAGAATCGATGGTTTAATTTTTTTAAACTGTATGGCAGGAATGATTTTGTTTCTTTTTCACGAAGGTTAAAAGTAACACTTATCGGGAAATAATATTAAATTGTAGACATACACAATACCGATAAAGGTAAAACTGACGTCTACTATGAGCGAAGAGCGGTAATTAAAGATTTCGAACACGACATAAATTATCACTCTGCTCGGTTCTGTTTATCAGTCATGATCAATTAACAGTCAGTCGCAATGCTAATTCTTGCGGATAGGGATCAAAGTAATTCTGCGTCAGTAGATAATCGTCCGGGTATTCCGCCAGATAATGTTTCAGCAACGTCATCGGGGCCAGGATGGGTAGTAGTCCTGCGCGGTAATGAAGGATCACCTCGCGCAACTCGCCGCGCTGACGCATTGTTAACTGATTACGGAAGTACCCCTGAATGTGCATAAGCACGTTTGTGTGGTTTTTACGTGAGGCTGGTTTCTTCAGAATTGTCATTAAGTTATCCCGGTAGACCGCAAAGAAAGCCTCCAGATCCTCCCATTCATGCAGTGATGCGACAAATGGGCCAATTTGCCTATATCCGGCCTGATGGTGAGCCAGCAATTGCAATTTATAACGGCTATGAAAATCCAGTAGAGCCCGCCGCGTCAGGCCATTTTTGCGCAGCATATTGAGCTCTTGTAGTGCGAAAACCCTTTCGACGAAGTTTTCGCGTAGGACCGGATCGTGCAGTCGCCCGTCTTCTTCTACCGGTAGCCACGGATATTTCTCCATCAGCGCGGCGGTAAACAGTCCCACCCCGTCTTTACGCCCGCGATTGCCTTTATCGTCATATAAGCGCACACGTTCCATTCCACAGCTGGGGGATTTTGCACAGACGATAAAACCGGACAGTGTGTCCAGCCCTGCCAGATACCGCTGGCAGAAGTCAGCCATTTCGTCGGTCACGTCTTCGTGAGGTGCGTGACTAAAACGCATGCGAATATCCCCGACAGTCGTTTGCACCAGGCGCAGCGCTGGCCTAGGGACAGGCAAACCTATCGCCATCTCCGGGCAAACAGGCTGGAAAGTCACCCACTGGGCTAGTTTCTCCATCGCAAATTCTGCCCGTTTATGCCCGCCGTCAAAGCGGACGGCAGATCCCGTTAAACAGCCACTGATCCCAACGATGGGTTGCATTTTCATGACCTCTTCCTCACTATCGCGTTTTACGGGAGAAGAAAAGCGTCACCGTACCGACGGTGAGGCCAAATTTCTTCATCTCCGTTTTATTAAACAGATGGTTAGCATCCTGCATGTACATCCAATCGTCAAAATTCAGCAACCAGGTTCTGCCGCTGGCTTTCACATTCATACTGTAATGCCAGTTGAACGCGTTGCCCGCTGCTTGCCCCTTCGCCACGCCTTCAATGTCACCGGCAGTACCTTCGTAACGATCGGCGCTAACTTTACGGATATGCCACACCCGCTGCTGTTTCTCTCCATCGTCGTACACAAAGCGTTCGTTGAGGGTCAATGTGTCTCCCACCACATCGCCGTTAATATCGACATGGAAGCGACGAAGCTGTTTACCGCTGCGGTCCTGAATCATCCCCCATGCTTGCGTTTCTCCCTGAAAATACTGAAAGATATCCAGCGTCGGCTGCTGTTGCCGATAGTCGGCAATTTCAGCGCTACAACCAGCCACCTGCATCAGCAAGGGCAGGCTCAGGGCCAATAAACGTTTCATTTTTCACCTCCAGTAAGCTGCTGACGCAGCTCAGGATATTGCGTGCGGGAACCCAGCCAGACAGAGAGAAAGTTTTCGCTGAACGCCGCCGACTGCGGTGGGCCAAGCGGGATAAAGTGCCTTTGAGCCGCTGAAGCGCGATACCAAAACTTCCCCTGCTTATCTTGCAATACAAAAGCCAGTTGCGTACCTGGCGCGACGTCTGGCCATATCTCACTCAACATGCGAAGCCAGGACTCACTCTGCGCTTCCCGCCCCAGAATACCCTGCGCTCGCCACTGTTCGCGGGTGGCATTAACCAGTTCTTGCCGTTCAATATTGCGCTGATAGGTGATAATCAGTGCTTGATCCTCTTTCAGCCCGCGATAGCGACCATCCGGCGTGCGCAGTTGTGAGGTATAGATCGTGAATGGTCCCCAGGAGAGCGTCGCATCACCGACTTTCCGCCAGATTAACCAGTCAGTTGCACCGGCAAAAGGCGCCGTCGCCATGACGCCCAGCAGTATCAATAAGGCAGGTTTCATTAGTGTTTCCCCATGAAAATATGAAAAAACAGCATCAACACCAGCCAGCCCGTCGCCATTAAGCCAACAACAATAAATGTTGGTTCCAGAAAAGTAATGGCCCCCAAACGCTCTCCTATCACATAGGCGATCGGCCCACCACCGGTGGCCATTATGGCCAGCAGCCATCCCGGCAAGGTAGTCGAGCAGGTAAGGTGCGTCCACAGGACAGCGAACATGAGCCAAAGCGCAACCATCCATAACGGCAACAATGCTTCGCCGTTAAAATTAATCAACCCCGTCAACGCCCACAGCGCATCCAGACCACTACCCACCGCTGCCAGCATTAACGCGTACAGACGTTGCGCAGACGGCAGCAAGAAGCAGGCCAGAATAGCCAGCCCAAGCCATAACGCCAGGCCGCGCTCACGAAATAACACCACCATGAGCCAGTACATATCGAACCCGACAGCCAGGATAAAGACCTGAAAATGGCGGTTCATGGACGTTCCGCCGTCAGTTGCACCACGCTGATCGTGCGGGCGTTAAAACCGGCTTCGCAGTAGCCGAAGTAGTACAGCCACATACGGCGAAAACGCTCATCAAATCCCAGTTTTTCAATGTCATGCCAGGCGTGAACAAATCCTTGTCGCCAGAGCGCAAGCGTCCGGGCGTAGTCAGGCCCCATATCGAACAGATTACGAACCACAAAGTCAGTATGCTTTGTCATCAGGCCGCTCATCGCGGTGATACTGGGTAAAAAGCCCCCTGGAAAGATATAGCGCTGAATAAAATCAACGCCTTTGCTGTATTCGCGATAGCGCTGATCCTGAATGGTAATGGCCTGAATCGCCAGTTTTCCCCCACGACGCAGTCGCGCCTGGCAGGTACGGAAAAACGTCGGCAGATAACGCTGACCAACCGCTTCGATCATTTCAACCGACACCAGTTTGTCGAATTCCCCGGTCAGGTCGCGGTAATCGCACAGCAGGACGTTGACTCTCTCCTGTAAACCTGCGCGGACAATCCGCGCTTTCGCCCAGGCAAACTGTTCCTGAGACAGGGTCGTGGTGGTTACACGGCAACCGTAGTGGCGGGCGGCGAATTCCGCCATCGCCCCCCAACCAGTACCAATCTCCAGCAGGTGATCATTCGCGGTCAGTGCCAGTTGCTCGCAAAGCCGCGCCATTTTGGCCTGCTGAGCCTGCGCTAAAGACTGCTCGGGGCTGGTGAATAAGGCGCTGGAATAGAGTAAATCCTCATCAAGAAAGTACGCATAAAATGCATTACCGAGATCGTAATGCGCGGCAATGTTTTCTTTTGCTTGTTGCCGATGGTTGCGACGCTTCCAGTGACGCAAACGCTCGGCGGGTCGGCCAAGCAGGCGAAAACCGCTTTCCAGGCGTCCCAGTAGGGTGCTGTTAAGCGCAAATATTTGCAGTAACGGCGTGAGCTGTTGCGTTTCCCACTCTCCGTCCATCCAGGCCTCAGCCGCCGCAAGACTTCCGCCTTTCAGCACCCGCCAGTACACTGTGGGCGAGAGAATATGTACTTCAGCGCGTAATTCAGCTGAAACATCACCAAAATGTAAGGTCTGCTCCCCTTCCCGCATCGTGACAGAACCCTGGCGAAGGCCGCTCAGCATGCGGAAAATAAGCCAACGCGCCACACGCAGGTTGCGCGGAACATCAGGTTCAAGCGCAAAGACGGGATCGGTCATGATCGTTCACTCCTGCTGACGGGATGGTTGTAGAGAGGGACTCGCTTGAGCCACAGGCGTAGCGCCTGCCAGTAAATCGCGAACACCGTTTTCAGCGTCATCAACGGCAGTCGTAGCAGCAACGCGCGTAAACTCGCCTGCGTCAACGGCTCGCGTTTGAGCATCAGGCTAGCATCAAAAATCTTCTCTGCCTGGTGGTTTTCGATATGCATATGAAGCGTTTTACCCGGCGGGTTAAATCGCCAGTGATAGACCATATCCATCGGGTTAAACGGCGATACATGGAACACTTTTTCCAACGGACGCTTTTCCTGTGCGTCTACAGCGTAGTAATGTCGCTCATTCCATGGCGTATTGCGGACTTCCGCCAGTACCCAGCGCAGACGCTGTGAACGGTCATAGCAGTAGTAAAAATTGACCGGGTTAAAATGAAAACCGAAATAGCGCAGCTGTGTCAGAAGCATTACACGCCCCCCGGGATGTTCGCCCGTCAGGCAGGCAAGCTTATTCAACACGCTCTCTCTTAACGGTGTCCCCAGAGGGTAATCCGCATCATGAAAAGCTGTCGCGGCGAAGCGATTACGTTTCACGCCTACGCCCGAAAGCTGTGCGAGTTCATCTAAATCGAGCCACGCCATAAACACCTGATAACTAAACTGGTGTGTTGCTGGCTGGAGGCGGCGATGGCGCAAAACACCGTGGTACAGGCAGCTGTTCATCTTAGCCCCCCTCTCCTGCGGCAATGCCGTGTACTACATCGAGCGCGCTGCGCACGCCATCCTCATGAAAGCCGTTGTACCAATAAGCCCCGCAGAACCAGGTCCGACGCAGGCCGTTGATCTCAGTGCGGCGCGCCTGCGCGCGCCAGCTGTCGGGATTAAACAATGGGTGCTCGTAGACAAAGCGTCGCCAGACGAATCGCTCGTCAATAGGGGTGTCCGGGTTGAGGGTCACGCAGAATAGCGGGCTTCCTTCGGGTAATCCCTGGAGAATATTCATGTTATAGGTGACACAGGCGCTGGCGCGATCTTGCCCACTCAGGCGGTAATTCCAGCTTGCCCACGCGCGTTCGCGTACCGGTAACCAGCGGCGATCGCTGTGCAAAACGACCTCGTTACGCTGCCAGCTAATTGCGCCCAGCACGTCGAGTTCTGCGGTGGTGGCATCACCAAGCACGACCAGAGCCTGCGAAGAATGACAAGCGAAGATCACCTGATCAAACGTCTGTACTGATCCTGCCAACTGGATTTTGACGCCGCTGTCGTGACGAATGACCTGCTGAACAGGCGCATTGAGGTGCAATGCCAGACGCTCACCCAGCTTCGCCAGCATAACGCGAATGTACTCGCGCGATCCGCCTGGCACCACGTACCACTGCGGACGATGCCAGATATCCAGCAGGCCGTGGTGTTCAAAGAAGCGTAAGAACAACGGCAACGGAAAATGGCGCATTTCCTGTAGCGAAGATGACCAGATGGCTGCGCCCATCGGCAGAATATAATGACGCGCAAAGAACGCGCTGAAATGGTGCTGGTCGAGGAAGGTCTGTAGCGTGGCGTTGGCATCGACATCATTCAATGCCCGTTTAGCCAGACGATTAAAACGGACAATCTCTTTCATCATTCCCCAAAATGCGGGTTTGAGCAGGTTCTGACGTTGGGCGAACAAGGAAGTCAGAGTATGACCGCTGTACTCCATACCGCTTTGCGTATTATGCACCGAAAAACTCATCTGCGTTTTTTGCCCCTGGATACCGAGTTCACTCAGCAAGCCCATAAAACGCGGATAAGTTCGGTCGTTGTAGACGATAAAGCCGCTATCAATCGCGAAATTCCCCTGTGGAGTCGCTATATCTACCGTCGCAGTATGGCCGCCAGGGGTCGACGCCGCTTCAAAAAGCGTCACCTGATGATGTCCGGCCAGACGCCAGGCGCAGGTTAATCCGGCAATACCACTGCCAATGATAGCAATTTTCATGATCGCACCATCCTGCGCAGCAACGCGCGCTGGAGACTCTCAGGCAGCCCGGCCAACAGACGCAGCAACACGCCAAAACCTGTCGGGAAGGCAATACTATTTTTTCCTTTCGCCAGGCCACGGCGAATAGCCTTCACCGCCTGCTCTACACTCACCTGCCCGGGCATAGGAAAATCGTTTTTACGGGTAAGCGGGGTATCAACAAATCCTGGCGAAACGACGGTCACGGCAATACCTTTTGGCTCCCAGTCCAGACGCAAACTATTGGCAAACCAGGTTAGCGCGGCTTTAGACGCACCATAGGCTTCCGCCCGTGGGAACGGCAGCCAGTGCGCCATCGAACTGACCAGCACCACGCGGTTACCGGAAGTTAACTGCGGCTGAAGCGCTGCCAGGCAGTTGATGGGGCCCTGATAATTCGCCGCCATCACCCGTTCAACCTTCCCTGCATCTATCCAGCCGTGGTCGAGATATTCGCAAGTTCCGGCACAGAGAATAACCAGTTCGGGTTTGCAGTCCGCCAACGCCTGGCGACAGGCGTCCCTGTCTGTCATATCGAACAGGCGTACTGTGATGTTGGCGTGGGATTGGCGCAGTTGTTCCAGCCTTTCGGGATTGCGGCCACAGGCAATCACGTGGCAGCCGTCATCGGCCCATGATTTTGCAAGCCCGGCGCCAATCCCTGAACTTGCGCCAGTAATGAGGACAGTCATCATGCGCGCACCCTCCTTTTAACGTGGCGAACGGCCCAACCCAACAGCGGCAGATGCTCATAGAGCATCTCACCGGCATCGTAATAATCACGCTGGCGAAAAATCTTCTCGCCATGTGTCTCGACCATTGAACATCCCGGCAAAGATCGTATTTTTCCGCCAGCAATACGCGGATGCGACCAGTACATTGTCCACGTCACAGCAAACCGCCCGGTCTCACACAGTGGAGGGTCAATGGCAAAACGGCAGACGTTCACATTCGCCAGGAGATGCGAGAAATAGCGCTGAATGGCAAACAGCCCGTTATGTTCCCCGAAGGGATCGACAAGTACCGCGTGCACGTCGTACAAACCGGCAAGCGCGGGGACGGGCTGGCGATCCAAACTGGCGTAGTAATCCACAAACCTGTCGATAACGGATGGCGGTGCGCGCATAGCTCTTACCCTTGTGTGAACCACATTACGTAGGCGGTATAATTAAAACTTACACAAACACTTTAATTTGTCCAAGTTTATACTAAAAAATAATTATAAATTCATTTAATTCAATAAATTAAAGTTTAATATTTTTGAGCAAATTTATTCGTAAGCCACTAAGGTAGTGACCAATCAACACACAAGAAAGGTAATGACAGAGAATTAAAGCGGGATCACTTCGAGGGAGTTGACCTGCTGTTGCCAGAGGTCTATCTGTTTTTTGCGCGCTACGGTGAGTTTGCCGGACGTCACCAACAGCCATTTGCGTTCGGGGAAAATTTCAGGCGCAAGCATCGCGGGCGGTACAGGAAGCACATCAATGCGATGTCCCTGTCCAGTGCGACCAAGCGCTTCAAGCCAGATCTCGCAGGGGTCGGTAAGATGCCAGCCTGTAATCAGGTAGTTATCGCCCGGCGCACGCTTATCCCCTTCCAGGCAAAACGAGGTGTAAGAAATAATAATACCATCAAGGATTTCACGCAGCGTCATGATAGCCGGCACGTTAGCTGATACCTGGCTTCGCAGAGGGCGCAGCACCTCGCTCACCAGTTCAGGGCGGGGATATTCGCGACCGGCATCATAAATAAGCTGGCGCAGAGAGTCTATTTTCCCTTCGTTCAAGCGCTGCAGCATACTCTCTTGCAGAGCGAGCCAGTTATTCGTTCGCCGGGCACCAGGGCGGGACAGCAACGGTTTAACCTGGCTTATCGGTACGCCTTTTTTCACCCAATCGAGAATTTTAAGCGCCTGTTGGATATCGTCATCGCTATACAACCGGTGCCCACCATCCGTACGTTGTGGTTTGAGAAGTCCATAACGACGTTGCCAGGCGCGCAGCGTTGTGGCGGTTATTCCACAAAGCCTCGCAAATTCACCGATGGAATAGGACATACAGAGCACCTAATAACCAATAATACTTTCAATATACTACGAACCACGAGCAACAATCACTTTCAGAAAGAAGATATAAAGCACAAGGGATTGATATCCACAAATTATTGGAACATAAATCAAGAAAAATGACAGACAAATATCACGACGACAGGGGTAAGGATTGAACTGTTGTCGAAGTAAAAACGGGGTGAGCACGCCTGGTTTTTGGGGAAGCATTTTGGGGAAACAATGTTGCAGGCACAAAAAAACGGGAACCTCTCGGCTCCCGTTCTCATACAACCCAGAATCTGGATTACATGTTTTCGATGATCGCGTCACCAAACTCTGAACATTTCAGCAGCTTAGCGCCATCCATCAGACGTTCGAAGTCATAGGTTACGGTTTTCGCGTTAATCGCGCCTTCCATACCTTTAACGATCAGGTCAGCCGCTTCGACCCAACCCATGTGGCGCAGCATCATTTCTGCAGACAGAATGATAGAGCCAGGGTTCACTTTATCCTGGCCTGCGTACTTCGGTGCAGTACCATGGGTCGCTTCGAACAGCGCACATTCGTCACCGATGTTCGCGCCTGGCGCGATACCAATCCCCCCCACCTGTGCTGCCAACGCATCAGAGATGTAGTCGCCGTTCAGGTTCATACAAGCAATCACATCGTACTCAGCAGGACGCAGCAGGATCTGTTGCAGGAACGCATCGGCGATAACGTCCTTAACCACGATTTCTTTGCCGGATTTCGGGTTCTTGATTTTCACCCACGGGCCGCCATCGATCAATTCGCCACCGAATTCTTCACGCGCTAACTGGTAACCCCAGTCTTTGAACGCGCCTTCAGTGAACTTCATGATGTTACCTTTATGTACCAGGGTAACAGAATCACGATCGTTCGCGATGGCATATTCGATCGCCGCACGAACCAGACGTTTGGTCCCTTCTTCAGAACACGGTTTGATACCAATACCACAATGTTCCGGGAAGCGAATTTTCTTCACGCCCATTTCTTCACGCAGGAATTTAATCACTTTCTCAGCATCTGCGGAGTCTGCTTTCCACTCGATACCCGCATAGATATCTTCGGAGTTTTCACGGAAGATAACCATGTCGGTCAGTTCAGGGTGTTTTACCGGGCTTGGCGTACCCTGGTAATAACGCACCGGGCGCAGGCAGACATACAGGTCAAGTTCCTGACGCAGAGCAACGTTCAGAGAGCGAATACCGCCGCCAACTGGCGTGGTCAGAGGGCCTTTGATGGCAACACGATATTCACGAATCAGATCAAGGGTTTCAGCAGGCAGCCAGACGTCCTGGCCATAAACCTGAGTGGATTTCTCGCCGGTGTAGATTTCCATCCAGGAGATTTTACGCTCGCCTTTATAGGCTTTCTCGACAGCAGCATCGACAACTTTGATCATCGGTGGGGTTACATCAACGCCGATACCGTCGCCTTCAATGAACGGGATAATCGGATTTTCAGGAACGTTGAGTTTGCCGTTTTGCAGGGTGATCTTCTTACCTTCCGCCGGAACAACTACTTTGCTTTCCATTCACCTCTCCTTCGAGCGCTTCTGGTTTGCTCGTCTGTCATCGCGCTGCATGTGCATTGGCGTCCTGCTGCACGACTGCGTTAGAGCAATTTTTTGTTAATGTTTTGTAATGAGCATGTCAATACTACCCTATTGTTCGTCGCCATGAAAGACACTCGTTCTTAGGCTATAATGCGGCAATTGATATAATCTGAAAATACCATGCAAAAAACTTCTTTTAGAAATCACCAAGTTAAGCGATTCAGCTCACGACAAGTCACTAAACAGCGTAAAGAAAACCAGCCAAAACGCGTGGTTTTGTTCAATAAACCCTACGATGTTTTGCCACAATTTACTGACGAAGCGGGACGCAAAACGTTAAAAGATTTTATTCCTGTGCCAGGCGTGTATGCTGCGGGTCGTTTGGATCGGGACAGTGAAGGGCTTTTAGTGCTGACCAATGATGGCGCATTACAGGCGCGGTTAACGCAGCCCGGCAAGCGCACGGGGAAAATTTATTATGTTCAGGTTGAGGGAGAACCTACGCCCGAAGCGCTGGAAGCCCTGCGCACTGGCGTAACGCTTAACGATGGCCCCACGCTGCCTGCAGGCATTGAAGTGGTAAAAGAACCCGCCTGGCTGTGGCCGAGAACACCGCCCATTCGTGAACGGAAGAATATTCCCACCAGTTGGTTAAAAGTCACCTTATATGAAGGCCGCAACCGTCAGGTACGGCGTATGACAGCACATGTTGGGTTTCCTACGCTACGCCTCATCCGCTATGCCATGGGTAATTACACGCTGGATAATCTCGCTAACGGCGAATGGCGGGATGCAACTGTATAAGGAATCGGTATGTTCAAACCACACGTTACGGTCGCCTGCATTGTGCATGCAGAAGATAAATTTTTAGTCGTTGAGGAAACCATAAACGGCAAAGCCTTGTGGAATCAACCTGCCGGGCACCTGGAAGCAGACGAAACCCTGGTACAGGCCGCCGCCCGTGAGCTATGGGAAGAGACAGGCATCAACGCACAGCCGCAGCACTTCATTCGGATGCACCAATGGATTGCGCCGGACAGAACGCCTTTTTTACGTTTTCTGTTTTCTATCGAACTTGCCAATATGTGCGCTACTGAACCCCATGACAGTGATATTGATTGCTGTCGCTGGGTCAGCGCAGAAGAGATTCTCTCAGCGCCAAACCTGCGCTCACCGCTGGTTGCCGAGAGCATTCTCTGTTATCAGAGCGGGCAGCGCTATTCGCTGGCAATGATCGGTGAATTTAACTGGCCGTTTACAGAGGGTGTCAAGTAAAGGGCTGCGTGCTAGAATATGCCGCCTTGAAGTTCAATGTCGTGAGTATTCCTATGTCTGAAAGCCCAAAAAAAGTGATCGTCGGCATGTCCGGCGGTGTCGATTCCTCCGTTTCTGCCTGGCTGTTGCAACAACAGGGCTATCAGGTAGAAGGCCTGTTTATGAAGAACTGGGAAGAGGACGATGGCGAGGAATATTGCACAGCGGCTGCCGACCTTGCGGATGCACAGGCTGTCTGTGACAAACTTGGCATTGAACTGCATACCGTTAACTTTGCTGCAGAATACTGGGACAACGTCTTTGAGCTGTTTCTTGAAGAGTACAAAGCGGGTCGTACGCCGAACCCGGATATTCTGTGCAATAAAGAGATCAAATTTAAAGCCTTCCTCGAATTTGCCGCTGAAGATTTAGGTGCCGATTACATCGCCACCGGTCACTACGTGCGCCGCGCGGATGTCGACGGCAAAAGCCGCCTGCTGCGAGGGCTTGATGGCAATAAAGACCAGAGCTATTTCCTCTATACGCTCGGCCATGAGCAAATCGCGCAAAGTCTGTTCCCGGTCGGCGAACTGGAAAAACCACAGGTGCGTAAAATTGCCGAAGATCTCGGTCTGATTACCGCCAAGAAAAAAGATTCCACGGGTATCTGCTTCATCGGCGAACGTAAGTTCCGCGAATTTCTTGGTCGCTACCTGCCCGCTCAGCCTGGCAAAATCATCACCGTTGACGGCGAAGAGATTGGCCAGCACCAGGGACTGATGTACCACACTCTGGGCCAACGTAAAGGTCTGGGCATTGGCGGTACGAAAGAAGGGACGGAAGATCCATGGTATGTGGTGGATAAAGACGTTGAGAACAACATTCTGGTTGTCGCTCAGGGTCACGAACACCCACGCCTGATGTCCGTTGGCCTGGTGGCACAACAGCTGCATTGGGTCGATCGCGAACCGTTCACCGGCACAATGCGCTGCACGGTGAAAACCCGCTACCGTCAGACTGACATTCCGTGCACCGTTAAAGCGCTGGATGCTGAACGTATTGAAGTCATTTTCGACGAACCGGTTGCGGCGGTAACGCCGGGTCAGTCGGCTGTCTTTTACAATGGCGAAGTCTGCCTCGGCGGCGGAATTATCGAACAACGCCTGCCTTTGCCGGTCTAATTATTTACACATTTGATACAAGGAAGCAGTGAACGTGGCAAAGAATTATTATGACATCACCCTCGCCCTGGCAGGTATATGCCAGTCGGCACGCCTGGTGCAAGAACTGGCGCACCAGGGGCATTGTGATGCCGATGCGTTACACGTTTCACTTAACAGTATCATCGACATGAACCCCAGCTCGACGCTTGGGGTTTTTGGCGGGAGTGAAGCTAACCTGCGACTTGGCCTTGAAACGTTGCTCGGCGTGCTCAACGCCAGCAGTCGTCAGGGGCTGAACGCGGAACTCACCCGCTACACGTTAAGCCTGATGGTACTGGAGCGTAAGCTGTCAGCGGCCAAAGGCGCTATGGACACGCTGGGAGACCGTATCAACGGCTTACAGCGCCAGTTGGACCATTTTGATTTGCAGTCAGAAACGTTGCTGAGCGCGATGGCTGGCATTTATGTTGACGTCATCAGCCCACTCGGCCCGCGTATTCAGGTCACGGGTTCCCCTGCTATCCTCCAGAGCCCACAAGTTCAGGCTAAAGTACGCGCTTCGCTATTGGCTGGCATTCGTGCAGCAGTGCTCTGGCATCAGGTTGGTGGAGGCCGTCTGCAACTCATGTTTTCTCGTAATCGCCTGACGACTCAGGCAAAACAAATTCTTGCTCATTTAACCCCGGAGTTGTGATCTATGGAATTATCCTCACTGACCGCCGTTTCCCCTGTCGATGGACGCTACGGCGATAAAGTCAGCGCGCTGCGCGGGATTTTCAGTGAATACGGTTTGCTGAAATTCCGTGTACAGGTTGAAGTACGCTGGCTGCAAAAACTGGCCGCGCACGCAGCGATCAAGGAAGTTCCTGCTTTTGCTGCCGACGCAATCGGTTTCCTTGATGCGATCGTCGCTAACTTCAATGAAGAAGATGCCGCGCGTATCAAAACCATTGAGCGTACGACTAACCATGATGTGAAGGCAGTTGAGTATTTCCTGAAAGAAAAAGTGGCTGATATCCCGGAACTGCACGCCGTTTCCGAATTTATCCACTTCGCGTGTACGTCAGAAGACATCAACAACCTGTCTCACGCGCTGATGTTGAAAACCGCTCGCGACGAAGTAGTCCTGCCATACTGGCGTAAGCTTATCGACGCAGTGAAAGATCTGTCCGTACAGTATCGCGATATCCCTCTGCTCTCCCGTACCCACGGTCAACCTGCCACCCCGTCTACGCTGGGCAAAGAAATGGCTAACGTGGCTTACCGTATGGAGCGCCAGTACCGCCAGCTTAACCAGGTCGAAATTCTCGGTAAAATCAACGGTGCCGTGGGCAACTATAACGCCCACATCGCCGCTTACCCGGAAGTAGACTGGCATCAGTTCAGCGAAGAGTTTGTTACGTCGCTGGGCATCCAGTGGAACCCGTACACCACGCAGATTGAACCGCACGACTACATTGCCGAGCTGTTTGATTGCATCGCACGTTTCAACACTATCCTGATCGACTTTGACCGCGATGTCTGGGGTTACGTGGCGCTGAACCATTTCAAACAGAAAACTATCGCGGGCGAAATCGGTTCCTCCACCATGCCGCACAAGGTTAACCCAATCGATTTCGAAAACTCCGAAGGTAACCTGGGTCTGTCTAACGCGGTACTGCAACATCTGGCGAGCAAACTGCCGGTTTCCCGCTGGCAGCGAGACCTGACGGACTCAACCGTTCTGCGCAACCTGGGCGTCGGTATTGGCTATGCGCTGATCGCGTATCAATCCACACTGAAGGGCGTGAGCAAACTGGAAGTGAATCGCGATCATCTGCTGGATGAACTGGACCATAACTGGGAAGTTCTGGCCGAGCCGATCCAGACCGTGATGCGTCGCTATGGTATTGAAAAGCCTTACGAGAAGCTGAAAGAACTGACCCGCGGCAAACGCGTTGACGCTGAAGGTATGAAGCAGTTTATCGACGGTCTGGCCCTGCCGGAAGACGAAAAAACTCGCCTGAAAGCAATGACGCCAGCCAATTACATTGGTCGCGCCGTCACTATGGTTGATGAACTGAAGTAATCTGTATTGCGCCGGAGAGCAATTGCGCCTGTTCCGGCCACCAGTTTATGTCGTATGCAAGCCGGATAAGCGTCAGCGCCTTCTGGCTTTTTTCGCCAGTGATAGCCTCCCTTCCCCCGGTTTATTAAATGTTTATCCCCACAGCCACATAATCACCGCTAAACCTTAAAATTGACTTATAATTTTAGAAGATGTTAATTTCTGGCTGACTACAGATTAAGTACATTAATGTATCATGCTGGAAAAGAACTATCCGTTGCTCACGAAATCATTCCGCACTATATTGCAAGTGCACTAGTCTACCTGGTCTACGACTGTATACAATTACACGATGATTTCCTTCTTCGGTATGGTAAGATAAAAAACTCGAGGAAACTCTCAGCCTCGCAAAAAGTTTAATTTGGATTAAGTTTTGTAACTTAAGGAAACATTTAATGGATACCCCTGTCTTGTTAAGCGTCATAATCCCCTGCTATAACTGCCAGGATTATATTTATCAATGTTTACAATCCGTATGCTGTCAAATAGATGATAGCGTCGAGATCATTGTGATTAATGATGGCTCTACAGATAACTCCATTGAAGAAATAGAATCATTCATAAGTAAAAACAAAAATAAATCCATTAAATTAATCACTCAAGTAAACCAAGGTGTATCTGCTGCCAGAAATGCAGGGATTGATGCTTGTTCAGGGAAGTATTTGGCATTTTTAGATGGTGATGATCTTTGGGATTCATCATTTTGGGATAAAATCAGTCCAACACTAAAGCTTGATGACATTGATTTAATTGAGTTTAATGCAAATAGATTTTATGACGACAACACACAGAAAGTAACCGCTGTATCTATCGTATCCACAAACGAAACATTAACCATAGATTCAATAAGTAATCTACGTGAAACATTTTCTAAAAACGAATGGTTTCCATGGGCAAGAGTTTATAAAAAATTCATATTTAATACGTTGCGCTTTCCAATTGACAGGCATTATGAAGATATAGCTTTAATACCCAAGACATATCTTCTATCAAAAAAAATCAAACGCATGACCGATATTCTTGTTTTATACCGAGTCAGGAAAAATAGTATAACTAACGCACCTCGAATAAAAGATGTCGATGATATAATATGTGCCATGGCTGTTTTCAATGAATTGCTTAACACAAAAAGCAAGAGCGAGATCGAAACCATAGCACCAGCGGTTCACCAGACATATAGTCTGGCAAAAAGAATAAGCACAAGAATTAATGGTTATTGCCACTTTAACAAAGAGCAAATTCACCATATAAAAAATGCAATCACACCATTCTCCAGCACACAAACATTGAGCAAGAGAATTAACACCATCTTAATTCGAGAATATTGTCTTATAAAGAAGATAAAATATAAACTTAGGTCTAGTCGGACTAAAGTATAAATAACTTGCAGCCTATTTTTGGCAACTTCTCTAATGGGTTTAGTATCCCTAAACCCCTACTACATAACTATATGTTAACTACTTATACGTAGTTACGCAGGTTGTTCGGGCCAGTTAATATCTGGCGCGCCTAGGATTTGAAGCGATAAATCAATGCACGTTAGTTTTTCCATGCAACTTAAACTTATATCTTCATTCTCTGAATGATGAATAATCATACATAGTTAGATATGACAGGGACAATTATTAACCCGGCAATGCCGAATCTGGCCAGGCAAGGCCGTGCGTCCTCAACGGTCAATAAACAGATGGCAGTTTTATCAGAAATGCTTAAGCTCGCAAACCGAAGCCAGTTTATATTGCATGCTCCTTATGAAGAAGTGTCGCGACTCAAGCTATCCAAAAACGATCCCGATCCACTTTGACTTCATGAGTACCTGGCACTAATAGCCCCCCTTCCCAAGGACGCCCCCACGGGCAGGGGAGCATGAGAAAAGTTATTTAATTTCATAGCGCTGCTTTCAATCCACATAATCAGCGTTAAACTATTCATACCGTTCATATAGGGAGTAACGATGATGCGCGTACTGGTTGTCGAGGATAATGCTTTATTACGCCACCACCTCAAGGTTCAGTTACAGGATTTAGGGCATCAGGTGGATGATGCAGAGGACGCTAAGGAAGCAGACTATTACCTTAATGAACATCTGCCGGATATCGCGATCGTTGATTTAGGGCTCCCTGATGAAGATGGCTTGTCGTTGATCCGCCGCTGGCGCAGCAATGATGTTTCACTCCCGATTCTGGTATTAACCGCCCGTGAAGGCTGGCAGGACAAGGTGGAAGTGCTCAGCGCCGGCGCCGACGATTACGTCACCAAACCGTTTCACATTGAAGAAGTGGCTGCGCGCATGCAGGCATTGATGCGTCGCAACAGCGGTCTGGCATCGCAGATTATCTCCCTTCCACCTTTTCAGGTGGACCTCTCTCGCCGTGAGTTATCCGTCAATGATGAGGTGATCAAGCTCACGGCGTTCGAATACACCATTATGGAAACACTCATCCGTAATAACGGCAAAGTGGTCAGTAAAGATTCGCTCATGCTGCAGCTTTATCCGGATGCCGAGCTGCGTGAAAGTCATACTATTGATGTTCTGATGGGACGTTTGCGCAAAAAAATACAGGCGCAGTATCCTGACGACGTCATCACCACCGTGCGTGGCCAGGGATATCTTTTTGAATTGCGCTAATGAATAAACTATTGCGTCATTTTTTCCCGTTATCACTTCGGCTACGTTTTTTACTGGCAACCGCTGGCGTGGTATTGGTGCTCTCACTGGCCTACGGCATCGTTGCCCTGGTGGGTTATAGCGTCAGCTTTGATAAGACAACGTTTCGCCTGTTGCGCGGCGAAAGCAATCTGTTCTATACCCTGGCGAAATGGGATAACGGTAAAATTAATGTCGAGTTACCCGAGAATCTCGATATGCAAAGCCCCACAATGTCGCTGATTTATGATGAAAACGGCAAATTGCTGTGGGCACAGCGCAACGTCCCCTGGCTGACCCAGAGTATTCAACCTGACTGGCTTAAGACGAACGGTTTTCATGAAATTGAAGCCAATGTCGACGCCACCAGCACGTTGCTGGGCGCAGATCACTCCGCACAGCAGCAGTTAAAAGAAGTCAGAGAAGACGACGGCGACGCTGAAATGACCCATTCGGTTGCGGTGAATGTCTATCCAGCCACCGCCAGAATGCCCCAACTGACCATTGTGGTTGTCGATACCATTCCTATTGAGTTAAAGCGCTCGTATATGGTCTGGAGCTGGTTCATTTATGTGCTGATCGCCAACCTGTTGTTGGTCATTCCACTGTTATGGGTGGCCGCCTGGTGGAGCCTGCGACCTATTGAATCGCTGGCGCGTGAAGTTCGTGAGCTTGAAGAACATCATCGTGAAATGCTGAATCCCGCGACCACGCGTGAACTGACCAGTCTGGTCCGCAACCTCAACCGGCTTTTGAAAAGCGAACGTGAGCGCTACGACAAATACCGCACCACGTTAACCGATCTTACCCATAGCCTGAAGACCCCGCTGGCCGTATTGCAAAGTACGCTCCGCTCGATGCGTAACGAAAAAATGAACGTAAGCGACGCGGAGCCGATCATGCTCGAGCAAATCAGTCGTATTTCCCAGCAGATTGGCTATTACCTGCATCGCGCCAGCATGCGTGGCAGTAGCGCCCTGCTCAGCCGGGAACTGCATCCTGTCGCGCCGTTGCTGGATAAACTTACCTCGGCGCTGAATAAGGTGTATCAGCGTAAAGGCGTTAACATTAATCTCGACATCTCACCTGAAATCAGCTTTGTAGGCGAGCAGAACGATTTTGTCGAAGTGATGGGAAACGTGCTGGATAACGCCTGTAAATATTGTCTGGAGTTCGTCGAGATTTCAGCGCGACTATCAGAAGATCAGCTTCATATTCTGGTTGAAGATGATGGTCCCGGCATTCCGCATAGCAAACGAGAAGTAGTGTTTGACCGTGGACAACGAGTCGATACGCTACGACCAGGACAAGGTGTCGGACTGGCGGTAGCGCGTGAAATCACCGAACAGTACGACGGGCAAATTATTGCAGGTGACAGCCTGCTGGGCGGCGCACGCATGGAAGTCATTTTTGGCCGCCAGCAGCCGGGTCAGAAAGACGAGTAACCGCCGCATGTAATAAATATGTACTGACTTCACGCTTGAGGTTAAGTATCCGTTATAATCGGTTGCAGATACCAGCCTGCGGGATGCTCATTATGGAATACCAACTCACACTCAACTGGCCCGATTTTCTGGAACGCCACTGGCAAAAACGTCCTGTGGTCTTAAAACGCGGGTTTAACAACTTTATTGATCCACTCTCTCCTGACGAACTGGCTGGACTGGCAATGGAAAGCGAAGTCGACAGCCGACTCGTCAGCCATCAGGACGGTAAATGGCAGGTTAGCCACGGTCCATTCGAAAGCTATGACCATCTTGGCGAAAACAACTGGTCGCTGCTGGTACAGGCGGTCAATCACTGGCATGAGCCAACCGCGGCGCTGATGCGTCCGTTTCGCGAGCTGCCGGACTGGCGTATCGATGATTTGATGATCTCCTTCTCCGTACCCGGAGGCGGCGTTGGCCCGCATCTGGATCAGTACGATGTGTTTATTATTCAGGGAACCGGACGCCGCCGCTGGCGCGTGGGCGAAAAACTACAGTTGAAGCAGCACTGCCCTCACCCGGATCTGCTGCAGGTCGACCCGTTTGAAGCCATCATTGATGAAGAGCTGGAACCCGGCGATATTCTGTATATTCCGCCAGGGTTCCCACACGAAGGCTACGCGCTGGAAAACGCCATGAACTATTCGGTGGGCTTCCGTGCGCCAAACACTCGCGAGCTGATCAGCGGATTTGCCGATTACGTTTTACAGCGTGAACTGGGCAGCACATATTACAGCGATCCGGATCTGCCGCCCCGCGATCATCCGGCTGACGTTCTACCGCAGGAGATGGACAAGCTGCGCGAAATGATGCTGGGGCTGATTAATCAACCTGAACATTTCCAACAATGGTTTGGTGAGTTTATTTCTCAGTCTCGTCATGAACTGGATATTGCCCCGCCAGAGCCACCCTATCAGCCTGACGAAATCTACGACGCCCTGAAGCAAGGGGATGTATTAGTGCGTCTGGGTGGATTGCGTGTATTGCGCATCGGCGATGATATCTACGCCAATGGTGAGAAAATTGACTCGCCGCATCGTCCTGCCCTTGAAGCCCTTGCCAGCCATATCGTACTGACGGCCGAGAATTTTGAGGATGCGCTGGAAGATCCATCTTTCCTTGCCATGCTGGCCGCATTGGTTAATAGCGGGTATTGGTTCTTCGAAGGATAGTGTGTGATTGTGCCTGATGCGACGCTAACGCGTCTTATCAGGCCTACCCGAATGAAATATTCCAGGCCGGATGGCAAAGCGCCATCCGGCATCTACCGAGAAATTTACTGCTGCTTCGCGGTTAACTGCGCAATACGTACAATTACCTGCACCGCTTTTTCCATCCCTTCCAGGGTCACAAATTCATGTTTGCCATGATAGTTGTAGCCGCCGGTGAACAGATTAGGACACGGTAACCCCATAAACGACAGCTGCGCGCCGTCGGTTCCGCCACGAATAGGCTTCAGCACAGGTTCAATATCGCAATCGCGCATCGCCTTCTGGGCAATATCCAGCACGTGCGGATGCTCAATCACTTTTTCGCGCATATTGTAGTAGCTGTCTTCGATCACCAGTTCGATATAGCAGTCCGGGTGTAACCCTTTGCCAACCTTCTTGGCGATATCCATGATCTTGCGTTTACGCGCCTCAAACTGCTTGCGGTCAAAATCCCGGATGATGTAGTGCATATCCGCCCGATCAACCGTCCCTTTCATGCTCGCCAGGTGATAAAAGCCTTCATAGCCTTCCGTCGTTTCCGGGCTTTCATCTGCCGGAACCTCGGCGTGAATACGCGCCGCCAGCGACAGCGCATTCACCATCACCCCTTTTGCGGTGCCGGGATGCACATTGTTGCCCACGATCTTGATATTAACCGACGCGGCGTTAAAGTTTTCAAACTCCAGCTCCCCTACGCCACCGCCATCAACGGTATAGGCCCACTGCGCATCGAATGCAGCAACGTCAAAATGCTTCGCCCCTTTACCGACCTCTTCGTCAGGCGTAAAGGCCACGCGAATATCACCGTGCGGGATCTCTTTTTGGATTAGCACAGCCAGCGCGGTCATGATTTCTGCGATGCCCGCTTTATCATCGGCACCCAGCAATGTTTTGCCGTCTGTAGTGATTAGCGTCTGGCCCAAAAGCTGATGCAGTACCGGGAACATCACCGGCGACAGAACTTCATCGCCAATACCTAACGCGATATCGCCCCCGCGGTAGTTTTCAACAATTTGCGGATTAACGTTTTTACCACTGCAATCCGGTGAGGTATCCACATGGGAAATAAAACCGATAGCGGGAATATTGCCAGCAACGTTAGCAGGCAACGTTGCCATCAGCGTCCCCTTTTCGCTGAGTGAAATATTGACCAGCCCCATCTCTTCGAGCTGTTGTTTGAGCAGTTGTAATAACTTCCACTGTCCTTCGGTGCTGGGTACTTGCCGCACGCCCGATTTTGATTGGGTGTCCAGCGACACGTAGTGTAAAAAACGCTCAAGTAGTTTATCCATGCAGTCACCCTCACTTTTTGTGACAACATTATCAATAAGCAACAAAAGACAAATATTGCGTCAGGTCACTTTTATCCCCGCAAGTAAGAATATTTCGCCATGACATCCCCTCTGACTATAGGGCTAAGTCAGTAATTCGCAACAAGGATTGGCGATTACCATGGTTTGCCGTAGAATAACGGCCCTCATTAAGAGTCATCAAGGTGGTTAACCACAAACCCCGCATCGGTCAGCCATCCGTTGCGTTTACATGGGACAGAGTAAAAAATTGAATAAACAACCGCGTTCGCTTTCTCCACTGGTGCAATTAGCGGGAATTCGCAAAAGTTTCGATGGCAAAGAGGTGATTTCCAGCCTGGATTTGACCATTAAAAACGGCGAGTTTCTCACGCTGCTCGGCCCCTCTGGCTGCGGTAAAACAACCGTTCTTCGCCTGATTGCCGGTTTGGAAACGGTTGATTCCGGTCATATCATATTGGACAACCAGGACATCACTCACGTTCCTGCGGAAAATCGCTACGTGAACACCGTCTTCCAAAGCTATGCGTTATTTCCCCACATGACCGTGTTTGAAAATGTGGCCTTCGGTTTACGCATGCAAAAAACACCCGCTGCTGATATCCCTCCTCGCGTTACCGAAGCCCTGCGCATGGTACAACTGGAAGAATTCGCCCAACGAAAGCCGCATCAACTTTCTGGTGGGCAGCAACAGCGCGTGGCGATTGCCCGTGCGGTGGTCAACAAACCTCGTTTGCTCCTGTTGGATGAATCCCTCTCTGCGCTGGACTACAAGCTGCGCAAACAGATGCAGAACGAACTGAAAGCGCTGCAACGTAAGCTTGGTATCACTTTTGTTTTTGTCACGCACGACCAGGAAGAAGCGCTGACCATGTCAGACCGTATCGTGGTGATGCGCGATGGCAAGATTGAGCAAGATGGTACGCCGCGCGAAATCTACGAAGAGCCGAAAAATCTGTTTGTCGCCGGGTTTATCGGCGAGATTAATATGTTTAACGCGACGGTCATTGAGCGTCTGGACGATCAGCGCGTTCGTGCTAATGTGGAAGGTCGCGAGTGCAACATTTACGTCAACTTCGCGGTAGTGCCTGGACAAAAACTGCACGTATTATTGCGCCCGGAAGATCTGCGCGTTGATGAGATCAACGACGATAATCATATTGAAGGTCTTATCGGCTATGTGCGTGAACGCAACTACAAAGGCATGACGCTGGAGTCGGTTGTGGAACTGGAAAATGGCAAGATGGTGATGGTCAGTGAATTCTTCAATGAAGACGATCCTGACTTCGACCACTCGCTCGACCAGAAAATGGCGATTAACTGGGTAGAAAGCTGGGAGGTCGTACTGGCTGATGAAGAACACAAGTAAATTCCAGAGTGTGGTGATCGTCACCATTGTCGGTTGGCTTGTGTTATTTGTCTTTCTGCCCAACCTGATGATCATCGGTACCAGCTTTTTGACCCGTGACGACGCTAATTTCGTCAAAATGGTCTTTACGCTGGAAAACTATACTCGCCTGCTGGATCCGCTCTATTTTGAGGTACTGGTTCACTCCCTCAATATGGCGTTGATTGCCACGCTCGCCTGTCTGGTTCTCGGCTATCCGTTTGCCTGGTTTTTGGTAAAGCTGCCGGAAAAAGTGCGCCCGCTGCTGCTGTTCCTACTGATTGTTCCGTTCTGGACCAACTCGCTTATTCGCATTTACGGACTCAAAATTTTCCTCAGCACCAAGGGCTATCTCAACGAGTTTCTGTTGTGGCTCGGCATTATTGATACCCCTATTCGCATCATGTTTACCCCCAGCGCGGTGATTATCGGCCTGGTGTACATCCTGCTACCGTTTATGGTGATGCCGCTCTACTCCAGCATTGAGAAACTCGACAAACCGCTGCTGGAAGCCGCACGCGATCTAGGCGCCAGCAAATTTCAGACCTTTACCCGCATCATTATTCCGCTGACGATGCCGGGAATTATCGCTGGATGTCTGCTGGTTATGCTGCCGGCAATGGGGCTGTTTTACGTTTCCGATTTAATGGGTGGGGCGAAAAACCTGTTAATTGGTAACGTGATTAAAGTGCAGTTCCTGAACATTCGCGACTGGCCGTTTGGCGCAGCTACCAGCATAACGCTGACTATCGTGATGGGGCTGATGCTGCTGGTCTACTGGCGCGCCTCCCGCTTGCTGAACAAGAAGGTAGAACTCGAATGATCGGTCGACTGCTTCGTGGCGGTTTTATGACCGCTATCTACGCGTATCTGTACATTCCAATCATTATTTTGATTGTGAACTCCTTTAACAGCTCGCGCTTTGGCATCAACTGGCAAGGATTTACAACCAAGTGGTACGGTCTGCTGGTGAACAACGACAGCCTGCTGCAGGCGGCGCAGCACTCCCTGACGATGGCTGTACTCTCCGCAACGTTTGCCACGCTGATCGGTTCACTCACCGCGGTCGCGCTTTATCGCTACCGTTTTCGCGGGAAACCCTTTGTCAGCGGCATGTTGTTTGTGGTGATGATGTCGCCGGATATCGTGATGGCGATTTCGCTGCTGGTGCTGTTCATGTTGATTGGCATTCAGCTCGGCTTCTGGTCGCTGCTGTTTTCGCATATTACCTTCTGTCTGCCTTTTGTGGTGGTGACGGTCTATTCACGTCTGAAAGGTTTTGATGTGCGAATGCTGGAAGCGGCAAAAGATTTGGGTGCCAGCGAAGTGACTATCCTGCGCAAGATCATTCTACCGCTGGCAATGCCTGCGGTAGCCGCAGGCTGGTTGCTAAGCTTTACGCTGTCGATGGATGACGTCGTCGTTTCATCCTTCGTCACCGGACCGGGTTACGAAATTTTGCCCTTAAAAATCTACTCAATGGTAAAAGTCGGCGTATCACCCGAGGTGAACGCGCTGGCGACCATTTTGTTGGTTCTGTCGCTGGTTATGGTGATCGCCAGCCAGCTTATTGCACGTGATAAAACCAAGGGCCGCTAAGGCCCTTAATTCAGGGGACGTTAAATGATGAAAAAATGGTCACGCCACCTGCTCGCGGCGGGTGCTCTGGCACTGGGAATGAGCGCCGCTCACGCGAATGACAACAACACGCTCTATTTCTATAACTGGACTGAGTACGTGCCGCCAGGACTGCTGGAGCAGTTCACCAAAGAGACCGGCATTAAGGTTATCTATTCGACCTACGAGTCGAATGAAACCATGTACGCCAAGCTCAAAACCTATAAAGACGGTGCGTACGATCTGGTGGTTCCGTCTACCTATTACGTCGATAAAATGCGTAAAGAAGGCATGATCCAGAAGATCGACAAGTCGACATTGACCAATTTCCACAACCTCGATCCGGAAATGCTCAACAAGCCGTTTGACCCCAACAATGACTACTCCATTCCGTATATCTGGGGTGCGACGGCCATTGGCGTCAACAGCGATGCCATCGACCCGAAAAGCGTAACCAGTTGGGCAGATCTGTGGAAACCGGAGTACAAAGGTAGCCTGTTGTTAACCGATGACGCGCGCGAAGTCTTCCAGATGGCGCTGCGCAAGCTGGGATATTCCGGCAATACAACCGATCCAAAAGAGATTGAAGCCGCCTATAACGAGTTGAAGAAGCTGATGCCTAACGTCGCGGCATTTAACTCTGACAACCCGGCTAACCCGTATATGGAAGGCGAAGTCAATCTGGGGATGGTGTGGAACGGCTCCGCATATGTCGCGCGCCAGGCGGGGACCCCGCTGGAAGTGGTATGGCCGAAGGAAGGGGGTATTTTCTGGATGGACAGTCTGTCTATTCCGGCTAATGCGAAAAACAAAGAAGGTGCGCTGAAGCTGATTAACTTCCTGCTGCGCCCGGATGTGGCGAAAGAAGTCGCAGAAACCATCGGTTATCCAACGCCAAACCTGGCGGCACGTAAGCTGTTAAGCCCGGAAGTCGCGAACGATAAAACGCTCTACCCTGATGCTGAAACCATCAACAAAGGGGAATGGCAAAACGACGTCGGTTCCGCCAGCGCTATCTATGAAGAGTACTATCAGAAGCTGAAAGCAGGACGCTAATTCAGCATTGTAAGGAATGCCCGATGGCGCTACGCTTATCGGGCCTACATCAATGCGAACCGTAGGCCCGATAAGGCATTTGCCGCCATCCGGCAAAAAAAATCACAGTCCTTTCAATAACCTCTCAACAAACTCGGGCACCACCTGGCTTGCCGGACCATAATGCTTCTCTTCGAACTCGCTTCCCACCTGGCTTGGCTCGAGATTTAACTCTACCGTATGCGCTCCATGCAGCCGCGCCTCATGCACAAAACCCGCGGCCGGGTAAACATGGCCTGATGTGCCAATGGCAATAAACACATCCGCCATTGCCAGCGCCATATAAATTTCATCCATTCCCAGCGGCATTTCACCAAACCACACGACGTGCGGTCGCAGCGGAGCCGGGAACTGGCAGCAATGGCATTTGTCTTCCGCAGTCACATCACCCGTCCACTCCAGAATCTGTCCGCTTTGCGAACAGCGAACCTTGAGCAGTTCGCCGTGCATATGGATGACATTCTGGCTGCCCGCGCGTTCATGCAGGTTATCAATATTCTGCGTCACCAGTAAAAAACGGTCACCCAGCTCGGCTTCAAGTTTTGCCAGCGCGATATGCGCCGCGTTGGGCTGGATTTCTGGTTGCTGCAATTGATGACGACGGGCGTTATAAAATGACTGAACCAGTTCCGGGTTACGACTAAACCCTTCCGGGGTCGCAACGTCTTCGACCCGATGTTCTTCCCAAAGTCCATCCGTCGCGCGGAAGGTTCGAATACCTGACTCGGCAGAAATCCCCGCTCCCGTCAGTACCAGCACTCTTGGTTTTTCCATCAATTCAGGCACCACTCTGTCTCTGAAAAAGATTCGTTGACGCAGGCGATCGCGCAAATGGCGTTTATTTTTACGAAAGCGGCTTAACCGATGACTCCGACGCGACAGCATAACAACCTCTTTGTATTAATCGGTAAGATGTAAAAAAGCGGCCCCGCGCATTCCGCCCGCATCACCGTGCCGTGCCTGCTCAATACGCGGCACTCGGGCAACCGGCAGCAGATGGCGTGGCAATCTGTCCGCCAGTTGCGTCGTAATAGCGGAAAAATTCGACAAACCACCACCAATCACCACTAAATCAGGATCAACGATGGTCAGGATATTCCCCAAACAGACTGCCAGTAAATCCAGATAACGTTCAACATGGGCGCGCGCTTGCTCATCCCCCTGCTCCCACAGCGCGATAATTTCACGGGCATCCAGCGGTTGATGGTAGTAATGCTGATACAACCACGCAAATCCACCGCCGGAGAGATAGCTTTCAATACAGCCTAATTGACCGCATCCGCAGCGGCGCAGTGGGAAATCAAATCCCATCAGCGTCAGCGCATCGACCGGCAAACGAATATGACCAAACTCACCGGTGATATAGTTGCGTCCGGTGATGGATTTACCGTTAAGCACCAGTCCACCGCCGACACCGGTGCCGAGGATTAACCCCATAACCAGCGGATACTGAGTGAACTCGTCGTCCCAGGCTTCAGAGAGAGCAAAACAGTTGGCATCGTTGTCCAGGCGGACATCGCGGTCAAGGCGGGCGCTGAGATCGGCACGGAGCGGTTTACCACTGGCGGCAGGCACGTTGGCCGCGTACAGCGTACCGTCTTCTGTTTGCGGCATGCCAGGAATGCCGATACCCACCGAACCTTTGACGCCAAAGCGCTGGTCCGCTTCCGTTACCAGATTGCAGACCGCATCAAGGAAAGCCTCATAGCTGTCGCGAGGCGTAGGGACGCGTGTTTCCCATTGCAAACGGCGTTGGTTATCAAATACCCCCAGCGCAATTTTGGTCCCGCCGATGTCAAATCCGTAATACATCACCGCTCCTTCTTATTGTTATTGGCCGCTAAGTACTCTCGCAGGATCAATATTGCTGGCGCGACGCGCCGGATACCAACTCGCCAAAAGACTCAGCACTAATGCTGTCACCAGCACGTAGATCACATCCAGCCAGTGTAATTCCGATGGCAGGAAGTCAATGAAATAGATATCGCCAGACAGGAACTGATGGCCGATAAGCGCTTCGATTCCGTTGATGATCGGCGTCAATTGCAGCGAGACAACCACCCCGATGACCACACCTATCAGACTGCCGAACAGACCCGCCAGCAGGCCGTACCAGACAAAAATGGCACGGATCAAACCATCTTTAGCTCCCAGGGTTCTTAATACCGCAATATCACCGCTTTTGTCTTTTACCGCCATCACTAACGTGGAAACGATATTAAAACAGGCCACGCCAATCACCAGCACCATCGCCAGATACATAATGGCGCGGATCATCTGAATATCGCGATACATATAGCCGTAGGTGCCAATCCAACTCTTAATATAAACATAGTTGTTGGTCACTTCACCCGCGTCTCGCACCAGTTTATTAGCGTTAAACACGTCGTTAACTTTCAGCGCAATCCCGGAAACGCTGGATCCCATATCCAGGTATTGCTGCGCGTCTTTCATAGGGATCATGGCAAAGCTGTGATCGAGCTGACCGCTCAGCTGCAAAATGCCCGTCACGTGCAAACGCACGCGTTTAGGCTGCTGTAACTTATGGTCCGCACTGGCGTTAGGGATCATAATCGACACCCAGTCGCCTTGCTTCACCTTCAGCGCATCGGCAATCCCTTTACCAATGATGATTTGCTGCTCACCGGCTTTGAAATTATCCCAGGCGTGGTTCTGCACGAACGATGGCAGCGCGCTTAAACGCTGTTCCTGTTTCGGGTCAACGCCTTTCACTTGCACCGCGCGTAGATTCGCCCCACTCTCCACCAGCCCGGTAAAGTTGATATAAGGCGCTGCGGCGGCAATACCAGGCACTTTCTGTACTTTATCGAGCGCTTCCTGCCAGTTGTTCCACGGCTGGTTAACGGCCTCAATTTCACCGTGCGGGACCACGGCCAGAATACGGTTGTTCAGCTCACGCTCAAAGCCGTTCATGGCGCTTAATCCGACGATCAACACCGCCACACCCAACGCGATGCCAACGGTAGAAATCACAGAAATCAGCGAGACCATACCGCCGCGCCGCCGACCACGGCTAAAGCGCAGGCCAATCAATAACGATAAAGGCGACGCCATTACTCTGCTCCCATCAGGCTCAGTTCAGCCGTCAGGCGACCATCGCGCATTTCAAGCTGGCGGCTCATCCGCTTCGCCAACTGCAGATCGTGCGTAACCACCAGAAATGCTGTGCCCTGAGAGCGGTTAAGTTCACCCAGAAGCTCGAAAATGCTGTCCGCATTACGCGCATCCAGGTTACCCGTGGGTTCATCCGCCAGCACCAGACGAGGGTTGTTCACCAGCGCACGGGCAATCGCCACACGCTGACGCTCGCCGCCCGACAGTTCAGACGGCCGATGGCTGGCACGATGATCCAGCCCTACCGCTTTCAGCATATCGCGCGCGCGCGCAGTGATTTCAGCCGGTTTTTTCTTGCCGATCAGCAGCGGCATCGCCACGTTTTCCAGTGCGGTAAAATCCGGCAGCAGATGGTGGAACTGGTAAATAAAGCCCAGCTTCTGATTGCGCAGCTCCGCCTTCGCCGCAGACGAGAGTTTGCTCATCGGCTGACCGCTAAAAATGACGTCGCCGGAGGTCGGCGTATCCAGCCCACCTAACAGATGCAGCAGCGTACTCTTACCGGAGCCGGAGCTGCCGACAATCGCCATCATCTCGCCTTCGCCAACGCAAAAACTGACATCGTGCAGGACATCGGTCTGCACTGTGCCTTCCTGATAGCGTTTGCACAGGTTGTCGCATTGCAACAGGATCTTATTCATAACGTAAAGCCTCAGCGGGTTGAGTGGCGGCAGCGCGCCAGGAAGGATAAAGCGTAGACAGCAGCGCAATGGCCATCGCCACCAGCGCAATGACGATAACCTGCAGCGGCTCGATGGCGACCGGCAGCGCAGCGCCATCCAGAAGCACGCCAATAATGGGCATCAGGTTGTTCAATTGACTGGCGAGCAATGCGCCCAGCCCTGCGCCCAGCAGCGCGCCGATAATTCCGGCACTGGCCCCCTGGACCATAAACACCATCATTATTTGCCGCGACGTTAGCCCCTGCGTTTGTAGAATCGCCACTTCCCCTTGCTTCTCCATTACCATCAGACCCAGCGAGGTAATAATATTAAAGGCTGCAACCGCCACGATCAGGCTTAGCAGCAGCCCCATCATGTTTTTCTCCATGCGCACGGCCTGGAATAATTCCCCTTTACGCTCGCGCCAGTCCTGCCATTTAGTGCCTTGCGGCAGCGTTTGCTGGCTCAACGTGTCAACCTTTAACGGCTCGTTCAACCACAAACGCCAGCCGGTGATATTACCCACCGGGTAGCGCATCAGGCGTGACGCATCCTGAATGTTGGTCAGCATCTGGTAGCCGTCGACTTCGCTGTTAGCAGCAAAGGTGCCAATCACCGTAAACAGACGCTGGCTCGGCAGACGCCCCATCGGCGTAAACTGACTGGCGGACGGCACCATCACGCGAATTTGATCGCCACGGTTAACGCCCAACTGCCCGGCAAGCTGCTCACCGAGGATGACATTATACTTACCCGGTTGCAGATCTGTTTGCTTCACATTGACCAGATACGGCGTGAGCGGATCTTTTTGCGCCGGGTCGATCCCCAGCATTACGCCAACCGCCACGCTACGTGCACTTTGCAGCACCACATCTCCCGTTGTTATGGGTGCAACGCGGTTGACGCCGTTCAACACCACCGCTTTTTCCGGCAGTTGCTGCGGGTTTAAGGAACCCTGTTGAGACGAGAGAACGGCCTGAGGCATCAGGCCAAGGATATTGTTTTGCAGCTCGCGCTCGAAACCGTTCATCACTGACAACACTGTGACCAGCGCCATTACCCCGAGAGTAATGCCGATGGTGGAGAGCCAGGAAACGAAGCGACCGAAGCGATCTGCTGCACACCCACGCATATAACGCAGGCCGATGAATAGAGCGACAGGTTGGTACATGAAATCCGTCTGGTTGCTGTTAGCAAAGTCACGAGTATATAAGCGAAAGCGGAATGGGTAAATGACTGAACCGTAAGTGTTCGTCAGCACTATTCCTAAAAGTATAAACAAATCAATCCGCTGTAGTTGTCCCTCGTCCCTTCAGTACCGGTCCCTGATCTTTATCCTAAAAAAACAAAATGCAGACAGTTACGCATTACAGCGTACAGCGGGTTGCGCAGGATGGCAGGCTATAGCCAACAATATGGGTACGCTGTCTCGATGAATAAAAAAGAACTATGGATTAATCAAATCAAAGGGTTATGCATTTGTCTGGTGGTTATATACCACTCAGTCATTACGTTTTACCCGCACCTCACCACCTTTCAGCATCCGCTTTCAGAGATACTGAGCAAATGCTGGATTTACCTCAATCTGTACCTGGCGCCGTTTCGTATGCCGGTATTTTTCTTTATTTCGGGCTATTTGATCCGCCGCTACATCGATAACGTTCCCTGGACGACCTGCGTGAATAAACGAATCTGGAGTATTGCCTGGGTGCTGGTGCTATGGGGAGTCGTGCAATGGCTGGCGTTAGTCTCGCTCAATAACTGGTTGGCTCCGCAACGCGATCTGAGTCATGCCGCCAACGCCGCGTATGCCGGATCAATCGCTGGCTTCACCCACGGGATGCTGACCGCCAGCACCAGCTTGTGGTATCTGTATGCACTGATTGTCTATTTTGTGCTGTGTAAGATTTTCAACCGCTGGGCGTTACCGCTGTTGACGCTGTTTGTCGTGCTGAGTGTGGCGATCAATTTTTTCCCCACGCCGTGGTGGGGAGTGAACAGCGTGATTCGCAATCTGCCCTGGTACAGTCTCGGCGCCTGGTTTGGCGCAACGCTGATGGTATGGATCAAAGAGGTGCCCCTGCGCCGTCATACGCTCATCGTTATGGTTAGCGTAGTCGCCGCCGTGGTCGCGTGGCTGGCAAATATTTCGCTACTGCTTTCCCTCCTGTCTATTGTACTGATCATGAAGCTGTTTTATCAGTTCGAGCAGCGCTTTGGTATGCGCGCATCCAGCCCGTTAAGCGTGATTGGATCCAATACCATCGCCATCTACACCACCCACCGTATTTTGGTTGAGCTGTTCAGCTTAACGCTCATCCCCAAAATCAATCATGCCGCCTGGCCTGCGTACGCCGAGTTGCTCCTGCTGCTGGTTTATCCCTTCGCCTGCCTGCTGTTGTGCACCCTGTTTGGCTTGCTGGTGCGTAAAATTTCGCAAAAAACCGTTGCCGACTTGCTCTTTTCCCCGCCATCTTTATCGACATCCTCGCGCTAATTTCAACGTGCTTTTTGCCCCCATCAGGGGGCGAATCAATTTGCTTATGAGAAACGATCACGGATAATAAAGAACATTGCTTATCAGATGTATATCTAAACGAGATCCTGACAACCGAATGCCTGAACAACATCGTTACACGCTCCCGGCCGGCGCTTCCGACCAGCGCCAGTTAGGTGAACTGACCGGCGCAGCTTGCGCGACGCTGGTCGCCGAAATCGCTGAACGTCATGCGGGTCCTGTAGTACTGATCGCGCCGGACATGCAAAATGCCCTGCGACTGCATGATGAAATTCGTCAGTTTACCGACCAGATGGTAATGAACCTGGCGGACTGGGAAACGCTGCCCTACGATAGCTTTTCCCCTCATCAGGAGATTATCTCCTCGCGACTGTCCACCCTGTATCAGCTCCCTGCCATGCAGCGCGGTGTGCTGATTGTGCCGGTGAACACGCTGATGCAGCGCGTCTGTCCGCACAGCTATCTGCACGGTCATGCGCTGGTGATGAAAAAAGGTCAGCGGCTTTCGCGCAACGCCCTGCGCGAACAACTGGACAGCGCGGGCTACCGCCATGTTGATCAGGTGATGGAGCACGGCGAATACGCCACGCGCGGCGCGTTGTTGGATCTGTTCCCAATGGGCAGTGAATTGCCTTATCGTCTGGACTTTTTTGATGACGAAATCGACAGCCTGCGTCTGTTTGATACCGACACCCAGCGCACGCTGGAAGAAGTCGATGCCATTAATTTGCTGCCCGCGCACGAATTCCCGACCGATAAAACGGCGATCGAGCTGTTCCGCAGCCAGTGGCGCGATACCTTTGAAGTTAAACGCGACGCCGAACATATTTACCAGCAGGTTAGCAAAGGCACGTTACCTGCGGGTATTGAATACTGGCAGCCGCTGTTTTTCAGCGAGCCGCTGCCCCCCCTGTTCAGCTATTTCCCCGCCAATACGTTATTGGTCAATACGGGTGATATAGAGACCAGTGCAGAACGCTTCCAGGCCGATACCCTGTCGCGTTTTGAGAATCGGGGTGTTGATCCGATGCGCCCGCTTCTGCCGCCGCACTCGCTGTGGCTGCGCGTTGATGAGCTGTTCTCCGAACTAAAACGCTGGCCGCGCGTTCAACTGAAAACCGAGACACTGGCGAACAAAGCCGCGAATACTAACCTCGGCTTCCAGAAGTTGCCAGATATCGCGGTTCAGGCGCAGCAAAAAGCACCGTTAGATGCGTTACGTAAATTTCTTGAAGCCTTCACCGGTCCGGTGATTTTCTCGGTTGAAAGTGAAGGTCGTCGCGAAGCGCTCGGCGAACTGCTCGCCCGTATCAAAATCGCGCCGAAGCGCATACTGCGTCTCGACGAAGCCATCGACAATGGCCGCTATCTGATGATTGGCGCAGCCGAACACGGCTTCATTGATAGCAAACGCAACCTGGCGCTGATTTGTGAAAGCGATCTGCTCGGGGAACGTGTGGCGCGCCGCCGCCAGGATTCTCGTCGCACCATCAATCCGGATACGTTAATTCGTAACCTCGCCGAACTGCATCCAGGTCAACCGGTGGTGCACCTGGAGCACGGCGTTGGCCGTTATGCCGGGATGACCACGCTGGAAGCGGGCGGTATCACCGGCGAGTACCTGATGCTCACCTACGCCAACGACGCCAAATTGTACGTGCCTGTGTCATCGTTGCACCTGATCAGCCGCTACGCTGGTGGCGCGGAAGAAAATGCGCCGCTACATAAACTGGGCGGAGATGCCTGGTCTCGTGCCCGCCAGAAAGCCGCTGAGAAGGTGCGCGATGTCGCGGCAGAACTGTTGGATATCTATGCTCAGCGGGCGGCGAAAGAAGGCTTTGCCTTTAAGCATGACCGTGAGCAGTACCAGCTGTTTTGCGACAGCTTCCCGTTTGAAACTACGCCCGATCAGGCGCAGGCTATCAACGCGGTCCTCAGCGATATGTGTCAGCCGCTGGCCATGGATCGTCTGGTGTGCGGCGACGTCGGCTTTGGTAAAACCGAAGTCGCGATGCGCGCCGCCTTCCTCGCCGTAGAGAACCACAAGCAGGTTGCCGTACTGGTTCCGACCACCCTGCTCGCGCAGCAGCACTTCGACAACTTCCGCGACCGCTTTGCCAACTGGCCGGTACGCATTGAGATGCTGTCCCGTTTTCGTAGCGCCAAAGAGCAAGCGCAAATTCTGGAGCAGGTTGCCGAGGGTAAAATCGATATTCTTATCGGCACCCACAAACTGCTGCAAGCGGACGTGAAGCTAAAAGATCTGGGTCTGTTGATTGTCGATGAAGAGCACCGTTTTGGCGTTCGCCATAAAGAGCGCATCAAAGCAATGCGCGCGGATGTCGATATCCTGACGCTGACGGCAACGCCTATTCCGCGTACGCTCAATATGGCGATGAGCGGCATGCGCGATCTGTCGATCATTGCCACGCCTCCTGCCCGTCGTCTGGCGGTGAAAACCTTTGTTCGTGAATATGACAATCTGGTGGTTCGCGAGGCTATCCTGCGTGAAGTTCTGCGCGGGGGGCAAGTTTATTATCTGTTTAACGACGTTGAAAATATCCAGAAAACCGCTGACAGATTAGCGGAACTGGTGCCGGAAGCGCGTATTGGTATCGGCCACGGTCAAATGCGCGAGCGCGAACTGGAACGCGTGATGAACGATTTCCACCATCAGCGCTTTAACGTGCTGGTGTGTACCACCATTATCGAAACCGGCATCGACATTCCGACCGCCAACACCATTATCATCGAACGCGCCGACCACTTTGGTTTAGCGCAATTGCACCAGTTGCGCGGTCGTGTGGGACGCTCACACCATCAGGCGTACGCCTGGCTGCTGACGCCGCATCCAAAAGCGATGACCACCGACGCGCAAAAGCGCCTGGAAGCCATCGCCTCGCTGGAAGATTTGGGCGCTGGCTTTGCGCTGGCGACCCACGACCTTGAAATTCGCGGCGCCGGGGAACTGCTGGGTGAAGATCAGAGTGGTTCCATGGAAAGCATCGGCTTCTCGCTGTATATGGAGCTGCTGGAAAATGCTGTCGATGCGCTCAAAGAGGGACGCGAACCGTCGCTGGAAGATCTCACCAGCCAGCAAACCGAAGTTGAACTGCGCATGCCGTCACTGCTGCCGGATGACTATATTCCCGATGTCAACACGCGACTGTCGTTCTACAAGCGTATTGCCAGTGCGAAAGGCGAAAACGAGCTGGAAGAAATTAAGGTCGAGCTGATAGACCGTTTTGGTCTGCTGCCCGATCCGGCCCGTACGCTGCTGGATATTGCCCGGTTACGCCAACAGGCGCAGAAACTGGGTATCAGAAAGCTTGAAGGCAATGAAAAAGGCGGCACGATTGAGTTTGCAGAGAAAAACCACGTCAATCCGGTCTGGCTGATTGGTTTACTGCAAAAACAGCCGCAGCACTTCCGTCTGGACGGCCCAACCCGGCTGAAATTTATGCAGGATCTGGGCGAACGCAAAACGCGAATCGACTGGGTACGCCAGTTTATGCGCCAGCTTGAAGAAAACGCCGTAGCATAGTGAACAGGCCGGGAGCGCACACAGCCCTCCCGGCCTGTGAATTTACAAACTCTTTGCACTTCCCTGCACTTCCCGACACAGCAAACGGCCATAATTCCTGTTTACTTTTACATAATAAAAACCACGTAAAAACAATGGATTTATGGTGATGTTAAACAATAAACGACTCTCTCGCTGGTTAGCGTTTTTTACGCTTGCAGCGACCTTCGCGTTAGCACTTCCGGCTCAGGCAAACACCTGGCCGCTGCCGCCGCCGGGAAGCCGCCTGGTGGGACAGAATGCCGTTCACGTTGTCGAAGACAATGGCGGTTCTCTCGAAGCGATTGCGAAAAAATACAACGTCGGCTTTTTAGCGCTGTTGCAGGCTAACCCCGGCGTTGATCCTTTCGTACCTCGCCCAGGCAGCGTTTTGACGATCCCATTGCAAACCCTGTTACCGGATGCACCGCGCGAAGGCATTGTCATCAACCTCGCCGAACTGCGTCTTTATTATTACCAGCCGGGAACAAATTCGGTGACCGTATATCCTATCGGCATTGGCCAGTTAGGCGGTGATACGCTGACCCCCACCATGGTAACCACCATTTCCGATAAACGCGCCAACCCCACCTGGACGCCTACAGCAAATATCCGTGCGCGCTATAAAGCAAATGGCATCGACCTTCCTGCCGTTGTCCCTGCCGGGCCAGATAACCCGATGGGCCATCACGCGATTCGCTTAGCCGCATACGGCGGCGTTTATCTGCTGCACGGCACCAATGCTGACTTTGGCATCGGCATGCGCGTCAGTTCTGGTTGTATTCGTCTGCGCGACGGTGATATCGAAACCCTGTTCCGTCAAGTGAAACCAGGAACCAAGGTCAATATCATTAATACACCGATCAAAGCCTCAGTCGAGCCTAACGGCATGCGGCTGGTGGAAGTACACCAGCCGCTGTCAGAAAAGATTAATGACGACCCGCAACTGTTGCCAATCGTGTTGAACACCGCAATGCAGACCTTTAAGAATGCGGCGCAAACGGACCCTGCCGTCATGGAACATGCGATGGAGATTCGCTCAGGCATGCCGGTCGATGTCACCCGTCATCACGACGTGGCTCAACAACCGATGTAAACATTCCCCATAAAAAAACCCCCGCTGGATTTTATTCCGCGGGGGTTTTTTATTTAACTCGCAGTGGCATTGCGATGGGTTAAATCTTATTTGTAGATAACTGCAGTCCCGTGAAGGGTGTTAGGACCGGTAACGGAAGTTATACGGAAAGACTTCGCGCCCATCTCATCCGCTTTCTGCGCCAGTTGATCTTCCAGAGAACCTAAGTTCGTCCCCGCATTTGCAGAGATAGTACCAACTTTCTGTTGACCTGCAGGCGTGGCCTGAACTTCAACAGCCGCGAAGCTGGCAAATGACAGTGAGCTAAGAACAGCAGCAACAAACAGAGTTTTTACGTTTTTCATAATAGTGACCTTTTGCAGATGAATGGGTGTCGTAATGATTAACTTAACGATCGATAGGTAAATCATAGATGTGATCCAGGTCACACGTCAACTCTTTTTTATAATGATCGTTATATAAAAGATAAAGACCTTATTTTTCATGCTAATAGCTATAAATTATTTTTATCGCTAATCCGCTGGAGTGTGGGGGGGAATATTTTTATAATGATTATTCAATAAAGCCAACAAAGGTACATCGGCGCCATGACAACTGAAACGACAGGTTGTGCAAAAAAAAGCCGTGGCCGACCAAAAGTGTTCGACAGGGAAGCCGCGCTTGATAAGGCCATGACACTCTTCTGGCAGCACGGATATGAAGCGACATCGCTCGCCGATCTCGTGGAAGCAACCGGTGCCAAAGCGCCCACGCTGTATGCGGAGTTTACCAACAAGGAAGGGTTGTTTCGTGCCGTGCTGGACCGCTATATAACTCGCTTCGCGGCGAAACATGAAGCCCAGCTGTTTTGTGAGGAAAAAAGCCTGGAGTCCGCACTGGAAGACTATTTCACTGCCATAGCCACCTGCTTTACCAGTAAAGATACTCCGGCAGGATGTTTTATGATTAATACGTCCGCTACGCTGGCGGCCTCTTCCCGCGAGATCGCCCATACCGTGAAATCACGCCATGCGATGCAGGAACAGACGCTTACCCAGTTCCTTCGTCAGCGCCAGCAGCGGGACGAAATTCCGGCCCACTGCGACGTGCAAAAGCTGGCCGAATATCTGAACTGCATTTTACAGGGTATGTCGATTAGCGCCCGTGAAGGCGCGTCATTTGAGAAACTGATGCAGATCGCACACACCACCCTGCGACTGTGGCCCGAACTCATCAAAGCTTAATCCTTTCCTCTCTCTTCCATGAACAGATGACACCCCCGGGGGCCAAAAGCCCTCGGTTTTTTTGTACCAATACCCCTTCATTCCTTATTGTTTTCATCGCATTAGCAGATCTTTTTTAAAAAAATGTATTGATAACGACAATTATTATCAGCAATATTCGCATTTGTTTTAACACCTGTTTCCCAATGTAACTATCGGTTTCTCTACCGCAATAACAAAAACAGACCGACTTTTTTAAAAGGAATACAAATGCATAAGCGTCTCTGGGTGCTCAATCCGCTCTTATTATCCTTAACCCTACCGGCTATCGCAGCGGAGGAAGAGAATCTCATCGTCAGCGCTAACCGCAGCCAACGCACCGTGGCAGAAATGGCACAAACGACCTGGGTTATTGAAGGAAGCGAAATTGAACAGCAAGTTCAGGGTGGTAAAGAGTTCAAGGATGTTCTTGCTCAGTTAATCCCCGGAATTGATGTCAGCAGTCAGGGACGAACCAACTACGGCATGAACATGCGCGGTCGCGCCATCGTAGTATTGATAGACGGTGTCCGTCTGAATTCTTCCCGCACCGACAGCCGCCAACTTGACTCCATTGACCCGTTTAACATTGCTCATATTGAAGTCATCTCAGGCGCAACATCCCTATATGGCGGGGGAAGTACCGGCGGTTTGATCAACATCGTCACCAAAAAAGGTCAGCCTGAGCGTGAAGTTGAACTCGAACTGGGCAGTAAAAGCGGGTTTAATAACAGTAACGATCATGACGAACGCGTCGCCGCCGCGGTGAGCGGAGGAACCGATCGTGCATCCGGTCGTATGTCCGTCGCATATCAACGGTTTGGCGGTTGGTATGATGGAAACCACGATGCTCTGCTGCTGGATAACACCCAAACCGGCCTGCAGCATTCCGATCGTCTGGACGTGATGGGCACCGGGACGATTGAGCTGGATGATAACCGTCAATTGCAACTGGTTACCCAGTACTACAAGAGCCAGGGGGATGAAGATTACGGGCTGGATCTCGGCGAGAACATGTCCGCCGTGACCGGAAATGGTAAAGCTTATACCAGCAGCGGACTGAACTCCGATCGTATTCCCGGCACCGAACGTCATCTGATCAGCCTGCAATATTCAGATGCAGATTTCTTTGGTCAGAACCTGGTCAGCCAAATCTATTACCGCGACGAATCGCTGAAATTCTATCCTTTCCCGACGCTCAGCAAAGGTAAGGTCACCAGTTTCTCCGCCTCACAGCAGGATACCGACCAGTTCGGCGCCAAAATCACCCTCAACAGCCAGGTGATGGATGACTGGGAACTGACGTGGGGTATCGATGCGGATCATGAAACCTTCGACTCCAATCAGAAATTCTTCGATCTGGCTTACTCTCTGCCCTCCGGCGGCATGGACAACCGTACCGCCTATACTACCGGGCGTTATCCTGGTTACAGCATCACCAACTTCGCACCTTTCCTGCAAAACAGCTATGACATAAACGACATCTTTACCCTCAGTGGCGGCGTACGCTATCAATGGACCGAAAACAGAGTTGATGATTTCGTTGGCTATGCGCAACAGCAGGGCATCGCGACGGGCCTTGCAAACTCCGCGGATACCATTCCGGGCGGCAAAACCGATTACGATAACTTCCTGTTTAACGCCGGGATCCTCGCCCACCTGACTGAGCGCCAGCAAACCTGGTTTAATTTCTCTCAGGGCGTGGAGCTTCCGGATCCGGGGAAATATTACGGTAATGGTACCTATTCTCTGGTTGGCGATCATTACCAGCTTCAGCGCAGCGTCAACGTTGCGGATTCACGACTGGAAGGGATTAAAGTTAACTCGTACGAGTTGGGATGGCGTTACACGGGCGATAGCCTGCGCACGCAACTCGCCGCTTATTACTCCACTTCGGATAAATCGATCGTTATCAACCGCAGTGATATGACCATAAACGTACAGCCCGACGATCGTCGGATTTATGGTCTGGAAGGTGCGGTAGATTATTTCATCGCCGATACCGACTGGAGTCTGGGCGGCAACTTCAACGTCATTAAATCCGAAGTGAAACAAAACGGTAAATGGCAGAAATGGGATGTCACTCTGGCTTCGCCATCTAAAGCAACCGCATGGGTCGGCTGGGCGCCTGAACCGTGGTCGCTGCGAGTACAGAGCCAGCAAACATTTGATCTGAGTGACGCCAGCGGCAATAAGCTGGACGGCTATAACACTATGGACTTTATCGGCAGCTACCAGCTCCCGTTAGGTAAGCTGACCTTCAGTGTGGAAAACCTGCTGAATGAAGAGTACACCACGCTATGGGGACAACGTGCGCCACTGCTGTACAGCCCAACTTATGGTAGCCCGTCACTGTATGAATACAAGGGCCGGGGTCGTACCTTTGGTCTGAACTACGCCTTAACCTTCTGATAAAAAAAGCCCCCCAGCCTGAGCGAATGGGGGGCTAATGTTCAGGATAATGCTATTTTACGCTTTGTTATTCAGTACCAACTGTCCGTTGTTATCCAACGGAATTTGCGCGCCGGGGTCCTTATCCATACGAATTTTCCCCTGCTGATCGCCAATTTTGTACGTCACGTCGTAGCCCAGCATTTTTTCTGATTTGTCATACACCGTTTTACAGCGCTGCTGCGTGGTGGTGTACGTATCGTTTTCTTGCATCGAACCCTGGATCTGGTTACCGGCATAGCCGCCGCCTAATGCACCCGCCACGGTGGCAATATCTTTACCGCGTCCGCCACCAAACTGATGGCCGATAACACCGCCGGCTACGGCACCCAGCACAGAACCCGCGATACGGTTTTCATCTTGCACCGGCTTGCGGTGCGTGACCGTCACGTTCCGACACTCCTGACGTGGCGTTTTTACCGATTCTTTAATCGGTGTTGCAGAGACAACTTGTGCATACTGTGGGCCACGCTCGAAAACGTTAAGACTGGCCACCGCTGCAACACCCAGCGCAGCAGCTACGCCAATCCCTATACCCGCCAACATTGATTTATTCACGGGACTTCCTCCTTTTTTGCTATTAGCAACAACTTTGCAACAGAAGGTAAGGAATGCCAATCAGATTACGGATGAAAATAGCGGAAGGAAGGGATAAAGCGAGATAATTCAGAGAACTCTGAAGGAAGGCGTCGGATGCGTGAAAGCGTCCGACGCCTGAGGTCAATATTAATGCAGTTTCAGACGCGGGCGAATCACCCGGTTAATACTGCCGACCAGCATCATCAGGCCGGTTTTGAAGTAACCATGCAGCGCAATCTGATGCATACGATACAGTGAGATGTAGACAAAGCGCGCAATACGGCCTTCTACCATCATTGAACCGCGCGTCAGGTTGCCCATCAGGCTACCGACGGTAGAGAAATTAGAAAGCGAGACCAGAGAACCGTGATCTTTGTACTGATACGCTTTCAACGGCTTGCCGTTCATCTGCGCCAGAATATTGTTCATCGCGCAGGTCGCCATTTGGTGCGCAGCCTGAGCGCGCGGCGGCACAAATCCACCTTCCGGACGCGCGCAGGAAGCGCAGTCGCCAATCGCATACACGTCAGGATCGCGAGTGCTTTGCAGCGTCGGCTCAACCACCAGTTGGTTAATGCGGTTCGTTTCCAGACCGCCAATATCCTTCATAAAGTCTGGCGCTTTGATCCCTGCGGCCCACACCATCAGGTCGGCCTCAATGTATTCGCCATCTTTGGTATGCAACCCGCCTTCGTCAGCGCTGGTAACCATCGTCTGCGTCAGTACACGTACGCCCAGTTTGGTTAACTCATTGTGCGCGGCGCTGGAAATCCGCGGCGGCAATGCCGGCAGGATACGCTCACCGGCTTCAACCAACGTGACGTTCAGCGCGTCATTGGTCAGTCCTTTATAGCCATAGCTGTGCAGCTGTTTGACCGCATTATGCAGTTCCGCGGAGAGTTCAACCCCCGTCGCGCCGCCGCCGACAATGGCAATATTCACTTTACCATTAGCGCCCAGATTCGCGGAATACTTGAGGAACAGATTCAGCATCTCCTGGTGGAAACGACGCGCCTGATGCGGGTTATCAAGGAAAATACAGTTCTCTTTGACGCCCGGCGTGTTGAAATCGTTGGACGTACTGCCCAGCGCCATCACCAGCGTGTCATACGGTACTTTACGCTCGGGAACCAGCAGATCGCCCTTCTCATCGCGCAGCTCAGCAAGAGTAATGGTTTTCGCTTCGCGATCGATATCAACCACCGAGCCCAACTGGAACTGGAAGCCATGGTTACGGGCATGCGCCAGATAGCTCAGCGCATCCACACCTTCATCCAGAGAACCAGTCGCCACTTCATGCAGTAACGGTTTCCATAAATGGCTGTGGTTTCTGTCCACCAGCGTAATTTTGGCTTTTTTCTTACGCCCCAGCTTTTTACCCAGCTGCGTCGCCATTTCCAGTCCGCCAGCACCGCCGCCGACAATCACGATCCTTTTCAATGGTGTAGTCAACGTGACCCCCTCAAATTTATTAACCAATTGTTAATTAAAAGTTATTGACATAGCCTTTAATTAACAACAAGTTACGATAATGAAAATGCCCTTCGAGAGTGAGAATAACACGAACGGTGCATTGGTCATACCAAAATTGATGTGCATCAAGTTTTGATGCTGAAAAGATAGACAACCCGAAGGTTAAAGACAAAAAAACCAGCCCGAAAGCTGGTTTTTTAGACACTCATTAGGCTTAACCTAACGTCTTGAACGCCTTAATGCGCTGCAAATGCGGAGAGATATTTTTAAACTTATGCGTCTGCTCTTCGTCCCAGACGATCTCATAAAAGTGATGCAGCTCTTCTGACGAGCGCTGACTGTTCAGTGCTTCATCATGGCGAGAGAGGATCACCAAGCAGCGATCGCGGTTCTTTTCACGAAAATTGGTCACGCATTTTGTCGCAATGTCAGCATACTCTTCAGGTCTGTCGATTTTCCCTTCCATATTCTCATACGGGAACAGGTTAGGATTGAAGACCACCTGACGAATATCACACAGAAAACCAATTCGTTCAGCCCAATACCCCCCAAGCCCGACGCCACAAATCAGTGGACGGTCGTCCACATTAAGCTGCAGCATTTTGTCCACTTCTTTCAGCAGATGCTGCATATCATGTTTAGGATGCCGCGTACTGTAGCTAATCAGCCTGACATCCGGGTCGATAAATTGCAGCTGCAACACCTTCTCGTGGTTGCCCGGACTATTAGAGTCAAAACCGTGTAAATAGATAATCATCGCATCCTCGCCAAACGTGCGTTAATGACCTGCTTTCTCTTCCTGCCAGCGCTCATGAAGCTGGTTGAGCTGGGCGCTTACCGTCTTCCAGCGTGTCGTGTCCATCAGTTCCTGACGTGAAAATGAACCTTTATGATACAAACGTGTAACACGTTCTGCATTGATCGGCGACAGATTATCTAACACACTGACCGCTCCCTTACGATTATTGCAGACCAGGATCATATCGCAACCAGCATCCAGCGATGCCTGCCCACGCTCGGCGTAGCTTCCCATAATCGCCGCGCCTTCCATCGACAGATCGTCAGAGAAAATAACGCCGTCGAAGCCAAGCTCCTGGCGCAGCACCGTTTTCAACCAGTGAGGCGAACCACTCGCCGGGCGCGGATCCACATCGCTGTAGATAACGTGCGCAGGCATAATGGCATCGAGTTTGTTTTCCGTAATCAGCGTCCGGAACACGGACATATCTTTCGCCCGAATCTCGACTTCTGAGCGTGGATCGGTTGGCGTTTCTTTGTGTGAGTCCGCCGTCACCGCTCCATGTCCGGGAAAATGTTTACCGGTGGTTTTCATGCCAGCGGCATGCATACCGTCAATGAAACGGGTCGCCATAGCCAACGCTTTCAGCGGATCGGCATGGTAAGAGCGCTCGCCAATCGCGGCGCTGATATGTCCCACGTCCAGAACCGGCGCAAAGCTGATATCGATATCCATGGCGATCATTTCGCTGGCCATCAGCCATCCGGCGTCCTGAGCCAGTTTTCCGCCCTCTTCCAGACCGTGCAGCGCGGCAAAAGATTGGGCCGCAGGCAGGCGAGTAAAACCTTCGCGAAAACGCTGTACGCGTCCGCCTTCCTGATCAACCGCCACGACCAAATGATTACGTGACGCGCTACGAATCTGACGCACTAACTCACGCAACTGCTCCGGATCATGATAATTTCGGGTAAAGAGGATTAACCCACCTACCAGCGGATGCGCCAGAATCTCTCGCTCTTCAGCGTCCAGCTCATACCCTTCGACATCCAACATTACTGGGCCCACACTACTCTCCTCATCCTTTCATTGTTAGCTGCCGCCAGGTTTCATCGGCCAGCCTGATAAATTGTTGATCGCCGGTTTGTCGCCAGCGATACTCAAACCACCCTGCTTTTAGCATGATTACCCAGGGTCGCCATCGCCTGACCTGTCGCCACAAAACGGTTGGCTCAATGCACGCTCGTCGGGCATAGGCGCTGACTAGCTGTTGGTGCTGGAGCTCATCACTGACCCACACCGCCGCCAGCTCGAGGGCGATATCGCCGTCTCCGGCATATTCCCAGTCAATCAGCCGCAACCCTGACGGTGCGCGTACGATGTTGTCACCGTGGACATCCATATGTAGCGGCCCCAGCCGCAAAGGGCGGGGCTCGCCGCTTTTTCTTAGCCGCTTTAACGCTCGTAACCAATGTGGTGTACGACGCGCCGGATCACCACACTGCCAGTACTGTTCAAGTAACGGCAGCAGGCTGATTCGCCAGCCCAGCCGGGATTGCTGATGCAGATAATACAATAAGTCAGCAAGTTCGTCGGCGTCCGGTAATCTGGATTCTACCTTACCGTGAAAAAAGTCGACTGCCATCCACCCCCGCGTATAAAAACGAGGTCGGGGCGCAAGATTTTCCGGTAGGTGTTTTAACGCATGATATTGGCGCAGAAAATGCGATTCCGGCGCGTCGGGGTCGTGATGACAGCGCAGCACTAAGCGGTGGGTCTGATGTTCGATTATGCAGCTCCCGCCGCTCAAGCCATGGTGGCTGGCTACGACGGGATGATACTGCGGAAAGTAGCGCGACATAACTTCATCGCGCGTCAATCTGTTATTGTTGCTGAACGGCACCTTTACCTGACCAGATTATCTCGCCAGTTTGTACCAGCATTAATTGCATTTGCAGCGCCGGCGAATTGACGTTGCCAGATGCGCTGGAATAGAGCACATACTGCGCACCAACGTTACGGGCAATACCAATCGCTTTGCTGCGCGTTCCCAGGCTATCGTTCGGCGACAGACCTAACTGCTGCTTGGCGACAGCCAGTTGCTGGGCGGAAACCAGGGTAAATTTGCCGTTATTCGCCAGCGCGTTACGTAAGGTTTCAGTCGCTTCGCCAGCGTTCAATGAACCGTTAGTACGGTTATTCACACTATCAACCAGCAGAACACCACCCGCTTTGACGCCATCGGCCTGCAGCATTTTACCCACCATCGGCTGCATTGCGCTGTTCCAGTCGTAGTGACGTTGACGCGGTGTTGGCTGCGCCGTTTGATCCTCGTGTTCGATCGGACCCGGCTGCTGCGGTATACCTGGCACCGTTGGTACCACCGGTACCGGCTGTTGCGGCTGCGCGGGCTGTTCCGGTACCGGCTTCACTTCCTCTACCGGCGCAGGTTCACGTTGAGCCACACAACCAGAGAGAAACATCGCCAGCGCGGCAAGCAATGCGTAGCGATTCATTTTGATCATCAAGATTCACCCCTTACAAATATAGATAAAGTCTAACCTTGTGCGCACCCAGATAATTGGCGCTGCCGTACAGTGTTACCGACGAATGAGCCGGGATAGTCACGCTGCGTGGCGCTTCCAGAGGGTGCATCTCCAACCCTCTGGCGTCATACCAATAAAACCGATAATGCACGGTGACGGATTCTTGTCTTTCGTTATAGAGTCGCGAGGATGCTGAAGCCTGAATATCAGACGTTGTTAACACGGGCTGTTCTGCGGTTATGCCCGCCGCCAGAATAGCTGATTCCATCACCAGAGACTGTTCATCACTGACCGGAATTTCAGGGTGTGAGCGACAGCCTGCCAGCAACAGCAAGCCCAGTGAAAGTGCAATGCATCCTCTGGTCATGCTTAAAGACCTTTATGTGCGAGCATCGGACCAAGCGCACGTCCCCCCAACAGGTGCATATGAATGTGATACACCTCCTGGCCACCGTGACGGTTGGTATTCATGATTAAACGGTATCCATCCGCAGCAATGCCTTCCTGCTCCGCGATTTTCGCCGCAACGGTAATCATTCGGCCCAGCGCCTGCTCATGTTCTGCCGTCACATCGTTGACGGTGGGGATCAGGATATTAGGGATGATCAGAATATGCGTAGGTGCCTGAGGGGAAATATCACGAAACGCAGTGACCAGGTCATCCTGGTACACGATATCCGACGGAATTTCACGACGGATAATTTTGCTGAATATAGTTTCTTCTGCCACGACGTTTTCCTTTTTCATTAACAGCCCAAGCGTTATGCCATGCTACGCCGGGTAACACTGCGAGTATAGAGTATGAGCGAGTTACTCACGCTCTTTCAACTTTAACCCTCGATTTTTTAAGCAAAAACCCTGGTCAGCGCCGCTCTTATAACCATTTCCCTACGCTATTGCTTAAGCATAGTACTGAAACAACATTTCATATGTGCCGTATCATCTGTATGCGTATGGAATGTTAGTGGTTATAGAGAATCTCGATGATACTCCCATAGAGGAGGATTACGTGGAGCAATCAACTGGCGTGCTAATCACCGGTACTCAGTGTGGAAAAACAACACTGTATAGCTCAACTCAAAAAGCAGCTTGCCAGGTAACAGCGCCTGGCAGCAAAAACAAAAGCAAAAAGCCCGCTTAAGTTTCCTTAAGCGGGCTTTTTAAATCTGGCTCCTCTGACTGGACTCGAACCAGTGACATACGGATTAACAGTCCGCCGTTCTACCGACTGAACTACAGAGGAATCGTGTGAACGAGGCGCATATTAGCGACACCACTCAGTGATGTCAAAGCCTGAATCGATAAATTCAATCGTTTGCCGAAATATTCCCCATTTCGCCGATTATTCAGGCGCAACAGGTTGTTTTATGCACTTTTCCTGTTCGGGACGCGGGTATTTCCATAGCCAGCGACCTGTCACCATACGCCAGTAAAATAATGCGGCGCGTACGGCCCAGTCGAAGAACATTCCTAACCAGACACCGATTACGCCCCATCCTAAAACGATCCCCAGGGTGTAACCTACCACAACGCGACAGCCCCACATGCCCAGCATAGATACCCACATTGCAAAACGGGCATCGCGTGCGCCTTTAAACCCAGCAGGTAATACCCAGGAGGCTGCCCATATCGGCATAAATGCCGCATTGAGCCAAATCAGAATGACTATGACCTCTTTTACGTCCTGATCGTGGGTGTAAAACGAGGCCATAACGCCGGCAAAAGGGGCGGTCAGCCAGGCGATGGCAGTTAAACCGATGGTCGACAGCCAGAATACATGCCGTAACTGGATTTCGGCCTGGGCAATCTGACCATTTCCTAAACGTCTGCCGGTAATAATTGTCGACGCAGAGCCTAAAGCGTTCCCCGGCAGGTTAATGAGTGCGGCAATAGAAAAGGCAATGAAGTTCCCGGCAATCACACTGGTCCCCATGCCTGAAACAAACATCTGCGTTAACAGCTTGCCGCCGTTAAACAACACTGATTCGATACTGGCCGGAATGCCGATCCCCATCACCTCCCAGATAATGGCGAGGTTGAGTGGCTTAAAATAGCTTTTGAAGGGAATACGCAGCGCTGGGTTAAACCCAATCATCAGAACCCAGATGATGGCAATTGCGCCAATGTAGCGCGAAATTGTCAGCCCCAGTCCAGCACCGACGAACCCCAGCCCTTGCCAGGAAAATACGCCGTAGATCAGGATGCTACTGATAATGATATTCAAAATGTTCATCCCACCATTAATCAACAGCGGTATTTTTGTATTACCCGCACCGCGTAGGGCACCACTACCGATTAACGCAATGGCTGCTGCCGGGTAGCTGAGCACCGTCAGCTCCAGGTAGGTGAGTGCCAGAGCTTTTACATCGGGCGTTGCTTCACCAGCGACAACGTCAATAATCTGCTCACCAAAATAGTGAATGACCGCTGCCAGCACGGTAGCAAAAATCGTCATAATCACCAGCGATTGCCTGGCAGCAGCTCTGGCCCGGCGACGATCTCGTTTTCCCAGGCTAAAGGCAACTACCACCGTGGTACCCAGATCGATAGCGGCGAAAAATGCCATGATGACCATGTTGAAACTGTCGGCGAGTCCAACACCTGCCATCGCCTCTTTTCCCAACCAGCTTACCAGGAAAGTACTCAGGACACCCATCAATAGCACGCAGGTGTTTTCCAGAAAAATAGGCACGGCAAGCGGAGTGATTTCGCGCCAGAAGAGAACCTTATAACTCTTGCGTTTGGCGTACCAGGGCGTGCGGGATGCGACCTGGCGTAAGGCTGCGGAGACGTTCAAAGTGGACCTTAAAGAAGAAAGTTGAAACCTCATTTCAAATGATGAGGGAGAATCCAAAAAGCTGCAAAGTTTTTTCCATTTAAAATGTCTGCAAATGCAACAAACTGTTGAGAGAAGCATCAATTGAGCGTTATTCAGGAAAATGGGGTTTGACAAAAAAAATTTCGCCGCTAAGATTAGCCTCCACAACGATTCCTCTGTAGTTCAGTCGGTAGAA
>NZ_SZXM01000012.1:0-37757 GCF_005281355.1 Citrobacter sp. wls615 | reverse complement strand
TGCATCGGCTTAACCTTCACTTCTGCATCCGGAAAGATCCGGTGCACTCGCTTTGTTAACTCATTCAGAATTATTTCTCTGGCACCTGTTAATCCTTCAACATTCCGTTTGTCGTACACCAACTCAACGAACATACCGCCTCCAAAGCAACAATGATTTTGCACGCAATTTATACTGTTTATTTATACAGCGTCAACGGTTGGGCACGTAGCTTTTTAAGGAAGGTTTTTGGGGCATGTATGGGGCATAAATGCCAGTTTTGGGGCATGGTTGGGACATTTTAACTCATATGAACTTAACCGAATTTCATATGGAGGCGTCTTATAATGCACTGATTAACCTAAAGAAAACACATGCTCTTGGGCGTTCTTTAGTGATTTTAAAAATTACCGCGTCACGCAGTTAAAGTGGCGGGCATACTCTTCCAGGCTGGTGATCCCAAGTCGCACCCATTTCGGGTGCGACCACTGGGGTAAGCCGATATAGATCATAACGCTTGCAGGATCTCGTCCACACTGCGAACGCGCGCAATACGTGGGAAAATGTGTGTCATGCTGCCCTGATGCTGATCAGCACTGGCGGCGCTACAGGCATCTTCCGCAACGATCAGATTAAAACCTAGCTCCCATGCGTTTCGTGCGGTGGATTCCACGCCAATATTCGTGGAGATGCCACACAGAACGATGGTATTGATACCCCGGCGGCGCAACTGTAGCTCGAGATCGGTACCGTAGAACGCTCCCCACTGACGCTTGGTGACTTCCACATCGCTGGCGCATTTGCCCAAAGCTTGTGGATAATCCCACCAGTTGTCGGGTAACGCTTTGGCCGGGGCCTGGGCATCAACCGGTTGTTTCAGCGCTTCGGCGTAATCGTCAGACCAGCCAACGCGCACCATCACTACTGGAGAACCCTTAGTACGAAATTTTTCCGCCAACCGTGCGGCGCGGGCAACCACATCGTGTGCCGTATGTGGTCCGCCAGCGAAAGGCAGGATCCCTTCCTGTAAGTCAATAACGACGAGGGCGGTTGTTGTTGCGTTCAGTTCCAGCATGGTCACTCCAGTAAAAAATAAGAATTCCGTTACACCTTAATCGCGAATCAGTGTGAAAGGGGCGACAATTTTTGTTATTTTTTGTGAGATTACGCAATGCCCGTCGAGGAAACAGGCGTACAGTCAGTACCGGACTTATCGTGCGGCAGAATTTCCAGTATAATAGCCGCCTTTTTTCATTCAGTTGTGACATTCAGCTAAAGCTGCGACTTCGTCATCTGCGAGACAGATGACAATCCGCCTGCGGCAAAGTTAAGGGATATCTCATGCGTACAGAATATTGCGGGCAGCTACGTCTGTCCCACGAGGGGCAGCAGGTGACTCTGTGTGGTTGGGTCAACCGTCGTCGTGATCTTGGTAGCCTGATCTTTATCGATATGCGCGACCGCGAAGGTATCGTGCAGGTATTTTTCGATCCGGACCGTGCGGACGCGTTAAAGCTGGCCTCCGAACTGCGTAATGAGTTCTGCATCCAGGTTACGGGCACCGTGCGTGCGCGTGATGCGAAAAACGTCAATGCCGATATGGCGACTGGCGAAATAGAAGTACTGGCGTCCGATCTGACCATCATCAACCGCTCAGACTCACTGCCGCTGGACTCTAACCACGTCAATACCGAAGAAGCGCGTCTGAAGTATCGTTATCTGGATCTGCGTCGTCCTGAAATGGCGCAGCGCCTGAAAACACGCGCCAAAATTACCAGCCTGGTTCGTCGTTTTATGGACGATCACGGCTTCCTCGACATCGAAACCCCGATGTTGACCAAAGCGACGCCGGAAGGTGCGCGCGACTATCTGGTGCCTTCCCGCGTTCATAAAGGCAAGTTTTACGCGCTGCCGCAATCTCCTCAGCTGTTCAAACAGCTGCTGATGATGTCTGGCTTTGACCGCTACTATCAGATCGTAAAATGCTTCCGCGATGAAGACTTACGTGCTGACCGTCAGCCTGAATTTACCCAGATCGATGTGGAGACATCCTTCATGACTGCGCCGCAGGTGCGAGAAGTGATGGAAGCGTTAGTGCGTAATCTGTGGCTGGAAGTGAAAGGTGTGGATCTCGGTGATTTCCCGATCATGACCTTTGCCGAGGCTGAGCGCCGTTACGGCTCCGATAAACCAGACCTGCGTAACCCAATGGAGCTGGTTGACGTCGCCGATCTGGTAAAAGACGTTGAGTTCGCGGTGTTCTCTGGTCCGGCGAACGATCCGAAAGGCCGTGTTGCAGCCCTGCGCGTACCGGGCGGTGCGAGCTTAAGTCGTAAGCAGATCGATGATTACGGTAACTTTATTAAGATCTACGGCGCGAAAGGCCTGGCTTACATCAAAGTCACCGAGCGCGCGAAAGGTCTGGAAGGTATCACCAGCCCGGTGGCTAAGTTCCTGAACGCAGAAATCGTGGAAGCGATTCTGGCGCGTACCGGTGCGCAAGACGGCGACATGATTTTCTTCGGTGCCGACAACAAGAAAGTGGTTGCCGACGCGATGGGCGCGCTGCGTCTGAAACTGGGCAAAGATTTGAACATTACCGACGAGTCGAAATGGGCGCCGCTGTGGGTCATCGACTTCCCGATGTTTGAAGATGATGGTGAAGGCGGTCTGACCGCGATGCACCACCCGTTCACCTCGCCGAAAGACATGACCGCTGCTGAGCTGAAAGCTGCGCCGGAAGATGCGGTTGCCAACGCCTACGATATGGTTATCAACGGCTATGAAGTAGGTGGTGGTTCCGTCCGTATTCACAACGGTGATATGCAGCAGACCGTATTCGGTATTCTGGGCATTAACGAGCAAGAGCAACGCGAGAAATTCGGCTTCCTGCTGGATGCGCTAAAATATGGTACACCGCCGCATGCGGGCCTGGCGTTTGGTCTGGATCGTCTGACCATGTTGCTGACGGGTACGGATAACATTCGCGACGTTATTGCCTTCCCGAAAACGACGGCAGCCGCGTGTCTGATGACTGAAGCGCCAAGCTTCGCCAATGAAGCTGCGCTGGCGGAACTGAGCATTCAGGTTGTGAAGAAGGCCGAGAATAACTGATATGAAGTACAAACAGCCTGTCTCGGTGTTGGTCGTGATTTATGCAAAGGACACCGGGAGAGTGCTGATGTTACAGCGACGCGACGATCCTGACTTCTGGCAGTCGGTCACCGGCAGCCTGGAAGAGGGTGAAACCGCGTCGCAGGCCGCCATGCGCGAAGTAAAGGAAGAGGTCGCCATTGATGTTGCGACTGAGCAACTGACCTTAATTGACTGTCAGCGCACGGTGGAGTTTGAGATTTTTCGCCATTTACGTCATCGCTATGCGCCGGGAATTGAGCGTAATACTGAATCCTGGTTTTGCCTGGCTCTTCCCTCAGAACGAGAGATCGTGTTCACCGAACATCTGACCTATCGTTGGGTTAATGCGGTTGAAGCCGCCCAGTTAACCAAGTCGTGGAGTAATCGGCAGGCGATTGAAGAATTTGTGATTAACGTCGCCTGAGAAGGCGCGCTTTTTGGAGATATTATTTATGGCAGGTCATAGTAAATGGGCCAACACCAGACATCGTAAAGCCGCTCAGGATGCTAAACGCGGTAAAATTTTTACCAAAATCATTCGCGAGCTGGTAACGGCGGCTAAACTGGGCGGTGGCGATCCGGATGCTAACCCGCGTCTGCGCGCGGCGGTGGATAAAGCGCTGTCCAACAACATGACCCGTGACACCCTGAACCGTGCCATCGCGCGTGGCGTGGGCGGTGATGAAGACTCGAACATGGAAACCATCATCTATGAAGGTTACGGTCCTGGCGGCACCGCCGTGATGATTGAATGCCTGTCTGACAACCGTAACCGTACCGTGGCTGAAGTGCGTCATGCGTTCAGCAAAACCGGCGGTAATCTGGGCACCGACGGCTCCGTGGCTTACCTGTTCAGCAAAAAAGGCGTGATCTCTTTTGAGAAAGGCGATGAAGACACCATCATGGAAGCAGCGCTGGAAGCCGGTGCTGAAGATGTAGTGACCTATGATGATGGCGCGATTGATGTTTACACTGCCTGGGAAGAGATGGGCAAAGTGCGTGACGCGCTGGAAGCGGCTGGCCTGAAAGCAGACAGCGCTGAAGTGACGATGATCCCATCCACTAAAGCGGACATGGATGCTGAAACGGCACCGAAACTGATGCGTCTGATCGATATGCTGGAAGACTGCGACGACGTACAGGAAGTTTACCACAACGGTGAAATCTCCGATGAGGTCGCTGCGACCTTAGAATGATGTGGTTAAGCCATAAAGTAACAGGAGATGCGTGATGTCTATTATTCTCGGCATTGACCCGGGGTCACGCATTACCGGTTATGGCGTAATCCGTCAGGTCGGCAGGCAACTGACCTACCTCGGCAGCGGCTGTATTCGCACCAAAGTCGACGATCTTCCGTCACGTTTGAAGCTAATTTATGCGGGCGTGACGGAGATCATCACCCAGTTCCAGCCGGACTATTTTGCCATTGAGCAGGTTTTTATGGCGAAGAATGCCGACTCGGCGCTAAAGCTGGGGCAGGCGCGCGGTGTGGCAATCGTTGCGGCGACCAATCAGGATCTTCCGGTCTTTGAATACGCAGCCCGCCAGGTAAAACAGACCGTGGTTGGTATCGGTAGTGCGGAAAAAAGCCAGGTACAGCACATGGTGCGTACGCTGCTGAAGCTGCCCGCCAACCCGCAGGCGGACGCCGCGGATGCGTTGGCGATTGCCATTACCCACTGCCATGTCAGTCAGAATGCCATGCAAATGAGCGAGTCGAGGCTGAATCTGGCGCGAGGTCGGTTACGTTAGTGACAAATGAGGCTGGATATCTATCCAGCCTTTTTTTATGATAGCGCATTACCTTTTAGCCCTTAACGCAGGAGCGTCACGTGATAGGCAGACTCAGAGGCATCATTCTTGAAAAACAACCCCCGCTGGTCCTTCTGGAAACCGGCGGCGTCGGCTATGAAGTGCATATGCCCATGACCTGTTTTTACGAGCTGCCGGAAGCCGGACAGGAAGCGATTATCTTCACCCATTTTGTAGTTCGTGAAGACGCGCAGTTGCTGTATGGCTTCAACAACAAGCAAGAACGCACGCTATTTAAAGAGTTAATTAAAACCAACGGCGTAGGCCCGAAGCTGGCACTGGCGATCCTTTCCGGTATGTCTGCCCAGCAGTTCGTGAATGCCGTTGAACGTGAAGAGCTTGGCGCGCTGGTGAAGCTACCTGGTATTGGAAAGAAAACTGCCGAACGTTTGATTGTTGAAATGAAGGACCGCTTTAAAGGTCTGCATGGCGATCTCTTCACCCCGGCGGCAGATCTGGTCCTGGCCTCTCCGGCAAGTCCGGCAACGGAGGACGCCGAGCAGGAAGCGGTTGCTGCGTTGGTGGCGTTAGGCTATAAACCACAGGAAGCCAGCCGCATGGTGAGCAAAATTGCCCGCCCTGATGCCAGCAGTGAAACCCTGATTCGTGAAGCGCTTCGCGCGGCATTGTGAGGTAAAGGATGATTGAAGCAGATCGCCTGATTTCGGCTGTCAGCACGACACCTGAAGACCTGGTGGATCGTGCGATCCGCCCTAAATTGCTGGAAGAGTATATTGGCCAGCCTCAGGTACGCTCGCAAATGGAGATTTTTATCCAGGCGGCTAAGCTGCGTGGTGATGCCCTCGATCACCTGCTGATTTTCGGCCCTCCTGGCCTCGGTAAAACCACGCTTGCCAATATTGTTGCCAATGAAATGGGCGTCAACCTGCGTACCACATCCGGACCGGTACTGGAGAAAGCGGGCGATCTGGCGGCTATGCTCACTAACCTTGAACCCCACGATGTGCTGTTTATCGATGAGATCCATCGCCTGTCACCGGTGGTGGAAGAGGTGCTGTATCCGGCGATGGAAGATTATCAGCTGGATATCATGATTGGCGAAGGGCCTGCTGCACGTTCAATTAAGATCGATCTGCCACCGTTTACCCTGATTGGAGCGACGACGCGCGCCGGGTCGTTAACGTCCCCGCTGCGTGATCGCTTTGGTATTGTGCAGCGACTGGAGTTCTATCAGGTTGCCGATCTGCAGCACATTGTCGGACGTAGCGCCCGCTTCATGGGACTTGAAATGAGCGATGAAGGGGCGTTGGAAGTGGCGCGTCGCGCCCGCGGTACGCCGCGTATCGCCAACCGTTTATTACGCCGGGTACGTGATTTTGCCGAGGTGAAGCATGACGGCACCATTTCGGCGGATATCGCCGCTCAGGCGCTGGATATGCTCAACGTCGACGCGGAAGGCTTCGATTATATGGACCGCAAGCTGCTGCTGGCGGTGATCGATAAATTCTTCGGTGGACCGGTCGGCCTGGATAACCTGGCAGCGGCAATCGGGGAAGAACGTGAAACCATTGAGGATGTGCTGGAGCCGTATCTGATTCAGCAAGGTTTTCTGCAGCGTACGCCGCGCGGAAGAATGGCAACGGTGCGCGCCTGGAACCATTTCGGGATCACGCCGCCAGAGATGCCTTAACGCCTGAAGTCGCTACATTCATCAGGCCTGGGCGATTTTGTAGGCCCGGTAAGCGCAATGCCACCGGGCAACACACGTTTAGCTTGCCTGCTTTTTCATCATACTGAAGATAAACAGCAGCGCGGCGCACAGCACAACGGATGGCCCTGCTGGGGTATCATAAAAGGCTGAAAAGGTCAGTCCCCCTGTAACCGCTATCATACCCACACCAACGGCGACGCCGGCCATCTGTTCCGGCGTACGGGCGAAACGACGGGCGGTTGCCGCAGGGATGATCAGCAGCGAGGTGATAATCAGCGCCCCGACAAACTTCATCGCCACACCGATAGTTAAAGCTGTAACCAGCATCAGCAGCAGCTTAACGCGTTGCAGCTTCACGCCATCAACAAAGGCCAGGTCCGGACTGATGGTCATTGACAGCAGGTTGCGCCACTGCCAGAACAGAATCGCCAGAACCATAACCACGCCAATAGCGATGGAGATGAGATCTTCTGGCGTCACGGCGAGTAAATCACCAAACAGGTAGGCCATCAGATCCACGCGGATGTTTGACATCAAGCTGACGACAACCAGCCCCAATGACAACGCGCTGTGCGCCATAATACCGAGCAAGGTATCGATCGCGAGGTGAGGGCGCTTCTCCAGCCATACCAGACCGGCCGCCAGCAGCAGGGTCACGGCAATGACGGCATAGAAAGGATTTACATTCAACAGCAGACCAAAAGCGACACCCAGCAGTGAGGCGTGGGCCAGCGTATCACCAAAATAAGACATGCGACGCCAGACGACGAACGAGCCGAGTGGGCCAGCGGCACAGGCCAGCATGATCCCAGCTAACCAACCGGGTAATAACAATTCAATCATGAGTGACCATTTCCCCGGCGTAAGACGATACGACCCTGTAAATCGTGGCGATGATTATGATTATGACGGTAAATTCCGAGTTGTTCGGCGCCGCGTTGCCCGAACATTGAGATGAATTCCGGGTGCATGGAAACCACTTCCGGCGCGCCGGAACAGCAAATATGATGGTTGAGGCACAGCACTTCATCGGTTTTAGCCATCACCAGATGCAGGTCATGGGAAACCATCAGTACAGCGCAATCCAGTTCGCGTCGTAACTGGTCGATAAGATCGTACAGTGCGACCTGACCATTGACATCCACACCCTGAGTTGGCTCATCAAGGACCAGTAGTTGAGGCTTATTCAATAAAGCACGGGCCAACAGGACGCGTTGCGTTTCCCCGCCAGAGAGTTTTTGCATTGGTGCATTCATCAGATGCCCGGCCTGAACGCGCTTCAGCGCCGGAAGGATATCCTCTTTTTTGGTGCCTGGACGTAAGCGCAGAAAACGACTTACCGTCAGCGGAAGCGTGGTATCGAGGTATAGCTTTTGCGGCACATAGCCAATCCGCAATTGACCATTACGCTTGATAACTCCCTCATCAGCCGCTACCAGCCCTAAAACAACGCGCACCAGCGTAGACTTGCCGGCGCCATTCGGGCCGAGAAGCGTCAAAATTTTACCGGGTCGAAGTTCAAGCGATACGTCAGAAAGGACGCGGCGTTGACCATAAGAGACCGAGACATTTTCCAGTGAAACCAAAGTCGTCATATCAATTTTAGTCTTGCAGAAGTTATAGAATGTTATAATATCACATTTCTTACATTCATTACGATGATTGGTCGCATTATGTTACATAAAAATACGCTTCTTTTCGCAGCATTATCCGCTGCTCTTTGGGGTAGTGCAACACAGGTGGCAAATGCCGCTGTCGTGGCGTCTCTTAAGCCGCTGGGATTTATTGCTTCAGCCATTGCTGATGGGGTAACTGATACCCAGGTTCTGCTGCCTGACGGGGCTTCCGAACACGATTACTCACTCCGTCCTTCAGACGTAAAACGCTTACAGGGCGCGGACTTAGTCGTGTGGATTGGACCTGAGATGGAAGCGTTTATGGAAAAGTCAGTCAAGAATATTCCTAACGCGAAACAGGTAACGATTGCGCAGCTTAATGACGTGAAACCGTTACTCATGAAAGGTGCTGACGACGACGATGACGATCATGGACACAATGATGCTGGTGGTGAAAAAAGTGACGAGCATCACCATCATGGCGATTACAACATGCATCTTTGGCTCTCCCCAGAGATAGCGCGGGCCTCAGCGGTTGCAATCCATGAAAAATTAGTGGAACTTATGCCGCAAAGTCGAGCCAAACTTGACGCCAACCTGAAGGATTTTGAGGCACAATTAGCCGCAACCGATAAGCAGGTAGGTAACGAGCTCGCGCCGCTCAAGGGTAAAGGTTATTTCGTTTTTCATGACGCCTATGGCTACTACGAGAAACACTACGGACTAACGCCGCTTGGTCACTTTACCGTGAACCCTGAGATTCAACCTGGTGCGCAGCGTTTACATGAAATAAGAACACAGTTGGTTGAGCAAAAAGCAACCTGCGTTTTTGCTGAGCCACAGTTCAGGCCAGCGGTCGTTGAAGCCGTCGCGAGAGGAACAACCGTTCGAATGGGAACGTTGGACCCGCTCGGAACGAATATCAAACTGGGTAAAACAAGCTATTCAGCGTTTTTGAACCAATTAGCCAACCAGTATGCGAGCTGCCTGAAAGGAGATTAATGAGGAAGTGAATACGTGCAACAGATAGCCCGCTCTGTCGCTCTGGCATTTAATAATCTGCCTCGACCCCATCGCGTTATGCTGGGGTCGCTTACTGTACTGACATTGGCCGTCGCTGTGTGGCGGCCCTATGTTTACCACCCCGATTCTGCACCCATCGTCAAAACTATCGAGCTGGAAAAAAGCGAGATTCGTTCACTGTTGCCTGAGGCCAGCGAACCTATCGATCAGGCCGCTCAGGAAGATGAAGCTATCCCCCAGGATGAACTGGATGACAAAACGTCTGGTGAGGCCGGTGTGCATGAGTATGTCGTCTCTACGGGCGATACGCTGAGCAGTATTCTGAATCAGTACGGCATCGATATGGGTGACATCAGCCAGCTTGCTGCTTCCGATAAAGAGTTGCGTAACCTGAAAATTGGTCAGCAACTTTCCTGGACGCTAAGTGCGGAAGGTGACCTGCAACGCCTGACCTGGGAAGTCTCTCGTCGCGAAACCCGTACTTACGATCGCACCGCGACGGGTTTCAAAATGAGTAGCGAAATGCAGCAGGGCGACTGGGTTAACAGCCGTATCAAAGGCACAGTCGGTGGGAGCTTCGTCGCCAGTGCTAAAGATGCCGGGCTGACCAGCTCGGAAATCAGTGCGGTGATCAAGGCCATGCAGTGGCAGATGGATTTCCGCAAACTGAAAAAAGGCGATGAGTTCTCGGTGCTGATGTCTCGCGAAATGCTCGACGGCAAACGTGAGCAAAGCCAGCTGTTGGGTGTGCGTTTGCGTTCTGAAGGCAAAGATTATTACGCCATCCGTGCTGAAGACGGTAAGTTCTATGACCGTAATGGTACCGGACTGGCGAAAGGCTTTATGCGTTTCCCAACGGCGAAACAGTTCCGCATCTCCTCGAACTTTAACCCGCGTCGCCTGAACCCGGTAACGGGACGCGTGGCACCGCATAAAGGTGTCGACTTTGCGATGCCGCAGGGCACGCCAGTGCTGTCGGTAGGTGATGGTGAAGTTGTTGTCGCGAAGCGCAGCGGCGCCGCTGGCTATTATGTTGCGGTACGTCATGGTCGCACCTACACCACACGTTATATGCACTTGCGTAAGCTGTTGGTTAAGCCAGGACAAAAAGTGAAACGTGGCGACCGTATCGCGCTGTCAGGCAATACCGGACGCTCAACGGGTCCGCACCTGCATTACGAAGTGTGGATCAACCAGCAGGCTGTTAACCCACTGACGGCGAAACTGCCGCGTACAGAAGGGTTGACCGGCTCAGATCGCACTGATTACCTGGCACAGGTGAAAGAAGTTGTTCCTCAGCTGCGTTTCGATTAATTAGCACACTGACAGAGCCGGTACGCGATGCGTGCCGGCTTTTTTATTTTGTACGGCGCACGGTGCGCCGCTACACTATCAGCAGATTTACTTTTCGCGATACCAGACACTGGAAGAGCATGGAAACGAAAAAAAAGAATATTGAGTATATCCCTGAGTTTCACAAATCATTTCGCCATCCGCGCTACTGGGGCGCCTGGCTTGGCGTGGCGGCGATAGCCGGGATTGCGTTAACGCCAGCATCATTCCGCGATCCTGTTCTGGCGAAGCTCGGACGGCTCGCCGGAAGACTGGGAAAAAGCTCACGTCGCAGAGCATTAATCAATTTGTCTCTCTGCTTTCCTGAGCGTAGTGAAGCCGAGCGCGATGCTATTGTCGATGAAATGTTCGCGACCGCGCCTCAGGCGATGGTCATGATGGCGGAACTGGCGATACGCGGCCCGGAGAAAATTCAGAGTCGGGTCGACTGGCAAGGACTGGATATCATCGAAGAGATGCGTCGCAACGATGAAAAGGTGATTTTTCTCGTTCCTCATGGCTGGGGAGTGGACATCCCGGCGATGTTGATGGCCTCTCAGGGGCAGAAAATGGCGGCGATGTTCCACAACCAGGGAAACCCGGTATTCGATTACGTATGGAACACAGTGCGCCGTCGTTTCGGTGGTCGCCTGCATGCGCGTAACGACGGTATCAAACCATTTATTCAGTCTGTACGTCAGGGATATTGGGGATACTATCTGCCGGATCAGGACCATGGTCCTGAACACAGCGAGTTTGTGGACTTTTTTGCTACCTATAAAGCAACGTTACCGGCGATTGGCCGTCTGATGAAGGTGTGCCATGCGCGCGTGGTGCCTCTGTTCCCGGTATATGATGGTAAAACGCACCGCCTGACGATCCAGGTACGTCCTCCGATGGATGACATTCTGACTGCGGATGATCACACCATTGCCAGACGAATGAACGAAGAGGTGGAAATTTTTGTTGCGCCACACCTTGAGCAATACACCTGGATTTTAAAGCTGCTTAAGACGCGTAAACCCGGTGAAATTGAGCCATATAAACGCAAAGATCTCTATCCGAAGAAATAAAAAAAGCCTCTCAAACGAGAGGCTTTTTTACATCAAACGCTGGCATTATTCGACAGTCAGAATACGCGTAGTGTTAGTGGAGCCAATGGTGCTCATGACATCGCCCTGGGTCACAATCACCAGATCACCGGAGACCAGATAACCTTTATCGCGCAGCAGGTTCACCGCTTGATTGGCGGCAACCACGCCATCAGTTTCGCTGTCAAAGTGAACCGGGGTGACACCGCGATACAGAGAGGTCAGATTCAGCGTACGTTCATGACGAGACATCGCGAAAATCGGCAGACCAGAACTGATACGAGAGGTCATCAGCGCGGTACGACCAGACTCAGTCATCGCGATGATAGCGGTTACCCCTTTCAGGTGGTTAGCGGCATACATCGCTGACATAGCAATTGCTTCTTCGACGTTGTCAAACTGCACGTCAAGACGGTGTTTGGAGACATTGATGCTCGGGATCTTCTCGGCACCCAGGCATACGCGAGCCATTGCCGCGACGGTTTCTGCCGGGTACTGGCCTGCTGCCGTTTCTGCAGAAAGCATAACGGCATCGGTACCGTCCAGAACGGCGTTAGCCACGTCCATCACTTCCGCACGGGTCGGCATTGGGTTGGTAATCATCGACTCCATCATCTGTGTGGCGGTAATGACCGCACGGTTCAGCTGACGCGCGCGACGAATCAACGCTTTTTGAATACCTACCAGCTCAGGATCGCCGATTTCAACGCCCAGGTCGCCACGCGCCACCATCACCACGTCAGAGGCCAGGATGATGTCATCCATCGCATTCTGGTCGCAGACAGCTTCCGCACGTTCTACCTTGGCGACGATTTTCGCGTCGCAGCCAGCGTCGCGCGCCAGACGGCGGGCATAGTTCAGATCTTCGCCGCAGCGAGGGAAGGAGACTGCCAGGTAGTCAACGCTGATTTGCGCTGCAGTGACGATGTCAGCTTTATCTTTTTCGGTCAGGGCTTCAGCAGAAAGACCGCCGCCCAGTTTGTTGATGCCTTTATTGTTGGACAGCGGGCCACCGACGGTGACTTCGGTGAAGACTTTCATACCCTGAACTTCCAGCACCTTAAGCTGTACGCGACCGTCGTCAAGTAGCAGGATATCGCCTGGCACAACGTCAGCAGGCAGACCTTTATAATCGATCCCGACTTTTTCTTTGTCGCCTTCGCCTTTGCCGAGGTTGGCGTCTAACAGGAACTTGTCGCCAACATTAAGAAAAACTTTACCTTCTTTAAAGGTTGATACGCGGATTTTAGGTCCCTGCAGGTCACCCAAAATAGCTACATGACGTCCCAGTTTTGCGGCAATTTCACGGACCTTATCCGCCCGCATTTTGTGATCTTCTGGAGAGCCGTGCGAAAAGTTCATACGTACGACGTTCGCACCCGCAGCGATAATTTTTTCGAGGTTGTTATCGCGATCAGTTGCCGGGCCTAACGTGGTAACGATTTTGGTTCTGCGAAGCCTTCTGGACATGTAATACTCCGTTGACTGAAACAACTAGGTGTTGCGTGAACATTAATCCGGCCGTTCTCAAACATTGACGGTAAATGAACGACCCGGATGATAAAAGGGTAGAACATTGTTATTGCTTTTAGCGATCATCACTCTTGATGAGTAATTCTTTATCAAAACGCGATTCCTTGAGTGCTTCCTTGACACGCTTCAAGTTATCTCTAAATTTTGCCCCGCGGCGCAAAGTAAACCCTGTAGCCAGCACATCTATCACGGTCAGTTGAGCAAGTCGAGAGACCATGGGCATATAAATGTCAGTATCTTCCGGTACGTCGAGGGTAATGGCCAGCGTTGCTTCACGCGCCAGCGGCGTACCGGGAGAGGTCAAGGCGATAACCATCGCGTCGTTTTCCCTCGCCAACTGCGCCAGTTCAACCAGACTCTTGGTTCTTCCGGTATGCGAAATCAACACAATAACGTCGTCGTCGCTACAATTCATGCAACTCATGCGTTGCAGTACAATATCGTCGGAATAGATCACCGGTACGTTAAAACGAAAAAATTTGTTCATCGCGTCGTGCGCTACTGCGGCGGAAGACCCAAGGCCAAAAAAGGCAATTTTCTTTGCCTGGGTTAACAAATCCACCGCCCTGTTTACCGCGGTGTTATCCAGAGACTGGCGTACGTGGTCAAGACTTGCCATCGCCGACTCGAAGATTTTTCCCGTGTATGATTCTACGCTGTCATCCTCATCCACATTACGATTAACATATGGGGTGCCATTTGCCAGACTTTGCGCCAGATGCAGTTTAAAATCAGGAAAGCCGCGCGTATCCATACTGCGACAGAATCGGTTAACCGTCGGCTCGCTAACATTGGCTTCCAGCGCAAGCGCGGCGATGCTTGAATGGATTGCCCGGTCGGGTGAGGCAAGAATAATGTCAGCGACTTTACGTTCTGACTTGCTCAAATGTTCCAGTTTTAACTGGATTTTTTCCAGCATATTCATGATGTAGGTCGACTCATGGCTCATGGGAAAAAGCGATTTCAGCGATACGGGGAAATCGGGAGATACATTTGTTAGATATTACCCCTGCTAAGGAAGGAACGGGGCAAAATGGACAGAATAGTTGTTGTTTTTTTTCATTACATGATCGGAGTCTGGTTTTCTTACTTCTTCATAGGTACGAAAAAAAGCGACTTTTTTATCCATTTTGCAGAGGTAAACGCCAATCAAACGCCTGTTCGCGGTAACAGCACGGCTGGATAAGCGTTTACGGTTTCCGGATTCACGTAAAAGCAGTACAGTGCACTGTAATAAAATTACAACCAGTGTCTGGCAAAAGCACCAGACACTTAATTGAGGAGAATGACATGGCGGTAACGCAAACAGCCCAGGCATGTGACCTGGTCATTTTCGGCGCGAAGGGCGACCTGGCGCGGCGGAAATTGCTGCCTTCCCTGTATCAACTGGAAAAGGCCGGCCAGATTAACCCGGAAACCCGTATTATCGGGGTAGGGCGTGCCGACTGGGACAAAGCAGCCTATACCAAGGTTGTGCGCGAAGCGCTCGAAACCTTCATGAAAGAAAAAATTGATGAAGGTTTGTGGGAGACCCTCAGCGGTCGTCTGGAGTTTTGTAATCTGGACGTCAATGATACCGCCGCATTTAGCCGTCTGGGTGAAATGCTGGATCAGAAATCACGTACCACTATTAACTATTTCGCGATGCCGCCAAGCACTTTTGGCGCAATCTGCAAAGGTTTGGGTGAAGCAAAGCTGAATGCTAAACCTGCCCGCGTTGTGATGGAAAAACCGTTAGGAACATCACTGGCAACATCCCGCGAGATCAACGATCAGGTCGGCGAATATTTCGAAGAGTGTCAGGTTTATCGTATCGACCACTATCTCGGCAAAGAGACGGTGTTGAACCTGCTGGCACTGCGCTTTGCCAACTCCCTGTTTGTAAACAACTGGGATAACCGCACGATCGATCACGTTGAAATTACCGTCGCGGAAGAAGTGGGTATTGAAGGTCGCTGGGGCTATTTTGACCAGGCCGGTCAAATGCGCGACATGATCCAAAACCACCTGCTGCAGATCTTGTGCATGATCGCGATGTCTCCGCCGTCGGACCTGAGCGCCGACAGCATCCGCGATGAAAAAGTGAAGGTACTGAAATCACTGCGTCGCATCGATCGCTCGAACGTGCGTGAAAAAACGGTTCGCGGTCAGTACACCGCGGGTTTTGCCCAGGGCAAAAAAGTCCCCGGATATCTGGAAGAAGAGGGCGCGAACAAGAGCAGCAATACAGAAACGTTTGTGGCGATCCGTGTGGATATCGATAACTGGCGTTGGGCGGGCGTTCCGTTCTATCTGCGTACCGGCAAGCGTTTACCGACGAAGTGCTCTGAAGTCGTGGTCTACTTCAAAACGCCTGAGCTGAATCTGTTCCGGGAATCCTGGCAGGATCTGCCGCAGAACAAGCTGACTATTCGTTTGCAGCCTGATGAAGGTGTTGATATCCAGGTGCTGAACAAAGTACCGGGTCTGGATCACAAGCATAACCTGCAAATTACCAAGCTTGATCTGAGCTATTCCGAAACCTTCAACCAGACGCATCTGGCCGACGCTTATGAACGTCTGCTGCTTGAAACAATGCGCGGTATTCAGGCGCTGTTTGTGCGTCGTGATGAAGTTGAAGAAGCCTGGAAATGGGTCGACTCAATTACCGAAGCGTGGGCAATGGACAACGATGCGCCGAAGCCATATCAGGCAGGGACCTGGGGACCGGTTGCCTCTGTGGCAATGATCACCCGAGATGGTCGTTCCTGGAACGAATTCGAGTAAAAGATCGCCTTACCCATAGTGGTTATTTTACCGGTAACATGATCTAACACAGATTGCAGAATAATTTTTGCACTTTTAAGCCTCGCGTGGATTCACCCGCGGGGCTTTTTTTATTACACTGCCTGAAACGATTTTGCCCCTGAGCTACGGCAAACAAGCGATTCAGCACTTTTAACCTGACTGATAAGCATTGTTAATCCTACCGCTCTGACAGATAAATTTTAGGAGCCTCTATGAATCCGGATTTGTTACGCGTAACACAACGTATCGTCGAACGTTCTCGCGACACACGTTCTGCCTATCTCGCCCGTATTGAACAAGCTAAATCGACCACCGTTCATCGTTCGCAACTGGCATGCGGTAACCTGGCGCATGGCTTTGCCGCGTGTCAGCCGGACGACAAGGCATCGCTGAAAAGCATGCTGCGTAACAATATCGCGATCATTACCTCCTACAACGACATGCTTTCCGCGCATCAACCGTATGAACATTATCCGGCGATCATTCGCAAAGCACTGCATGAAGCCAATGCGGTAGGTCAGGTTGCCGGTGGTGTGCCGGCCATGTGTGACGGTGTTACCCAGGGACAGGATGGGATGGAACTTTCGCTGCTGAGTCGTGAAGTGATTGCGATGTCAGCCGCTGTAGGTCTCTCTCACAATATGTTCGATGGCGCACTGTTCCTCGGCGTGTGCGATAAAATTGTCCCGGGCCTGGTAATGGCGGCGCTGTCATTCGGTCACCTGCCGTCAATCTTCATTCCTTCCGGCCCGATGGCGAGTGGCCTGGCAAACAAAGAAAAAGTGCGTATTCGTCAACTCTATGCGGAAGGCAAAGTTGATCGCATGGCGCTGCTTGAGTCCGAGGCGGCGTCCTATCACGCACCGGGTACCTGTACGTTCTACGGCACGGCGAATACTAACCAGATGGTCGTGGAGTTCATGGGGATGCAACTGCCAGGTTCTTCATTCGTCCATCCGGATGCGCCGCTGCGTGAAGCGTTGACCGCTGCTGCAGCCCGTCAGGTTACGCGTCTTACCGGGAACGGCAATGAATGGATGCCGATCGGTAAAATGATCGATGAAAAAGTGGTGGTGAACGGAATTGTGGCGCTGCTGGCGACCGGGGGCTCAACTAACCATACAATGCATCTGGTGGCCATGGCGCGCGCGGCCGGGATTCTGATTAACTGGGATGACTTCTCCGATCTGTCCGACATTGTGCCGCTGATGGCGCGTTTGTACCCGAACGGTCCGGCGGATATTAACCATTTCCAGGCGGCGGGCGGCGTACCGATTCTAATGCGTGAGCTGCTGAACGCGGGTTTGCTGCACGAAGATGTGAATACCGTTGCCGGATTCGGTTTATCGCGTTACACCATGGAGCCGTGGCTCAACAACGGTGAACTGGACTGGCGCGAAGGGGCGGCGAAATCGCTGGACAGCAACGTGATTGCCTCTTTTGACCAACCTTTCTCCCACCACGGCGGTACCAAAGTGCTGAGCGGTAACCTCGGGCGTGCAGTGATGAAAACGTCGGCAGTACCGGTCGAAAATCAGGTTATAGAAGCCCCGGCAGTTGTTTTTGAAAGTCAGCACGATGTGTTACCGGCCTTTGATGCGGGTCTGCTTGACCGCGATTGCGTAGTTGTTGTGCGTCATCAGGGACCAAAAGCGAACGGAATGCCAGAATTACATAAACTCATGCCGCCACTTGGTGTATTATTGGACCGTTGTTTCAAAATTGCGTTAGTTACCGATGGACGACTTTCAGGTGCTTCAGGTAAAGTGCCTTCAGCAATCCATGTAACCCCAGAAGCCTATGATGGCGGTCTGCTGGCAAAAGTACGTGATGGCGACATCATTCGTGTGAATGGACAGACAGGTGAATTGACGCTGCTGGTTGACGAAGAGGAACTTGCCTCACGTCAGCCTCACATTCCAGACCTCAGCGCATCGCGCGTGGGTACTGGACGTGAAATGTTCAGCGCGTTGCGTGAGAAGCTGTCCGGAGCGGAGCAGGGCGCAACCTGTATCACTTTTTAAGACTTATTTTGTAATCAGGCGAGAGAAAACTCTGATGAAAAACTGGAAGACAAGTGCAGAAGCAATCCTGACCACTGGCCCGGTTGTACCGGTTATTGTGGTTAATAAACTGGAACATGCGGTGCCGATGGCAAAAGCGCTGGTTGCAGGTGGCGTGCGCGTTCTGGAAGTGACCTTACGTACTGCATGTGCGATGGATGCCATTCGTGCGATCGCGAAAGAAGTTCCGGACGCCATCGTCGGCGCAGGCACTGTACTGAATCCGCAACAACTGGCTGAAGTTACTGAAGCCGGTGCGCAGTTTGCTATCAGCCCGGGTCTGACCGAGCCGCTGTTAAAAGCCGCAACGGAAGGGACTATTCCGCTGATCCCAGGTATCAGCACCGTTTCTGAACTGATGTTGGGTATGGACTACGGATTAAAAGAGTTCAAATTCTTCCCGGCAGAAGCGAACGGCGGTACTAAAGCGCTGCAGGCGATTGCGGGTCCGTTCTCTCAGGTGCGTTTCTGCCCAACCGGTGGTATCTCCCCGGCGAACTACCGTGACTACCTGGCGCTGAAAAGCGTGCTGTGCATCGGGGGTTCCTGGCTGGTTCCAGCAGATGCGCTGGAAGCTGGTGATTACGATCGCATTACTAAACTGGCGCGTGAAGCAGTAGAAGGCGCGAAGCAGTAAGCCGTTAATGCGTATACCGTAGGCCGGATAAGGCGCGTCAACGCCTTATCCGGCCTACGGATCTGGTTTTTATCCTGTAACTTTCACCTGTGCGGCGGCATTTTTCGCACGTTCAACCGCCTCTTCAATGGTCTGCGCTGTAGCCAGTACCACGCCTAAACGACGACTCCCGTCGATCTCCGGCTTACCAAAGAATCGTACTTGCAGACCAGCGCCCACGGCGGCCTGTACGTTATCAAACGACACATTCTGGCTGGTAAGTTGCGGCAGAATAACGGCGGAAGCGGAAGGCCCGTACTGACGGATTTCGCCAACGGGCAGACCGAGAAATGCGCGAACGTGCAGGGCAAACTCAGACTGGTCCTGCGATATTAAGGTCACCATTCCGGTATCGTGTGGGCGAGGGGAGACTTCGCTAAAAATCACCTCATCACCGCAGACAAATAGCTCCACGCCAAACAGACCGTAGCCACCTAACGCCAGCACGACTTTACGGGCAATATCCTGCGCGCGCGCCAGCGCCAGGTCGCTCATCTGCTGAGGCTGCCAGGATTCACGATAATCGCCATCTTCCTGACGATGCCCTACTGGCGCGCAAAAGTGCACGCCATCAACGGCGCTAACGGTAAGCAGGGTAATTTCAAAATCAAAATCTACCACGCCTTCGACGATAACACGCCCGGCGCCTGCCCGGCCTCCCTGTTGAGCATAGTTCCAGGCTTCGGTGAGTCGATCGGCTGAACGAATAAAGCTTTGCCCCTTACCTGAGGAACTCATTACTGGCTTCACGATGCAAGGAAAGCCTATTTCGGCGACGGCCTCGCGAAAGCGAGTTTCGCTGTCTGCAAAGCGGAAAGAAGAGGTTGGTAAAGACAGCTCCTCTGCGGCGAGGCGACGGATCCCTTCGCGGTTCATGGTCAGTTGGGTCGCTCGTGCGCACGGCACAACGTGTTGCCCTTCCTGTTCCAGTTTTACCAGCATATCCGTGGCAATCGCCTCTATTTCCGGCACGATATAATGTGGCTTTTCGCGCTCGACAACCTCGCGCAATGCTTCGCCATCCAGCATGTTGATAACGTATGAGCGATGGGCAACGTGCATGGCTGGCGCGTCGGGGTAACGATCCACTGCAATGACTTCCACACCCAGGCGTTGGCATTCGATCGCCACTTCTTTACCCAGTTCACCTGAGCCTAATAACATCACTCGCGTTGCTGCGGGACGCAGCGCTGTGCCTAATAACGTCATAAATTAATCCCCTGTTTTATCTGGGCGCAGTATATACGAAAACGTTTGCGTCTGTCTTTATTACCAGGTTGATTTTGGGACTCAAAAATAATATACTGTACATAAATACAGGTAATTTAAGAGGCTGCAAAAATGGCGGTTGAAGTTAAATACGTAGTCATTCGGGAAGGTGAGGAAAAAATGTCGTTTACCAGCAAAAAGGAAGCCGATGCGTATGACAAAATGCTTGATACAGCGGATTTGCTCGACACATGGCTGGAGCAGTCACCGGTAGCGCTTGAAGACGAGCAGCGTGAAGCGCTTTCCCTGTGGCTGGCTGAGCAAAAAGATGTGCTGAGCACCATCCTGAAAAACGGCAAACTGCCTTCTCCGCAGGTCGTTGAAAATGACGCACACGCTGAGGATGATACTCAGGCTGCCTGAAACGACTTGCGCTCCTGACGTTTTGTACCATGCTTTTCCCTGAATCATTGTGCAATCCCTGACGTTCTTTCGCGTTGCTACATGCAACCGGAAGGACGAAGGGGAGATAAAGGAGAAAAGAATGTATAAAAAAAGAGCGTTGTTAAGCCTGCTGTTGTTATCTGCCAGCGTATCTGTATTTGCGGCAAATATGGAAAGCAAAAATGTTCAGTTTCCCAAGTGCGAAGGGCTGAATGCTGATGGTATTGCGGCAAGCGTGAAACGTGATTATCAGCAAAATCGCATCGCGCGCTGGGCTGACGATCAAAAGCGTGTTGGGCAAGCCGATCCTGTTGCCTGGGTTAATACCCCCGATATTACGGGCAAAGATGGCAAGTGGTCGGTCCCGCTGACGGTCCGTGGGAAAAGCGCGGATATTCACTATCAGGTAAAAGTAGACTGCAAAGCTGGAACGGCGGAGTATCAACCGCAGTAACGAGCGTATTTGCACATCTTTTGATGAGCTGAACACTTCCTGACATCCCCTCGGGTACGCTTTGACGATTATTCGTCTGTACTTGAGGGGCAAAATGGCTAACTGGCTGAACCAACTACAATCTCTTCTTGGGCAAAAAGGATCCTCCGCATCATCTTCCGGCGAGCAAGGGCTGAGTAAACTTCTGGTCCCTGGCGCGTTAGGCGGTTTGGCGGGATTACTGGTTGCCAACAAATCCTCACGTAAGTTACTGAGTAAATATGGCACCAGCGCGCTTCTGGTGGGTGGTGGGGCAGTTGCCGGAACTGTGCTGTGGAACAAATACAAAGATAAAGTTCGCGCCGCGCATCAGGATGAGCCGCAGTTCGGCGTACAAAGCTCGCCGCTGGATGAGCGAACTGAACGCCTGATCCTGGCGCTGGTTTTTGCGGCTAAAAGCGATGGTCATATTGATGCTAAAGAGCGTACCGCCATTGAACAGCAGCTTCGTGAGGCGGGGGTTGAAGAACAAGGCCGCGTTCTGATTGAGCGGGCGATTGAACAACCGCTGGATCCTCAGCGCCTGGCGCAAGGGATTCGCAACGAAGAAGAGGCGCTGGAAATATACTTCCTGAGCTGTGCGGCGATTGATATCGACCACTTTATGGAGCGCAGCTATCTGAATGCGCTGGGTGACGCGTTGAAGATCCCACAGGATGTTCGTGACGGCATTGAACAGGATCTCAAGGCGCAAAAACAGGCTTTACCGGGTTAATTACTTATCGCTAAGGTGCATGTTTCGCTTGCATCATCGCTGTCTTTTGCCACCCTTATAGGATGTTTAAGCAAAAGAACAATGACATGCTACCAAAAGCTTCTCGTATTCCCCACGCCATGACGCAGCATGGCGATACACGTGTTGATAATTATTACTGGCTGCGAGACGACACCCGCTCGCAGCCGGACGTGCTCGAATACCTGCAACAGGAAAATGCGTATGGCCATCAGGTTATGGCTTCGCAGCAGGCTTTGCAGGAGCGTGTTCTGAAAGAAATTATCGACCGTATTCCCCCACAGGATGCATCCGCTCCCTATGTGAAAAATGGTTATCGTTACCGCCATATTTATGAACCGGGATGTGAATATGCCATTTATCAGCGCCAGTCGGTTCTCAGCGAAGAGTGGGATGAATGGAATACTCTGCTGGACGGCAACCAGCGCGCAGCCCACAGTGAATTTTATACGCTGGGAGGGCTGGCGATATCACCCGATAATAGCATTATGGCGCTGGCCGAAGATTACCTCTCTCGTCGGCAATATGGCGTTCGCTTTCGTAACCTGGAAAGCGGCAACTGGTATCCGGAAGTACTGGATAACGTTGAAGCGGATCTGGTCTGGGCGAATGATTCCCAGACCTTCTATTACGTTCGCAAACACGCCACGACGTTACTGCCGTACCAGGTCTGGCGACATACCGTTGGATCCCCCTCGTCACTGGACGAATTGGTGTACGAAGAAGCCGATGACATGTTTTATGTCAGTCTGCATAAAACCACCTCGTTACATTATGTGGTGATCCATATCGCCAGCGCGACGACCAGTGAGGTTCTGCTGTTGGATGCAGAACTGGCCGACGCCGAACCTTTGCTTTTTTTAGCGCGGCGTAAAGACCACGAGTACAGCCTCGATCACTATCAGCACAAGTTTTATCTGCGTTCTAATCGTGAAGGTAAAAACTTTGGTCTGTACCGCACGCGCGTACGCAATGAACAAGCGTGGGAGGTGCTGATCCCGCCGCGCGAGAACGTCATGCTGGAGGGGTTTACCCTGTTTACCGACTGGCTGGTGGTGGAAGAACGCCAGCAGGGTTTAACCAGTCTGCGTCAGATCAATCGCAAAACGCGCGATGTGATCGGTATCGCCTTTGACGATCCGGCGTATGTGACCTGGCTTGCCTATAACCCGGAACCGGAGACATCGCGCCTGCGCTATGGCTATTCCTCCATGACCACGCCGGACACGTTGTTTGAACTCGATATGGACACCGGGGAGCGTCGCGTGCTTAAGCAGACGGAGGTCCCCGGATTTGATGCGGCGAATTACCGCAGCGAACATGTCTGGATCACCGTCCGCGATGGTACCGAGGTTCCGGTCTCGCTGGTTTATCATCAAAAGTATTTCCTGAAAGGGAAAAACCCACTACTGGTTTACGGCTATGGCTCGTATGGTGCCAGCATGGATGCTGATTTCAGTAGCAGCCGTTTAAGCTTATTGGATCGCGGCTTTGTTTACGCCATTGCCCATGTGCGTGGCGGCGGTGAATTGGGTCAGCAATGGTACGAAGACGGTAAGTTTCTGCACAAGAAAAATACCTTCAATGATTACCTCGATGTCTGCGATGCGCTGCTAAGAATGGGTTATGGTGCGCCATCGTTATGCTACGGCATGGGGGGAAGCGCCGGAGGAATGTTAATGGGCGTCGCCATTAATGAACGCCCGGACTTGTTCCATGGCGTGATTGCCCAGGTGCCGTTTGTCGATGTGGTGACCACGATGCTGGATGAGTCAATTCCCCTGACCACCGGTGAATTTGAGGAATGGGGTAATCCGCAGGATCCGCAGTACTATGCGTATATGAAAAGCTACAGCCCCTATGACAACGTCACCGCGCAGGATTATCCACATCTGCTGGTCACGACAGGATTACACGACTCCCAGGTGCAATACTGGGAACCGGCAAAGTGGGTGGCAAAATTGCGTGAGTTAAAAACGGATGATCGCTTGCTGTTACTGTGCACGGATATGGATTCCGGGCACGGCGGTAAGTCCGGACGTTTTAAATCTTACGAAGGCGTGGCCCTTGAGTACGCATTTTTGATTGGGCTGGCACAGGGAACGCTGCCTGGAAAGTCTTCAGATCAGGCGTTATCCAGATAGTGCTTCAGCGTTAATCGCAGCTCCGGGCTCATACTGTCGAGATTATTAAATAACCAACGCAGATAGCCCGGATCGCGTTCAGCCACCTCTGATACCGGTTTTCCACGGTACTTACCAAATGTGAAGGTCGTGAGTAACGCGGGGCGACCGGTAATGTCGACCATCTGCTCTGCGGTCCAGCCTGAAGTTTGCATGATATCGATCAGCAAAGCCGCAGTGATGTAGCAGTCGTACAGAGCACGGTGATGATGCAGGCCTGCGGGCGTCTGAACGCTCAGCTTACGTGATTTATACAGCGCCATATTGCTGTATTTGATTCCAGGCCACAATCGACGGGAGAGCTTCATGGTGCAGATCCACTCACCGGGCATCTCTGGCAATACGCGGCGGTCGAAGCTTGCGTTGTGCGCCACGTACCACTCGCTACCGTAATAGTGCGGAATGATATCTTCAATCCATGGCTTATCGGCCACCATTGCTTCAGTAATGCGATGAATAGCCATCGCCTGGGGACTAATGGGGCGGTCAGGACGCACCAGATGGCTCATTGGGTTAACTATCTTTCCATCAACCACATCGACAGAAGCAATCTCAACAATGCCTCCCTGCAGACCACAGGTTTCTGTATCTATTATGCGCAACATGCCATGCTCCCGACCAAAACGACTAGCGTAATGGAATGATATCACCTTGCCAACCCCGTGGCGTGCGTTGACCGGTTAAGAGCAAAGAACCGCTGTCGGCGCGGACAATCAATTGGCCTCGCTCGTCCCATAACGCACTACTCCCGCGCGCATTGGCCATTAATACTGCGATGGCGAATTTATGCGAGAAACGTTGTAGACGAGATGTGGAGGAGAGCAATTCAGGTTCGCTGACGGACTGGCTACTGGTAAACAGCGAAAAATTCGGGTCGATATCGATACCTTCCGGCTGACTATCCACAACGCTGATGGTATTGCGCTGTCTGGCAATACAGGCCCCGTGGCTCTGATGAAACGTTAATGGTGAGGTCATCCAGGGAGAGAAAAGCGCAATGCCTTTCACAAAACGATTGTTATGCTCTACCGGCAATCCCGCGATAATGGTCATGCGGTAAGTCGCTGCGGCATGCGCCAGCGGTTCCAGCAACGCTTCATCAGGTGGCGCTGGGAGGGCGTCATTCTCATCAACGCAGCCCAACAAGGAGAGGGCGGGGAAGACCAGCAATTCACATTGGCATTGTGCGGCTGCCTGAATGAATTGCAGGTGATGGGCAACGTTTTCGATCACTGACGTGTGAAGGGGTTCGTATTGTGCTGCTGCGATTTTCCAGTGTGACATAATGATTTCCTTTTCATAGTGTCTACAACCATCTTTAAAGTATAGATTAAGAATATACTTATACTGTAGCAGGCATCATGTAAGGAATCGTAACGTAATATAAGTTTTATTTAACTTTCGGCTCGTACGGTAAACGTGAAAGGGAGACGGATGCCAGGCGATGTGCGATGAGTCTTTCACGAAACCAGTCGCGTAAATGTTCGGGCTGTTCACGTTCAACCACTTCGGCAACGATCGGCATATTGTAGCGTTCTTTAAATGCGACACCCGCCGCGGCCAGGTCAACATTGACCTTATCCATTTCAGCTTGCTCAAGTTTGGCCAGATTGATGTTCATAGGCTGCTCCTTTTCTCTGTCTTCCGGCGCGCAAAGTTACTAAGAGTGCGCATTAATGGCAAGACAGAATTGATGATTCTCGACTCGATCATTGTAGAAGGTTATTCTCTATAGATTAGACATAACAAAAAGGAATAGTTGAAATGGCTTCATCTGCATCTTCGCTACGTAATACTATCATCGTACTCGCCAGCCTCCTCGCAACACCCGCTGCATTGGCGCATGCTCACCTGACAAAACAAAGCCCGGCGGCGAATGCGGAAGTCACCGCTTCTCCCCAGGCGCTGACGCTGAATTTTTCTGAGGGTGTCGAACCCGCTTTCAGTGGCGCAACGCTGACAGGTCCACAAAAGGAATCAATCAAGACGGGCAAAGCGACCCGCAGCGATCAGGACAAAACGCAACTGATTATTCCGCTAGATCAAACGCTGGAGGCCGGAAAATATACGGTGGACTGGCACGTTGTATCCGTGGATGGTCACAAGACAAAGGGACAATATACCTTTAGCGTGAAATAACCGATGCTGGCATTTACCTGGGTTGCCCTGCGATTTATTCATTTTACCGCGTTGATGCTGGTGTTTGGTTGTGCGCTTTACGGCGCATGGTTGGCTCCCGTTTCAGTTCGCCGTTTAATGATGCGTCGTTTTTTACGTCTGCAACGCCATGCCGCGACGTGGAGTTTTATCAGCGCGACGCTAATGCTGGCGATCCAGGGGGGCTTAATGGGCTCTGGCTGGCAGGATGTCGTCTCGACAGACGTTTGGGGCGCCGTTCTGCAGACGCAATTTGGCGGCGTCTGGTTATGGCAGATTATCCTCGCAATGGTCACGCTGGTAGTGACCATTGTTGTGCCGCACAGCATGTCGCGACTGCTGTTAATGCTGACGATTGCCCAATTTATTTTGCTGGCAGGTGTTGGACATGCAACGCTGCATACTGGCGTCCCTGGGGCCATCCAACAGGTTAACCATGCCTTGCATCTGATATGTGCCGCAGCCTGGTTTGGTGGCTTGCTGCCCGTACTTTACTGTATGAGAATGGCGCAGGGCCGCTGGCGGGAACAAGCGATCTCTACCATGATGCTTTTCTCCCGCTATGGGCATCTTTTCGTTGCCGGAGTTTTACTTACCGGGATTATGAATGCCCTGTTTATTGTCGGTCTTTCCGGCTCCTGGCATATGGCTTATGGGCAACTCCTTTTGTTAAAAGGTGCGCTTGTCATGCTAATGGTGGCGATTGCCCTGGCGAATCGGTATGTTCTGGTACCACGCATGCAGGATAATGACTGTATGACGCTCTATTTCATTTGGATGACAAAACTGGAATGGGGAATAGGGGCCGTAGTGCTGGCGATTGTCAGCCTGTTTGCAACCCTCGAACCTTTTTGATTGATGGACTGGCAAAACGCATGAAAAAAATCATTCTCTCTTTACTACTACTGGCAAGTTCAGGGGCCGCGCTGGCAGCGCCACAGGTCATCACCGTCAGCCGTTTTGAGGTTGGCAAAGATAAGTGGGCGTTTAATCGGGAAGAGGTGATGCTGACCTGCCGTGCAGGTAACGCGCTGTATGTCATCAATCCCAGCACGCTGGTGCAATATCCATTGAATGATGTTGCCAGAAAACAGGTTGAGAGCGGCAAAACCACGGCGAAGCCGATTGAGATTATCCAGATTGATGACCCGACGAAACCTGGCGAAAAAATGAGCCTGGCACCGTTTGTGGAGCGCGCAGAAAAGCTCTGTTAATTGTCAGATGTAGCGTTCTGATTTCCAATAAAAAAACCGCAGGATCTCACAGAAGAACTTGCGGTTTTTGCATTTGGTCGTGTGACGAACTGCCTTTTTTTCCGGCCACTTTAGCCGCGGACTGGAAAACCTGGCGCTGTCATCTATTCTTAAATGGCAGGGTAACTTAGCCTGCATTAATGCCAACTTTTAGCGCACGGCTCTCTCCCAAGAGCCATTTCCCTGGACCGAATACAGGAATCGTATTCGGTCTCTTTTTATGTGGTGAATGCCATGCCATCCAGGGCCAAACACTGCGTATCACAGGCTGCATTCTGCGTAAACCATACCATACTCCGCCCCTTGATCGTCCAGGATTTTTTGCAGCCATTGCTAAAATTATAACCAAGTCTCAATGTGCTCAGGAGGTTGCATGGCACAGCCTGACAATATCTACCAACGAATCGAAGGTTCACACTGGCGTCACGTCTGGGTCGTGGGAGATATCCACGGTTGCTTCTCTTTATTAATGGTGAGATTGCGCCAGTGCCAGTTTGATCCCCGGCAAGATCTGCTGGTTTCAGTGGGTGATGTTATTGACCGTGGGCCTGACAGTCTGCGTTGCCTGCGCCTGCTGCCTAAAAGCTGGATTGTGGCAGTCAGGGGCAATCATGAGCAGATGGCGTTGGATGCACTGGCGACGGGGGAGCAACTTTTGTGGTTTATGAACGGCGGCGCGTGGTTTGCTCACGCGGATCAGTCTGCGGCAAGATTAGCACTGAAAGCGTGTCGAAAGTTACCCTGGATTCTGGAACTACGCTGCCGGAGTGGCATACACGTTGTTGCTCATGCGGATTACCCGGATGATGATTACCAGTGGCAAAAAGAGGTCGATTTACAGCGGGTGCTGTGGGATCGTACGCGGTTGATGAACAAAGGTAACGGCATACGTGGCGCGGATCACTTTTGGTTTGGTCATACGCCACTGCGGCATCGCTTGGATCGTGACAATCTGCACTATATTGATACCGGTGCGGTATTTGGCGGCGAATTAACGCTGGTGCAATTGCAATAATCAGAAATCGCTGTATTCCTGGGCTGGACGCCAAAAGCTGTCGATGTAATCGTCCGCAGGCAAACATCCGCCGTTACGAATGCGCTGATCGTCCATCGATACAAGGCATTGCTGCTCAGTTTTGTAGACATCAACCACGATATCTTCACAACCGCCGTCAAGGTAGCATACAAAAAGAACCAGCGTGAACATTCCATCCTCAAAGGGTAAAGCCATACCTGTAGTGTAGAAGATGTTGATAGATGAGGGTAATTAACCAGGAAATAACCCGTCTGGCGACGGGTTCTTTTTGAATCAGGCAAGGCGCATGATCCAGGCATCTGACTTACGATCGTAGTGCTCGCGGAACAGAACAGAGTGTTCTCCATTCAGAAGGGCCGGGACGCTGGTGTCGGCATCCCAGGCGTCCAGTTGCATACATAAATCCGGATCGGATTTACATGGAATGGTTAACGTTCGGTCCCCCGGCGATTCGCCATGCAACTCGGCGTCGTCGATCTCAAAAGCGCCAATGCGCACACTGGTTTTCATCATCGTGCTCTCCGTTTATCTGCTGATTGTGGTACGACCAGTTAGGCCGTCCATTTTTCAGCGTAGTCAACGTTAGCAAAAGCGCCAGTCAAAACGTGCGTTATCCTGTAAAGAGTTTGCCATCCCGGACAAGATCGCGTGGATAGCTATTCTTCAATCGCGATCCAATACGTTTTGCCAGACCAATCGGCTGATGCTGGAACGTAACCAACACATCGTCAGTTGCGGGTGAAGTTTGCGGGTAAACATCTCTACCGCGATACCACTCTTCCGCTTCGGCAAGGCTCAGTTCGAACGCATGGCTGTGGCTTGGATCGGCGAGGGCGATGATGGCTTCATGCTGCCAACGATACCCTTTGTTATGGGTCTCAGCCAGTTTAACCCCGAGACGGGAAAAACGAACTTTGCCAATCAGGGGTTCAATCTCTGTCGGAAATAACCAGATCTCTTTGTCTCGCTGCCACAGGCGTAAATTGTCTGCCCACTGTAATCCGCAGGCGTTAGCGGCCTGGGCGACGAGCGCAGATTCACGTCCTTTCAGCGGGCTGAACGGGAAGTTACCCACTTTATATTTCGGCGCGGGTAACGCAGGAATGGCGGCTATTTTGCGCAAACGTGCGACGAAGAAACCTTCACAATCGTAGATCTGCGGGAACACATGCAGGAATCCTTCCGGCGTCAGGGCGCGTTCAGCCTCGGGAAATAAATCGCCCAGCGGTAAAAATTCGACGGCATCCGGGTAGGTTTCAATCAACCACTGCATGATGGCTTCGTTTTCGTCACGGTTCAGCGTACAGGTTGAATACACCAATGTGCCGCCGGGGCGCAGGGCGTGGAATGCGCTGTCGAGCAGCTCACGCTGGGTTGCGGCAATTTCCAGATTACTTTCTATGGACCAGTTTTTCAGTGCATCGGGATCTTTACGTACCACGCCTTCGCCAGAACATGGGGCATCCAGCAATATGGCATCGAATGTTTCTGGTAATGCCGCGCCAAATACCCGCCCGTCAAAATGGGTCAGGGCGACATTGTTGATACCGCAACGGCTGATATTGGCATGCAGGACTTTGACGCGACTGGCGGAAAACTCATTCGCCAGAATCACGCCCTGATTATTCATTTTGGCGGCAATTTGCGTGGTTTTGGAGCCGGGAGCTGCCGCGACATCCATTACGCGTTCCGGCGTATTGCCATCGGCAAACAGCGCGGCGACCGGCAGCATTGAGCTGGCTTCCTGAATATAAAATAAGCCGCTTAGATGCTCTGCAGTGCTGCCGAGCGGCAGTGACGCTTCATCATCGCGTTCAATCCAGAAGCCTTCAGCACACCATGGAACAGGGGTGAGCGACCAGTTATATGGCGCTGTCAGAGTGAGGAAATCGGCAACAGAGATTTTCAGCGTATTGACGCGGATGCTACGGCGCAGCGGACGCTGGCAGGCAGCAAGAAAATCATCGAATGAGAGCGTGGAAGGCATTGCTTCACGCATTTGTGTCAGAAAGGCGTCGGGAAAATAAGCCACTTGGTACCACCGGCAAAAAAACAGGTGCGCAGTGTAGCATAAGTGCTCCGGCGCGAGTACGCCGGAGCAAAGGGAGAGGTTATCGTGGCAGGGCGGTTCCCCATTCACGCCACTCTTTCGGTTCGCTTTCCTGCAACAGGAAGTGTTTACCAGCCTGTGCTTTCGGTGCCAGTGGCGTACCCGGCGGGGTTGCAAAGGCGATCCCACCGCGAATGAACTGATTAAAGGTACCGGTCTTCACGACGCCGCCGGTCAGGCCGAAGTCGAGACTGTAGCCGGATGCCAGCCAGAATACAGAGTTGTTACGCACCAGATGCTGATAGCGCTGGCTGATGCGCATAGCGATCATCACGCGATCGGAAAGGGAGCCGAGCGTCAACCCGGTGACGGTCCCGACTTCAATACCTCTGAACAGAACTGGCGTACCGATGTTTAATGAACCCGCTTCCGGTGCTTCCACCACAATACTCAGACCATCGAGGTAACGAGAGTCGGTGATAGTAGCTTCCTGCAGCTCAAAATCACGGCGCGGGTTACCGCGGCCAGGTTCAACGTTGATATACGGCTGTAAGATGGTATCTAAATGCTCCACGCCGGCTGCTGAGATTTGCGGGGTAATCACGGAGAAGCGTGTGCCGCTACGCGCAAAGGTCTGTACGTACTCCGGATACAGTACCGCTTTGGCCTGAACTTCGTTACGGGAAGTGATCAGCTCTAGCGTCTGGATCTGGCCAATATCGATTCCCAGGTAGCGAATCGGCATACCGGCCGCCAGTTTACCGGCATCGAAGGCGTGCAGGGTTATCTGGCCGCCCACTGCACGCGCAGCGGTTTCTGACGCATACAGAATCCGCTTGTCGCCTTTGCGTTGGCTGGCGCTGGCGCCGCTCAGGTTATCGAAGCTAATTGCGCCTTTAAGCGCTCGCGACAGGGGAGAAGCCTGAACGGTTAAACCGCTGCCGTTGAGCTGGACCTTGGCGCCGCCCTCGGCCCAGAACACGCTGTTGCTGGTCAGCAGGTTGCGATATTCCGGTTTGATATGCAGATCGATATCAAACGCATCGGCGCGTGGACGAACGCTAATCACTTCACCGACTTCGAATTTACGATAGAGGACCACTGAACCGGCCTGCACATCGGGCAACGTTTCGGCACTCAGGCTGACCGTGGTGGTTGGCAGATCGCTCAGGCTGTTCTCAATCGCCTTTTCCAGGTTGGCATACAGCGGGTAGCTTTTTTTCATTTCACCCTTCGTACCGGGCAAAATACGAATGCCGCCGCTGATCCACTCACTGGCGCTGGCGCCAAGAAACTCCACGCCATCAAGCCCAACTTTGACATCCACCCGACTGTTGACCACGAACTTACTGTCGCCTTGTACCAGCGCGCGATGCTGCGGTTCGATGGCGACGGTAAACGAAACGCCTTTGCTGGAGAGCGTGCGCTCAATCACCTGACCGACCTGAACGCCGTGAAGAATCAGCGGTTGGCCGGCATCAATACCGTAACTTTCCGGCGCGGTCAGCGTCAGCGTCATCACGCCCGGATCGTGTAACAAGGATTGCTCTGCAGGAATCACTGCAAACTGGTTACGCGGTTCGCCCTCGCCAGGTATCAGTTCGAATGTTTTGCCCGTCAGAAGCGAACTGAGATTCGCATCGCTTAACGATAATTTAGGACTGTGTAATTCAATACGCGTGTTGTCACGCAATAGCGTTACGACGCTGGGATCGACCGTCATTTCGCCGGTGACTTTACCGCCCGGATTTAAATCCAGTTTGGTCAGTTGACCGACTTCCAGTCCTTGATACATCAGCGAGGTTGAGCCAGCCTTAAGTCCGTCGCCGCTGGGTAAATCGAGCTTAACGATCACGCCGCGCTGGCTGTGCGCGAGATCCTGATACAAACCAAACGTATCGTCGGCAACGGCGGGTTGAGAATCTTCCGGTGAATCAAAAGCAATGGCGCCATTAACCAGGGCTGCCAGACTCTCCAGCTTAACTTTGGCGCCGCTGAGACTGACATCCGCATCGACCCCTGATACGTTCCAGAAACGACTGCCTTTTTTCACCAGATTGGTAAAGCGGCGTTCAATCAGCACGTCGATGGTTACGCCCTGGTTATTTGGATTAATAGTGTAGTCATAGACGCGACCTACCGGGATTTTGCGGAAATAAACCAGCGAGCCGCTGTTAAGCGATCCGAGGTCTGGGGCCCGCAGGTGCAGCATCAAATCGCCGTTGTTCAGGCGGTATTTGGGCTGTGTATCAAGCGCGACGAAATGATCCTCTGGCTCGCCGGTACCGGGCATCATGCCGATATAGTTGCCGCCAACTAACGCATCCAGGCCGGAAACCCCCGCCAGTGACGCTTTCGGCGTGACCAGCCAGAACTGGGTATCTTTGCGCAGTGCATCTTTCATATTTGATTTGATGCTGACGCGGACTTCAATTTTACGCAGGTCTTTGCTGAGGTTGATGTCCTGCACCGTGCCCACTTCGACGCCCTGATAGCGAACAGGGGTACGGCCAGGCACAATGCCGTCCGCCGACATAAAGTCAATGGTTACGGTATTCCCGCGATCTTCATAGCTTCCCCAGATAAGCCATCCTGCAATCATCAATGCGATGAACGGCAGCAGCCAGAACGGGGAGATACGACGTTTTGTTTTAATCTGCGCTTCAGTCTGCGAAGCGGGCGTTTCCTGACTCATGTGCATCCCAAAGTAAGCGGCTGTCCAGCCATTCCACTGCAAGAATAGTCAATATTACCGCTGCGCCGAAATAAAACGCAGCCGGTCCCATAGTAAAAGCAAGTATCTGATCGCGATTAATTAGCGACATAGTTAAAGCGATAACAAAAAGATCCAGCATTGACCAGCGACCAATCCAGGTCACTATGCGCAGCAGTTTGATGCGGGTACGCAATCCTTGCTCACAGTTAAAATGAATACTGATGAGCAACGTAAACATCACAATCACTTTGGTGAATGGCACCAGAATACTGGCAATAAACACGATCGCCGCCACGCCGATATTACTGTTTGCCAAAGACAGTATGCCTGACATGATCGTGTCTTCCTGTCGGGAACCATTGACATAAATGATCGAGATAGGCAGGAGGTTAGCAGGCAGCAGCAGGACAATCGAGGCCAGCAGAGCAGCCCAACATTTTTGAATACTTTGATTTCTGCGCCAGCGCAACGGTATATGGCAACGAGGGCAGCGACCGCGGACGTCCGGATACCCTGTAAAGTGGCAACCAAGGCAAACGCGAAGCTTTTCATCGGGCCGACGAGCAGGCCTTTGCGGGTAAAAACGGTCCCAAAGCTGTTCTACGTTGAGGTGCGATAACGTCAAAATACTGAGGATCACCAGCGCAATAAAAGCAAACAGTCCCACCCCAGGCTGCAAATAAGCATAGTCCTGAACTTTAATCGACGCGACGCCGATACCCACAAGATAGATATCAAGCATCACCCACTCTTTGAGCCTTTCCAGCATCAGTAGCACCGGGCGTAGGTTCATCCCGAGAATATTGCCAAACCACAGATAAGCGATTGAGGTAACGAGAATAATCGGCGCGCCCGCAACGCAAAATAGCACGAAGGATGCGGTGAGAGGGTCACCCTGGCGGGTCATTTGCCAGATACCCTGCATCACATTGGCGTCAATGCGTACACCGAGCAAAAAGATGTGTAAGAGCGGTTCTCCCCAGGCGAAGGGCATCAGCAGCATCATGGTGACAGCCATTGCTGCCAGGCGCGTTAAGGACCAGTCGCGCCCGTCACGGATTTTCGCCTGACAGCGTGGACAGAATGCACTTTGGTGCGAGCGCATTTTAGGCAAGCTAAAAATCAGGTCGCATTCAGGACAACGATGATAATGTGCACGCGGGAGTGCCTCACCAATAGATCTGATGGCGATTTTTTTAGTGGGCGTGATGCGTGATGTCGTAAGGGCCATGTACCGCGTATCAAAATGTTGAAGTAATGTTATCTTAACTCATGACGGGAATGATCTTGAGCATTAACGCATTTAATGTTTATTTTAGTAGGCTGCAGTTTTAAGTAAGACAACTAAGTGATTACATAATGAACAAATCAGAGCTATACACGGATCTGAACCGTGATTTTCAGGCATTAATGGCAGGTGAAACCAGTTTTCTGGCAACGCTGGCAAATACCAGCGCATTGTTGTACGAGCGTCTTGCACAAGTAAACTGGGCCGGTTTTTACCTGCTTGAGGGCGAAACTCTGGTACTTGGTCCTTTCCAGGGCAAAATTGCCTGTGTGCGGATCCCGGTAGGACGTGGCGTATGCGGTACCGCGGTGGCGCGCAATCAGGTGCAGCGCATCGAAGACGTGCACGCGTTTGACGGGCACATCGCATGCGATGCCGCCAGCAATGCGGAAATTGTTCTGCCTGTCACCGTTGAAAATCAGATAATCGGCGTGCTGGATATCGATAGCACCGCGTTTGGTCGCTTCACTGAAGAGGACGAACAGGGGCTGCGTACGCTTGTGGCACAGCTTGAAACCGTGCTTGCAACGACGGATTACAAAAAATTCTTTGCGAGCGTCGCAGGATAATCAACGGATAACGTAGCAATTACTGATGACGTCATTATAATGTCGCCTGTTCATGCCTGCGCTTGTTGGCTACGTCCGTTGTAATCAGGAAATTTCATGGAAAATCAACCTAAGTTGAATAGCAGTAAAGAAGTCATCGCGTTTCTGGCCGAACGCTTCCCGCAGTGTTTTAGTGCTGAAGGCGAAGCGCGCCCACTGAAAATTGGCATTTTTCAGGATTTGGTAGAGCGTGTTGAGGGTGAAATGAACCTCAGCAAGACACAGCTCCGTTCTGCCTTACGTCTCTATACTTCCAGCTGGCGCTATCTGTATGGCGTAAAATTGGGCGCAACGCGTGTTGATCTCGACGGCAACCCATGTGGTGAGTTGGATGAGCAACATGTTGAACATGCTCGCAAACAGCTGGAAGAAGCTAAAGCTCGCGTTCAGGCGCAACGTGCAGAGCAACAGGCGAAAAAACGCGAAGCGGCCGCTGCTGCCGGCGAAAAAGAAGACGCACCGCGTCGCGAGCGTAAGCCGCGTCCTGCTCCGCGTCGTAAAGAAGGGGCTGAACGTAAACCTCGCGCTGAAAAATCAGCAGCCAAAGCACCGCGTGCTCCTCGCGAAGAACAGCATACCCCGGTATCTGATATTTCAGTGCTGACGGTAGGGCAGTCTTTGAAGGTGAAAGCAGGTAATAATGCGATGGATGCCACCGTATTAGAAACACCAAAGATGGCGTCCGTGTACAGCTGAATTCGGGTATGTCTTTGATTGTACGCGCAGAACACCTGGTGTTCTGAAACGGAGGCCAGGCCTGGCATGAACACTTTTTTTAGGCTTACTGCGTTAGCTGGTCTGCTTGCATTAGCAGGCCAGGCACTTGCTGTAGAAGACATCACGCGTGCCGATCAAATCCCCGTTTTAAAGGAAGAAACCCAGCATGCGACGGTGAGTGAACGTGTAACATCACGTTTTACACGTTCACACTATCGCCAGTTCGATCTGGATCAGGCGTTTTCGGCAAAAATTTTTGACCGCTATCTGAATCTGCTCGACTACAGCCATAACGTGCTGTTGGCGAGCGATATCGAACAGTATGCAAAAAAGAAAACTGTCCTCGGCGATGAACTGCGCACGGGCAAGCTGGATGTCTTTTACGATCTTTATAATCTTGCGCAAAAACGCCGATTTGAACGTTATCAGTACGCGCTAAGCGTGCTGGCGCGTCCAATGGATTTTACCGGTACCGATACCTTTAACCTCGATCGGAGCAAAGCTCCGTGGCCGAAGAGCGAAGCAGAGCTTAATGCGCTGTGGGATGGCAAAGTTAAATTTGACGAACTCAGCCTGAAGCTGACCGGTAAAACCGATGCGGAAATTCGCGAAACACTGACGCGTCGCTATAAATTTGCCATTCGCCGTCTGGCGCAGACCAACAGTGAAGATGTGTTCTCACTGGCGATGACGGCTTTTGCTCGTGAAATAGACCCGCATACTAACTATCTTTCTCCGCGCAACACTGAACAGTTTAATACTGAAATGAGCTTGTCTCTGGAAGGTATTGGCGCAGTTCTGCAAATGGATGATGACTACACCGTTATTAACTCCATGGTAGCGGGCGGCCCGGCAGCCAAGAGTAAAGCGATAAGCGTTGGCGACCGTATTGTCGGCGTGGGCCAGACCGGAAAAGGCATGGTCGATGTGATTGGCTGGCGTCTGGATGACGTTGTAGCGCTGATCAAAGGACCTAAAGGCAGCAAAGTTCGCCTCGAAATCCTGCCTGCCGGTAAAGGCACCAAGACGCGCATTGTCACGCTAACGCGTGAACGCATTCGTCTCGAAGACCGCGCCGTTAAAATGTCCGTGAAAACCGTTGGCAAAGAGAAGGTCGGCGTACTGGATATTCCTGGCTTCTATGTTGGCCTGACGGATGACGTCAAAGTTCAGCTGCAGAAACTGGAAAAACAGAATGTCAGCAGCGTGATTATCGATCTGCGTACCAACGGCGGTGGCGCACTGACCGAAGCGGTCTCGCTTTCCGGTCTGTTCATTCCTTCCGGCCCGGTGGTACAGGTTCGTGACAATAACGGCAAAGTGCGTGAAGACAGCGATACCGACGGCGTGGTGTATTACAAAGGTCCGCTGGTGGTATTAGTTGATCGCTTCAGTGCCTCGGCATCGGAAATTTTTGCCGCGGCAATGCAGGATTATGGTCGTGCGCTGATCGTCGGTGAACCGACCTTTGGCAAGGGCACCGTACAGCAGTATCGTTCCCTGAACCGTATTTACGATCAGATGCTGCGTCCGGAATGGCCAGCGCTGGGTTCTGTTCAATACACGATCCAGAAATTCTACCGTGTAAATGGTGGCAGTACGCAGCGTAAGGGCGTTACGCCGGATATCATCATGCCGACAGGTAATGAAGAAACTGAAACCGGTGAGAAGTTTGAAGATAACGCGTTGCCGTGGGATAGCATTGATGCGGCGACCTATACCAAGTCTGATAACCTGACGCCGTTTGGACCTGAATTGCTAAAAGAGCACAATGCCCGTATTGCGAACGATCCTGAGTTCCAGTACATCATGAAGGACATTGCGCGATTCAATGCGATGAAGGATAAGCGCAGCATCGCTTCTCTGAATTACGCTCAGCGTGAGAAAGAGAATAACGAAGATGATGCACTGCGTCTGGCGCGCATCAACGATCGGTTTAAGCGTGAAGGTAAACCGTTGCTGAAGAAACTGGACGATCTGCCCAAAGATTACCAGGAGCCGGATCCGTATCTGGATGAAACGGTGAAAATCGCGCTCGACCTGGCGCATCTTGAAAAAGACAAGCCAGCGGAACAGCCCGCAACCAGTCAATAACCTCCAACAGGCACAAGAAATTGTGCCTGTTTTTTGTGCACAGAAAACCCCCAGCTA
>NZ_SZXM01000013.1:0-34647 GCF_005281355.1 Citrobacter sp. wls615 | reverse complement strand
ACTGGTTCGAGTCCAGTCAGAGGAGCCAATTTCCTGCTTTCATGCGTCCTTGCGAATCATTATATGATGTTGGTTCAACAGGTTAGCGTGAAAACTCTTCCCGATGCATTTTGATTTTATCCTCCGCATCGGGAGAATTTGGTGGTCAGATTTGGGGTCAGTTTGGTTCGATTATGGAGTGACCCCCATATGTCTCTCAACGACACGAAAATCCGCAGTCTCAAGCCTTCTGAAAAATCCTTCAAAGTCTCCGATTCACACGGTCTATACCTCTTGGTCAATCCAGGCGGCTCACGTCTCTGGTATCTTAAGTATCGAATTAACGGTAAAGAATCCCGCCTTGGCTTAGGCGCTTATCCCGATGTATCCCTTTCCGACGCCCGGCAACAACGAGACGGTATCCGCAAGTTGCTGGCGCAGAACATTAACCCCGCTCAGCAACGTATAGCCGAAAGAGCCGCCCGCTCACCGGAAAAGGTCTTTAAGACAGTGGCGCTGGCGTGGCATAAAAGCAATAAAAAATGGTCGCAGAATACCGCTGACCGTCTGCTTGCCAGCATGCACAATCATATTTTTCCGGTTATCGGACATCTGTCCGTCACGGAACTTAAACCCCGTCATTTCATTGACCTGCTGAAAAGCATTGAGAAAAAAGGTCTGCTGGAAGTCGCGTCCCGCACGCGGCAGCACCTCTGTAACATCATGCGTCATGCGGTTCATCAGGGATTCATTGACAGCAACCCGGCGGCAAACCTTGACGGCGTGACAGCGCCCCCCGTTAAGCGCCACTACCCCGCCCTGCCGCTGGAACGCCTGCCGGAATTGCTGGGGCGCATTGATGGTTATCAGCAGGGACGAGGGGTAACCCGTCAAGCGGTCCTTCTGACCCTTCACCTGTTTATCCGTTCCAGTGAACTGCGTTTCGCCCGATGGAGCGAGTTTGATTTCAGGAACTGTATCTGGACCATCCCCGCTACCCGCGAAGCTCTTCCCGGTGTTCGTTATTCCGGACGCGGAGCCAAAATGCGCACGTCCCACATTGTTCCATTATCCCGGCAAGCCATCGTTATCCTGAAACAAGTATCTTCGATTACATTGAAGTGTTCTACAACTGGAGCCGACATCACAGTCATCTTGGTGGCCTCAGTCCGGAGGCCTTCGAAAAGGCCCCCATCGTGAGGACACAAACTGTCTGCGGGAACGTGGTCACTCCAGTTCTCTAAGTACACGCTATTAAGATAGATAACAACAATCAGGAACTATTTAACTTGACTCTGACCGTTTGGTTAATCGTCTGAAACAGACGAAATGCCTATCGCGCTTGCACCTGCGTCTCCCGTTAGATATATGCGTAATGCATATAAAAGGTCGGGAGTATTGAGAAAGATTTTAGGCTTTTCAATTTGCAGATTGATTCGAGACAGCAACCCGATATTGTTGTCGATCACTAATCTGGAAACGCGATCGATCAGGTCCACAAATTTTTGGGTCCGTTCATTATCTGGCGCGAAAATCATTTTTAGACCTTCATCCTCGGAACCTCTGCTTCTCAGCAATGCCAGCAGAAGCTCCAGATGCTTACCAAGAGTCGCGATTTTGTATCTCGTTCCTTCACTATCCAGCTTTTGAATATCGAACTTGAGGCAACGATATAAGCTTACGGATAAAGCCTCAAGCTTCTCTTTAGTCAATCTGTTGATCACTGTTCTGGAACGCCAAAGCACTATCGACAAAACTTCCAGGGTAATGGATCTGGTCCGGCCCTCATTATCAATGGGATCAATGACATTCTCCAACAGCACTTGTTGGTAAGACAGGTCGGCATTACCAATGGCGAAAGCAATATTCTTGTGGTATTTCCGCAACAGCTTTCTATCCTTCACTGCATCAAGAAGCCGGGAGCTAACAATTTCAGGGGCGTCCTTATGCAGACAGCACAGAAAGAAGAAAAGCTCCTCTTTAAGCGTGTCCGGCATATTTTCAGACTCAATTATTGATATGATCTTTTGCGTTCCGTCGAGTATCGCGTTTCTAAAATGGTCGGGCACATCTGGCTCGGAAAGCGAGTGACCGTGATTCCAGATGGTTAATGCGGGGAAACGGAGGCTGAAGATCCCTTTTTCAGCATACTCAATGGTTCTGGACAACTTCCGATTGAGGGTATCCTGTGCCTTCTCCTGAAGCTGTAAGGGGACGCGCTCCAAAAAGGATATCGTTGCCCCGTATGGCCCTTTTTCATTCGTAAATACATCCAGATAAACCGGGCAGCCTTTATGCAGGGAGTTTTCATCAACAGCCTCAATAAAGTGAGAACTGTGGCAAAACACACTCTGTCCCTCAACATTGACGCGACAATAGTATTTCCCGTTAGTGTCAGTACTTCCCCATTCCAGATAGCCGACTTTTCTTTTATTCAGGATGGATTGAAATTCCTGTTCATAATCAAAGGAGATCAGCTCATTCAAACCTGCAATTTTGGAGCAACACCAGTCCAGGAGGTCAGAGACGCTCTTACCATCGTCTTTCGGGAAGGACTGAAAATCGGACCAGCTTTTTCTGGCCGGGAAATCCGGAATCGGTAAGTTCGCCAGATCGGCAATCCCCCTTTCTGATGCTGAGCGCCACTCAACTCGGACAGATTTAAAACCTGCTTCCGCTGAATCCAGCGGAAGGAATTTCAGTTCGTACGGGTTATCCGCGCCATAGGTATAGGACATCTTCAGCTTGCACGTTGTGTCCTTCTTTAATGGAAAAACTGGCGACATCAGGTATGCAACAAACCGCATCTCTTTATTGCCTTCTCCCTGTTGCAGGGGAAAACGATAATGCGTTTGTCCCGCGGGAAGCGTGAACAATTCTTCCACGGGTATATCCACCGTTCTGCCACGTTGCGGCGTTACTGTCGCGTCTTTTACAAGATAAAAATCAACCTTATACCCTTTGTCACTCTGTACCTCTATCGATAGAGCTGGCAGATGATCACGCCAGAGGGTCATGTCATCCACTTCCTCATGCCATCTGTTTAAGGTCTGGCAGCCTTTAATTGGCGACCATGCGGACCCCAACCACTTATAATCCATTCGCCCATCGGGTTTCCTGAGGGTAACGTCAAGAGGCAGGATAAAGACATTCGCGCCCCGACAATTCAGGTTTGTAGAGTTCAGGCAGTTACTGATGGCGGTGTTTGACAATATGCTGAGATCTAGATCCTGAGTCAGAACCTCCCGAACAGAACCCGGAACGTGATACCAGCGTTCATCGTTGACAAAAGACACGTCTCCGGCATCGCTGGCTAAACCCTCGAACCCAAACAAATGAAGAAGGTCTTCAGATGTCTGGCAGCCATTCCCGTCAAGATTGCGGACCATGGCATTATGAATGCCGCTGTCGGGCAGATTAACCGTAGGATGTCTTTCCCAGCTAATACCTTTTGTCTCAGGCAATAGTCCCTCAAGCTCCGGTTGGTAAATTGCCTGAACCGGGGTTACTGAAATGCCACCATCAAAGGAATCAATCACCAGCACAACATCATTACCCTGGACGCTGTCCTGTACAAATTTCTTCGACGATTGCCATGCAAAGATAGCAGCGATACTTTTGGGAAGCGGAGTTGACTCATCAAAATAAAAATTGGCGCTTTTTCGTATCCCCTCCAGATCGAAATCATTCCCCCAATCAGGGATAAGATAGGTCAACTTATCTGCCTTGATATAGTCACTCAACTTTTTAATAAAAAACATCGATGCCCGGCTTTTAGTAGCCTCGGGCAGTGTTGAGTCAGGTGAAAAGAGGCTCCTCATGCTGACCGTCTGAATACCGGAATGCAGGGCGATGGATTTAGCGTAACCGCAGTCTATCTCCACTTCGCCATCAGAATGCAGGGGCCAGTACTGCTGAACCAACCTGAATGGCAGATGCGCCTGAGAGCCTGTACCGTGCGTGAACGCAGGACGAACTGAACACAGATCCGCAACGGTGCTCTCCATCCGTATCGGGTCACGTTCAGTATTCGTCGGCGCAGCGTATTCAGGCGGGGCATCCGTGACGAATGACAGTATCGCCTTCGGTATCTCGTTGAGCGCTGCAGGCTCGATTTTTAATTTTTTGTTTACACCCTGAGCTGACGCAATAACCAGATACCCCGAAACGATATGTAATAAATACTTATCCTCACCGACGTGTATCTCCCATTTATCCCCCGTCAAATTGAACGCTACAGGGATGATCCCCGCCAGACGGTCGATTTCATCAGCACATTCCCCCTTTGGGTTACTGCCAATGACAAAAGACACTTCATCTCCAGCAGTTAATGAGTTTATGTCTAATTTTTGAGATAGATTTTTTTGGTGGAAAAATAAATCCACACCCTCTTCAGACGTGATAAATCCGAATAAACTCTCTGGCTTAATGAACTTAACCTTCCCCTTTTTCTTTGCGCCATACCCGGGGAATAAATATCCCCGAACGGGGAATTCAGGCACGATAGAAAAGTTGTCGTAATCAAAGCCGACCGGTTGCTGAACTGTCCGAAAGCCACCACTCGCGTAAAGCTGGGAAAGTGTATTCCAGTAGATAACGGTGAGTAGGTCTTTATTAAGCCGTTTGCTGTCCTCGGTTATCTGAACGTCGCTGGCCTGGAGCCAGAGCCAGCCATCCCATATTTTTCGATAGCGCTTGTCCTGCAGAAGCGTATTGTTGGGCGGAAGATTTCCCCACGTACCGATTTCAGCGGCATCGTCAGTTCTTAGCCATCGCTGAAGGGAAACAAGCATGTCCTCACAGGTCTCTTCTTTTGCGGCAGATAATGCACCCTGTCTTTCTGTCAGAATGTGTTCCAGCCTGAAGAGAAAAGCTCTCAACAGTCTGTTTTCCGACGTATCAACACTGCGCCTCCGTCTGACGGCCTTCATATAAGGCTTACCGGAAAGCTTTTCTCGGAGTGTCCTGCCCGGCTGACGGCTTAGCCATTGAACACTGTTGCTGTCAACCTCTCTCGCCGCATATATCGGCAGCATGGCATGTTCGCGTATCACCTTATCCCGGGTATGCTCCATTATTGCCAGGACAGCGTCCTTCACATGTGACACCACGCGATAGATACGGTCTTTTGTCTCCTCCTCTGATGACGTATCCCGCACCGATTTCGCCACAACATCCAAGAAATCGTCGATACCGGTATGCAGGACAAGTCCGGAAACTGGGTCGAAGTTCGACACTTCCGTCAGCCAGTTGCGAACCACAAGAATTAACTGAGCATGAGCCTTTAACTCATCGGTATTATTTAGACCCCTGTAAACAGATTCAACAGAGTCAATTTTGAATGAACCCTCCATGACTTATGATTCCCTGGTCACATTACACAAATACTTGATAGCCTTTGCTTCTTTTGCATCACATTTCAGGACTGTCATTATTTCGTTTGTTGTCAGTTGCCAGAGTTCCTTTGTACTATTACTTGCATACTGGCTGATCTCAGCAGGAATAGCGCTTGCGCCTGCAGCAGAGCAATGATGAAGTCCGGCGTGATCAGATGACAGCATACTGGCACTGGCACTGGCGTTGTTACCAGTTTGACCATTCAATGACTCATCGTCTTTTAAGTAATTAGCACTGCTCCAGATGAACTGACCGTAACCAAATTCGCACGCCAGATCGAAATCTTCGATTATCGTATAGTTGTCATTCACCAGTTGAGTTCGAATTCGGTCAATACAGTCCGTTCTGGATTTACCTCGGGTTTCGATGCCGCGCAGCTTAGGCATAACCTTTTGAACAAGCTGATCTTCAAAAGCGACTTTCATGGCTTTGACCAAGCCTGCATCATCATTTTTTCTCTGGGCGTCGAGCACATCAGGATAATTTGCCATGTAGTATTCGATCGATTGCCACACCCTGTGCCCAAGCGCTCTTCCGACTTTAGAAAGAGCATCGTTCATGTCTTCAATAAAACCCTTAAAGGGCAAAATCTGATCATCGCTGAATTTACTTTCTCTGCACCACCAACTCTCCCACAGTTTGCGGGACAATAATGGCGCCTGATCGCCCAACGGAATCAACTGACGGCGTCTTTCCAGCGTAGTCGGTCGGGGAAAGTTGATGACAATTCCCCGGTCGAGGACCTTGTCTGAGAGGGATTTCGTTGTCTCATCCTGATTCATTGTGCCAGCCCAGAGCACATTACGACCGATTGGCAATTGATAGGGCTGAATTCCGGCCCCGAGCTTAACATCAAGGAAGGGGAGTTCTTTTTTCATTCCTCTGCGCAGCTCAAGCTTGCTCAGGAATTCCGCAAAATAGAGTTCGACATGGGCAAGATTCATTTCATCCATCAATATCAGATTCATGGCATCTTTAAGACCAAGAGGATAGCCTTCAGCCTGCGCCTTCTGACTTTGTGCCAGTAAACGCAGAACCGGTTGGGCATCGAACTTGTTATCGATAGAGTTGAAGAAACCCAGCATGGATTCCTGACTGTCCCAGTTGGGTTGCACGGCCAGACTCAAAAAGTTTATGCCGCCAAAATGTGAATACAGCCTTGGCAGTTCAGACTTTCCGGTTCCACTCACGCCTGCCAGAACAGTCACAGGAGACCACTCTGACGTTTTTAGTGCTGTGTGGAATGCGTGTAAAATTCGCCGCGGGAATCTCAGCCCATAATCGATGCAGGATTGACGGATGCCGTCCAGCCATTGAAGCTCTTCAACGTTTTCAGCCGCACGAGGCAGTTCTTTTTGAACGTATGGCGTTTCAATGTCCCGAATCCTTGCCTCACGGTCCTGTTCCCGTTCGTAAGAGGATCGCAAGCGTTTAAGCTCCTCCATCAATCGGTTGTTGTCGGCATCCACTGATTCAAACCGCCTCAGCAGCGATTTGTTTTTATCGGTCAGTTCCGCTACCTGCATTTCCAGATCTGACTGTGCGCGTGCTGCACTTCTGAGCCCCTCATTTTCTTCAGAGAATCGCTCACAGGCCAGCTTCAGTTCGTTCTGTTCAGACGTCAAACGATCAAAGGCGTCCCGCATCTCCTGTGTTGGGCGCGTGGCAAGATCCTCACGCAGGGTGTTGATTTCCTCTTCATAAGTTTTCAGCTTAAGTAAAACGGCGGCAGGATCTTCATCACCGAGCTTATGCTTCAGTACTTCGAAGTTTGAAATGAGGGCGCTGCTTGTTTTGAGGGATTCCCTCAAACGGGCAATTTCATCGTTAAGCACAGACTTCTCACTCTCGAAAGAGTGTTTCCGCTGAGCAACCCTGGCATCCACCTCAAGGTTCAGATCGGATTCTCTTTCCTCAAGTCGGTCTTTATTTGAGCGAAGGCGCTGTTTCTGGTACTCAAGTTCATCCCTGAGTTCATCAAGCTCCGCCTGGTTCTTAAGGAATGCCTTTCTTTTTTGTTCGAGTTCATCCTTATCCTGTTGAATAGCCGCTTCATGCGCGCTTAGCCGGTCAGCTATCTCTTTCCCCAAGTTTGCTATTCTGGAGACTCTCTCCACTGTAAGCTCTTCTTCAAGGGCCGTCAGGGCGCTGGCGCGTTTTGACTCCAGATCCTTTTCCTGTACTTTTCTGAGACTGAAGAGTTCATCATCAAGCCTGGCCCTTTCATCGGCATACCCCCTGTCCCGTTGGATTTCCGCCTTTTGAACAGCGACCTCTCTTTGCCGCAATTTTTCCTTTTCAGCTTCGAGAGTTTCCCGCTCACTTACACACTGAGCTTCCCGCTGCGCCAGTTGTTTTTTGAATGCTGCGAACTTTTCCTCAAAGAATTGCAGAGAGCCGTTTTTTGCTTGAAGCTCCATCTCCTGAAGATGAACATATTTGTCATTCAGCTCTGCTTCTTTTTGGGCCATCGCGTCTTTAGCCGCCTGTAGCGCCTGTTCCTTTTGGGCTAAAACCGTTTCTTTTTGCGTCAGAGAGTCTTCCCGTTCCATCAGTTCCTGCAGTTTATTCAGGAACTCACTCTCCGTTACGTTGATTGTGTTACCCGTCAGATCTGCCATCTCATTATCCGCAGTAAACTGAACGCTATTATTTTTTTTAGAGTCCACTAAAATTCTTCCATAATTATTTTGATGAGTTTGAATACGTTCATTTTTAATGACGCCAGGTATTCCCTTGAATAGTCAAAATTCTGTTGATTACCGTGCCCACGCAGTTTGATTAAACTGGCGATAAGCTCGAAACAATCCGGAAAAGACCTTTTGAGTGCGACCCTTTCGCTTTCTGATGCCAATAAACAAAGCGCAAGAAGTTGAGCACCAAGAGTTGTGCTTGAACCTTGCACAGCACGAGAGAGTCGACTGCAGTTTACCGTACTGATTTGCACTGGTATGGCATCAGGTGCGGGATAAAAACCGGATTGAACGATTTTTTCAATCGCCTCATCCCTCAGGTTTGTTCGGTTTTTGAAGGGGGTTATCCGGTCCTTAGCGGCTTCAAATAACGACAGTTGCATAATGGACGCCAGTAAATTTATGTAGCGCTGTTGCTGTTCATTATCCAGAGTCGTCATCTGGTTTAAGATCGTCACTTTGACCAGTTCTTCCCGCAACGACGGAGAAACCGCGTGGACGAAACCCAGCCCCAATGACCTGTCCAGTTCGATCCTGGCCTTCAGTCTGACCTGATCAATATCGTTTTTCTGCCGTGATTTGGTTGTATCAGCATCCCGCGTGATATCCGGTATCAGTAATTGAATAAGCCGAACGGTTCTCCTGCAATAGCCCTGAAGAGTTTCCTTTGAGAGCTGCACACCCATTGCGTTTCCATGGGAAACAGGATCCCTGACGTCTTTCAGCGCGTGAATAAAAGAGAGACATCCTGCATCTTCAATGGCCAGACGATTAAGTGGATGGCTGGGATCATTGATCGCCCCGGCGATTGCCATAGCCAGTAGCGGCTGCATCTCGGAAGCACCATGGTCAACGTCTCTGATTTTGCCGGGTTTAACCTGAAGCAGGCCCTTCACACTCTCTGAAACATCAAACCCAATCCGGGTGGCAAACGAGCGCAGTATCTTGTCATTTTCCCTGTAGGACTGTGACGAGAATAATCGCTCCCAGTGCGTCACTGGGTTATCCGAAACAACAAACCGCAACGCCCATTCTATGGCTTCATACAGGGCGACGACCGCCAGGCCGGTCAGACGGGTGAATTCCTGCTCATCATTGGATGAATCAATCCTGATTTTTTCAGCGTCTGACAGATACGCTTGTGCGCGCCGAAGTGGGCGCGCTATCCGCGGATATTGCTTCAACTCATCCGCCGCTAAAGAGTCTTTTTCAGCCTCTTCATTGCGTTGGTCGGGGTTCAGCGTGTCGACAACCCCTTTATTCTTCAGGTCGATGACCCACTGCCAGTTCTGAGACATCAGGTAACTGGCAAAGCTCTCAGAGAATCCGAAGCCGCATCCATCCGTCACCAGAATGTCAGAATTGCCTGTCTGGATAAGGGCGTGGCAATGCAGGTAAACCAGTTCCGGATTCGCCTGTAAGGATATGGCTTCAGCCACAGGGATCGGAGGCGGGTACTGCTCGACGCCCTGGTTCAACAGCGCCTGCCGCTTATATTTCCTCTTAAATTCCCTGATAGCTCTGATGATGTCGTTGGCGTCAGGAACGGTTTTCCAGAAAGCGTCGTTTGCTGGACGTATCTGAATCGCCCGAATGTATTTATCATCAGTGGGGGTGATGAAAAAATTCACATAGTGTTCAAACTCCCCCTTTTTCTGAAGATTCTCTTTTGAGTAAAGGGTCTCTATTTTTTTGTAGCTCAGTTGTTTCGTACTGACATAAGGTAGAAGCTTTCCGTACAGCAGATCCACAAACACCGTGGCCACGGTGTATTCCAGATCTCCGTCGGATTTATTCTGCCACTCGTTCAAAAGCGCCTGTCCTTGCTCAGACAACTCATAGCGATCATTCAAAAGACCGAGCTGGTTGAGGCGACTCTGAATAAAAGCCACCAGCTCCTTCTCCAGACACGTGAGCTGCGCAATCATTTCTGTGTCGCCGGATTCAATCTCTGTGATCTTCAGAACAGTTTCTTCAAATACATTGAGACCGCTCTTTTTCTTTTGCGGAAGTGAGATGTTGAAGGCATGACATGGCCACAGAACACTTTGTCTGGCGGCGATGTTCAATCCATCCAGTGCGGTGCGGAAACTGATGACTTTAGGACGATGATCTTTGGGTTTTGCACTCACAGGATCACCCCCTTTTCATGGCACAAATCATAGAAGTTTTTCAGGGCCGGAACGGCATCCTCTGCTATCTGGGTGTTCGCAAACACGCCGTCTCCCACTATGGCAAGGACCTTCTTCTGGCGACTCATACTCACACAGAGGCGGTTTTCCGACATGAGATGCCCGAAGAGTTTTTGCTGTTTCTTTTTGTCATCCTCCTCGTTGCGTATATGAGGCGGTAAGGCGTTCATATCCTGAGACCTCACCATGGAAAGAAACACAATATCGAATTCCATCCCCTGAAAGGCATCAACGGTGCCGATGCGGAGCCGCTCTTCACCATTGTCGAGAAAGCGGTATTCCTGACATATCTGCCATGCACCATCCTGTGCCCGTTCCGTGATACCGTATTTTTGCAGGGCTTTATAAACAGCAAATACCTGGGCTTTATAAAAACTGATGACACCAAAGCTAAGGCCGGGTTGCCTGTCATCATGGGTTAACGTCTTCATATAATCTGCAGTGGACTCATCTGACTTAATCCAGTCACTTAGTCTCTTGGCGATAATTTTAGCTTCAGCCTCTCTTTCACGACTGCCACTCTCAAGACGCTGCTCTTTTCCAGCCTCATTGGGCACATGGATCCAGACGGCGGCGCTATCTTCGATGCCGTTTAACTTCTGGGTAAAATATTTAGCGCCTAAAGGAGAACGATAACCTTCATTGTATCGATCATAAAAGTTGCGGCTTGCAAACTCCCCCAACAACGGGTGTGTCCGGTACTGCGCATCCAGTGTTACCGTTCGCTTGATGCCGTCCTTCTCCTCCAGTTTTTTCAGGCGGTTGAACAGATACTCAAACATGCTTTTCTTCACAAAATCGACATCAGCCGGCGGACCTGATCGATCGTCACCTTCGAGAGCTCTGGCGACCTCCTGGTCAATCAGGTGAGGCAACTGCCTGTGGTCCCCGACAAGAATTATCCTTTTTACCGCCTGGGACATCGGGATAAGCAGATCTCGCGGACTGGTTCTCGCGGCCTCATCAATGATCACCGTATCGTACTTAACCATTTCCGTTCGCTGATCATATTGGACGTTTTTATTCTTTGACCGGATGATGTCTTTTCCGACAGCCTGTTGCGTGGTGGCCGCATACACAAAGTTGTAGTCCTCTATGGCCTCACGTACGCCATCAGGATTGTTTTCAAGCTCATGTAAAAACTCAGCCAGTATTGCATCACGTTTACGGGTTGAACTGAGTTCTTTCTCCAGATGCTGAGATACCGTTGTCACCAGTCTCAACACATCCTCTCTTGGTTTTTCTGTCCTGAAATCAGGCGAGGGCAGATATTGATAGAGCAGTGATGCTTTCAGTTCTCTGAGTTCTGGAAGGAAATTCAGCGGCTTACCGCTGCGCCAGCGAGCCGCTTTTTCAAGAACACGTAAATCCGGATTAGCCGGTCCGCCTTCTATCTTGTCCAGTAAATCAACCGCTCTTACCGCACCGTCGTCAACAAAGGCGGCTTCACTGACACGCAGAGCCCTCACGAGCCGCAAGGTGGAAGGATCGTCTGACGTGGGCTCCGTATGCAGGGAATTGATGATTTCTTCAGCCTCACGGGTGATATCTTCAGAAATCACGTCTCTGGGCAAATCCAGAATACGCTTTATTAAACTGGCGGTGTTGTTCTTTGAGGGGCACAGTGAATAGGTGACAAACTGCTCTGTCAGTCTGACCTGATGCTCCGTCTGAACCATTTGAGGGTTTTTGGTTCGAATCTTTCCGGCGACAGTGGCGCACCATTTGTTCAGTTTTTCAGTAACGGCATCTGTCGTAAATTCTGAGCCACCAGACCGGGTGCCGAACTTCACTGCCGGAAGCGCATTCACACTCAGCCTTGCCACAATATTCTCAACGGCATCATGCTGAAAACCGGAGACAAGTATCTGACCTCTTATCGAGCGGGTTTTGTCATATTCCTCATTGAGCCGTTCAAGAATGGCTGTCACAACCGTTGTTTTCCCTGTTCCCGGAGGCCCCTGAACAAGCGCAATATCTGGGGTGTTCAGTGCGACATCGATGGCCTCTGTCTGTTTAGGCGTTGGCTCATGCCTGAAAATTTTCTCTTTCACAAAAGACGTCAAAGGTTTCAGTTTGGTGACACGCTGTATGTCCGGGAGTATACCGCCTTCTTCAATAAGCAGGCCGAGAAGCGGATTTGCGCAGCGTCCTTCCAGAATGGCTGAACGTGCCCGCATTCGTCTTTCAATCTGAATCTTGTCGCCATTGATGGACAGGATCAAAAACATCTGACCGGACGGAATTGACGGCAGATCCAGTTCAATACTGGTCTTTGAAATAGTCAGGATCGGGGCATAAACAGAAACGGATATTTCAGCATCGTTTTTTTTTCGATCCCGTTTGGCGGCAAATTCTTCTTCCAGAGCCTTGCTGTAAGCTTCCCAGGTAAGATCCGGAGTTCTGAGGTATAAAGGTTCCTCGGAGGTGATCTCTATCTCATCGCCTTCGGTAAGTTGTTCCGGAACAGACGACACAAAGAACTTAACTCCTTTTGTTGTCTGTTCAGTGCCATGATAATCCACCCTGCCAACAGCTTTTGCCCTGGCCAGCAGCATTTCACCTTCAATTGCGCCGTATTCGTCCCACTGTTTCAGGTAACTCCCGGTTTCCCTGGAAAGCTGACTCATCGCGCCGGCGGCTAAAGCACGGATGCGTCCCGTCTTCGTGTAATCAGTAAACCGGACCTTCCCCCTTGCCAGACGTAATGATCCTTCCTTCTTATGATCGTCTCTAAAGATCGCTTTGGTCGCAAAATAGATATCCCTGAACGTCTCGACATTGCGCCTTTCAACCGGAATACGCACCCTCTCACCATAGACAGAAAATTCCCTGTATTTTTCCTGTACAACGCCCTGGGGATCAGGTGAGCCTCCCTCTTCAGACATATCCGCTTCAAAGTCAGCCCAGGCGGATGGTCCACTCATTAGCAGAAAGAAATCGTCGCCACCAACGATGATGTTACATTTTTCGTTTAATACGCCCCCCAACTCTTCAGCGCCATTGAAGCGAATGCCATTTCTTTTCGCCGTAAACTCTATGCGCTCATCAATGCCGATCTCCACATCACCAATTTCAACAATTTCACCGTTAAAAAAGACAATTTTCACCAGCACACTGCGATCCTGGGCAACCAGCATGACTTCGGCAAGGTGCGCACAGCCTCTTTTTAAGTGAAAATTCAGATCGTTTCCGGCCGGAGTATCCCGAAGCACCATGCTCCACTGCTGGCCATCGATTCTTAATCTGTATGCCTGGTCATTTTGGTGAGGGGCAATAGAGCCCACCCCCGTGGTTGGCGTCTCTTCGTACAGCGCCGGCGTCATCCATAATTCAAAAGTGATTTCAGCATTTATGTCTTTGAGTTTCATTTGTCACTTCCGCTGATCATGCATTTAACCAACCGGGGACTATTCATGTTTGTGAACATCCAAAACGGAACATCCGGGGTTGCACGGTCTATTTTCATCTGTGAATAAACTGTCTGAAAACCACGTTGCGGATGGCTGTCAGCAGCAACAGAGACATCAGCTTTAGCATGATCTGACTTTTTAATCAGAATGCCCTCATCGCCTGAAGAGATGAGCACCTCTGCTGTATCAGAATCAAGCATGAGAAACTCATCAAAGACGCGTCTCGGTACTGTCAGCTCTGACCCCGGCGGGATCTCGCGGACATAGCGCCAGCAGGGAAGTTCCAGGGGGGTATCACTGCCCTTCCATCGATAAGACTCCAGAATGAGCACCTGCGGCCTCGGCGTTGTACAGTAAGGGCAATGGTGCGCCTCTGTTTCCGGGTGAATAAAATCATAGTAATAATGCATCGAGCACCCCGGGCATGTGACGGTCATATCCGCGGCCTGGGCGAGAGCTTCAGGCCAGTGATAGATTGTCGGCCGCAGCAAAGGAGATGTCCTTCCCGGACCGAATGTGCTCTCAAACAAGGCCGTCAGTTTCGCGGTGAGGAGAAGGGATCTGGGCAGACCGCTGTCGGAAGAGTTGGCATCATCATTTTGGTCATCAACCCAGGGGAGCAATCCAGCGTAAGCCTTATCTTCTACATCCCCGTCATCATTTTCTTCATCAGCCCAGTCGCCTTCATCTGTTCCATCCACTTTTTTTCCAACAAACGGGTGAATCAGCGAAAGAAGGTAAAACGCCACCACCGCAAACGCATGACAATCGCTTGACGGTCTTCCACCATCAGTGCCCTGAACCAGCTCCGGGGCGCCGTATTTTGGTGTGTAAACAACGCTTCCCCCTGCCAAAATTTCAAATCGAATATTGTCGGCATCAATCAGCCAGACGGAGGTATCATTCATGCCTTCTGAAATAAAGATATTGTTGGGCGAGATATCACCGTAGACCATGCCGTTACCATGGAGACGTGCCAGTAATGATGCACACTTGTAGAGCGCATGAAGTCTGCGCCTTAGCCCGCCCGTTTTGCAGTAATGAACAATCTTTTTAGCTTCGTTCTCCGGCATGGCAGAAAGCCATGCCGGGATCTGGTCAGGCCCCATTTTTTCTGCGGTCTGACCATCAAGCCAGAAATGGCTGAACGGGACCATTTCACTCAACAGTTGCATCACATAACCGGCCTTGTTCTGAAGCAGCGCTGCCGGTACGGATATATTCAGGTTTTCCGGCAGAGGCAAGAGCCGGACGCGCTTAAAGCGTTTCGAACACCGTTCCACCGAGACGTCATCGGTGACAGGGTTTCCGCTCTCATCGGTCACCAGTTTGATCGCCAGATCAGGATCCCGGGTACGGAAAACAACACCCTGGCCCCCCTGACCGAGCACCTTGTCCTGAATGTGCACATTCTGATATTCATCCACATACCTGTTGAACCATTCACTCACCGGGTGCCTCCTTGCTTAAACAGACAGGCAATCGTCTTATCATCGGAGTGTCCTGGAACCGGCCATTCACTGAGCCAACGCCGAAGATCCCGCTTTCTTTCCTCAGGCTTGACGTTTGAATACGTGGAGCAGAGCTCCTGTGCAAAAATCATCTGTTTTTCGGGTAACAGGTCATCGGATATCCCATCCGTACATAACACAACGGCATGGCACGCCGCGCTTGCAATCGTCGCGGTTTCCCATTGTTCGGGCCTAAACGCCTGTTGAAGACTGTTTGTGTAGTTTGAGAAGGAATCGTGTCGGGTATCACTGAGGATAAGGTGGTGTTCGTCAGTTTCGCCAAGGACAGCAATCATGCCGTCGCCCAGACGACCCAGAGTGATAGTTCCTTCTGTCTGGATGACGAAAAGACAGGTGGCCGAACACTCTGTTGAAGCGTACGGCGCTATCTTCATAAGCCAGTTGGCATGAATGAGTCTGAGAACATCACCGATAGAGGCCGCAGGGGTATTCTGATAGTCCCTGGCTGCCTCAAAGACAGCTAGACAGGCGGCTTTTGACCCGCGATCTGAATGTGCCTTGCTGCCCAGTCCGTCCGATACAACGACGACATTTCCCCATTTATACCGGCGCGCCCTCCAGGAATCCTGATTGGGTATTCCCGCTTTAACATGAAGGGGGCCGATTACTGAGGCCCCCCAGCTGTTCCAGAGTGGATCACGCATCCCAGTCCTCCTCAGGCTCAACTGTTTCAGCGGGTGCGGAGTGCTGTATCTGGGCTGCGGATACCGGAGCGGTCACCGGCTCATCAGAGCCAAAGAGAGTGCTGTTCATCGCTGAAGCGATATTCTCCGGAAGGTAAACGGTGTTGTTTGTAGACAGTTTCCGCAACTTCAACAGGTCAGCATCAGCGCCGACTGCAACAGTCCGGATAATGAAGTCGGGGAAGGTGCAAAGCTGGTTTTGAAAGTTGATGGTATCTGAACTGGGGAAATTGCCATCAGACAGAATGAGAACTCTTGCCACCCCGCTCTTATAAACATGTTGGAATAAAAAATCAGAGAGCTCAGCAAGGCTCGAGGAGCCTTTTGCGGTTAAGGATGGAATATCCCCATCGCTTTGCAGCGTGACCTCGGAAATATCCTGATGCCACTGATATAAACGGATGACGAAATCCGTACATTTTTCCTGAGCCAGGCCAGGCATTTGAATTGCATAACGGGCTAAATTCCGTTGAAGATGAATTTTCCCCATTTCATCCATGCTTCCTGAAGTATCGAAAATAAAATATATATCCATTTTAATTACTCTCAAAAAACTTCAACAAGCGGTCTGACGCATGCTCCCCAAAAAACCAGTTTACATTCGTCTGGTCATCTGATTTTTGCTTGACCACAGGATGTGAGGGACGAAATGCTGAAATCATAACCCCATTGCCTTTTACCCCACCAAAATGCTTGGTAATTTCGCTAAGCTTCGAAATATGGTGTGCTTCAACTTTCCCACTTTTACATTCAATAACAAATAAAGCGTATCCGTCGGTACAGATAACATCAAATTCTTGATAACCTGTTTTTTCCTTAAACCCATCATGATAGGACTTAAAGTTATCGTTCGAATCAACGTCCTCAACGGATACCTCAAGCCCAAGGCGTATATCTTTCAGTACGGCCGATTCCTTTAACGGCATTAACACACTAAAGACATACACCTCTAACCATTTCCCCAGGAGAAATTCCATAAAATCCGGACAATCATCAAACACAAACGACTGCCCCCCGATGGTCAGTTTTCCTTGTTTTTCTATTGTCAGCTCTGCGTAGAAGTCATTACCCCAACATTTGAATGATTTCTCTTCGAGATAAGATTTCAGTTCGCGATACTTAGACACCATTAACTTACGATTTTCCCAAATTAACTGAGAAGCCGTAATCATCTCGCGAGAAATATCGTGTTCAGTCAGACCGGGCTTAGAGATGGTTAATCCATCACCATTCAACTTCAGGAATGTTTCTACCGAATCAATTGAAACAATCTCACTTTTAGTGAAGCTATTTAGATTGATCACCTGCTTCTTTGAAAAATCAAAATAAAATGGTGTTGCATTCACCTTGCGACAGGCGGCAAGGGCCCCGGCATACATCAACTTGGTGCCACCAGTTAAGTTAAAGCCGATCTTCGCCTCAGCAGGCATGTCCGCAATCTGCTCCAGAATGGTGGACCGGACATTGTCAGGATCATACGGGTCCACCGCAATTTCACCGTATTCTGCTTCGCCAAGAAACGGTTTCATGACATCGGCAGGAAACTGGGCAGAATTCACGAAGATATGCTTCCGGCTTGAAAACTGGAGTACACCAAGCAGGTTAGGGATCCGCTGTTCGCCGAACAGGTGAAAAATGGCATCATACCGATCAGATCCCGCACTGACTGGCAGGACCTGTCTTCCGTGCCATTCCAGCCACTCGTTCGGCAGGACGATTCTTTCCGGCGATTTGCCCGGCTGAGAAGATGCGATAAGACGTTTCTTTAGCGTTGGGTACCTCAGGGCCGCAAAAGCCCAGACGAATGCCATCACGGGAGTGCCCGGACTCAGGTAGAGCGTAACCAGTTTTTCACCTTCGGAGGCAGCAACGGCGTTCAGGGATTGCGTTGCCGCCTCATAGATACCTTCCGTGTCATTGAGATGTGCCAGCTCCACGGGTTGAAAATGTACATCGACTTTTTTACCGGCAGCCTGAAGCTGTTTATTTAGCCATTCATTGAAATGCGTGTGCGCACCTTCTGTATTTGAAAACAGGTCCATACACTGTCTTGCAGCAGCCGGGTCAACACCTTCTGTCGCGGCAATTTTTGGCTGGACATCATCCGCGTGGCTTTCGATTTTCACCGGGCGCGTAAACCCCAGGATGACCACATCGGTGTAATCTTCCGCCAGCAAAGCCCCCAGAACAGGGCCGGTTGTCTGTTCCAGTCCGAGAGAGGCCCTGAAATCCGTCATTCCGTACCATGTCATTAAATATTTTTTCAATTTATACGTCCCTGACTTTTAGGTACGAGTATTTGCACGATCTGTTCACCTGCATGAATTGTTTCACCGGTTTTGACGCACACCTTGACAACAAGCCCGTCAACAGAAGCGTTGATTTTTTGGGTGTTACCTCGCTCGTTATCTATCTCAATAAGAATATCGTTATATTTAACAATATTGCCTGTAAAGCAAAGGATATTCTGAACCGTACCTGTTGTAACAGACCGAGGTAATTTTATCGTTGCCAATTCAAATATTTTTTTTCGCTCCTCAAATGAAAGCTTATGGGCCAGCGATAAAAGCTTTTGCGCATCAATCAGTTGCTTTGAATGGAGTTCAAGAATGAGCTCACCACTCATATTGGGATGCTGCAATGCCAGCTCGAACTCATTTTTGGTTATTTCGTTGTTACTCCAGGATCCGGGCTTACTAAAATCAAATTTGCAATATCTGTTTACGACTTGCTGTAAGCCTGAAAATGGACATTGAGGGTTTTTTAAGGCTGCCTGGCGAACGACCGGGCTTTGATCGTTCACTAACTGTATGAGTTTTTCAGATGCGATAAATTCATTTGATGCGGCGTTTTCTCTTTCCGACACTGCATCGCTGTCACTCAGTGCGTTAATGCTCTCAAGATCTTCCTCTGCAAGGGAGGCGGCTTTGAGACTCAATTTCTCAAACAACGTCTGGTAGACCGCAATTTTCTCTTTAAGAACAACACTTATTGGTGTCACCAGGTCAATGTGCTTCTTAATAAGGGGCTGGGTCAGAACAGGCTCATTACTGCGGAACAAACTTTCTAACGCATCATTGATGACACATTCAATATCAGCGCCGGAAAAACCTTTAGACAGGGTTGCAAGCTCTGCAAGGTCGAGCCCTTTAGGGGGAAGGGTCAGTTGATTTAATTTAACGGCGAAAATCTGTTTTCGCTCACGTTCACTGGGTAAATTAACATAAAAAATTTCATCAAACCGTCCCCGCCTCAATAGCTCAGGAGGGATAGGGGTTATGTCATTGGCAGTTGCCACAACAAACACCGCTCCCGGCTTCTCCTGCATCCAGGTTAGAAAATAACCAAACAGACGAGTTGTGATTTCTGTGCTTCCCCCGGTCCCGTTAATGCCTGAAAAAGCTTTTTCAAGTTCATCAATCCACAACACACAAGGGCTCGCTTGTTCTGCAACCTTTAGGGCGGCCTTCATATTTGCTTCACTCTCACCCACAAATTTTCCCATCAGCGAGCCAATGTCTAAGCGAAAAAGAGGAACATTGAATAATGAGGAAACCGCTTTTGCACTCATTGATTTTCCACATCCCGGCATACCGGCTAACAGCACGCCTTTGGGGGCCGAGATGCCCAAACCCTGCGCTTTCGTTAAATCATCAATGATGTGTTTCTTGTTACGTAACCAGCTTTTGAGCCGTTCCAGCCCACCGATTTGGCTAATATCTATTTGACTATCGACCAACTCCAGCAAACCGGAGCGAGATAACTCTCTTTTTTTCAGGGCCAGAGCATCGCCCACAGACTCCTGAGGAAATGTGGCCTTATATTTATTTTTTAGCGTTTCGAATATTTGAAACACCCTGTCTCGCTCCATACCTGAAAATATGGATTTAAGGGAATTACGCACTGCGGTAGTAACAGTGACAGAGTACTCCTGTAAGAGAGAGTCAAAAATGCCATCCACTTGCTCTAACGAAAGAGGAGAGCAAGAGAAAGGGATCAAAAGATCCACAAGCTCTGGAAATTCTATACTCTCTTTAGACACGAAAAAGATCGCTGCCTGCCCCTTAAAGTGACGCTTGATCCTTAACAATTCCTGCTGCAGTCTGGCAATCGCTCTGATGTCATCTTTTAATACGGAACAGGCGTTCTGTATGACATAAATCCGCCCCGTCGGATCGTCATCCGCAATGGCTTTTAGATCCTGATACAGTAATGCATTTTGATCCGGTTTCAGAGCCCTTTTAGTCTTAAAATCAACCCAACCATACCCCAGATTCCACTCCTTTACCTTGAAGTCCAGTACGGTCGCAACGGTCTCGATTTCTTCATCGATTCGATTGACGTCCTGGCCCAGAATCTGAATTCCTGATACACCGGAACGAATAGCCTCAATAATGCCTTTGATATCCATACTTAAAATCCAAACAGAGAGGCCACGCCGCTACAGAACGATGAAATACCACTGCCTATTGCCGACCCCATCGATTTAACGGAATCAACGACTGCAGATACAATTCTCTTTCCACCTTCATATATCGCTTCACCAACGGTACTTCCAGCAATGCCACCGACTACGCCACCAACAACGCCACCAATAGCAGTCCCCACGGGACCCAGAACGGTTCCCAGTGCAGCACCTATGCCCGCTCCCTTGGCCCCACCGACAAGTCCCCCCACAAGGCTGCATGTGACGCTGCCGGCTTGATCAAGCGCTTCTTCCGCTGTGATTTCTCCGGTTGCGTATTTGTAGAGAACCTTCGCGTTTTCAATACCGATGCACACAGCATTGGCAATTCTGCCAGCAGGTGTATTTTTTAACACAGTGCCCAACCAGCCACTTTTCACCGCTACGGTCATGGCACCCGTGACAGCGACGCTTAGCCCCGAGGTCGCCGCCGATTTCAGAGCGCTCTGAACAAACTCTTGAAGGTCTTCTTCAGCACTATTATTTTCTTGCCCTGTTATTCCCTTCCAGATCCGCCGCCCGAGAATACGAGCCCCCTGAAATCCCACAGACAAAAGAGCCGCAGTACCCGCGTTTTTCCCGATATTTTTTGCAATATCGATCCTGCTGGTCTCGTTCCAGTCATATTGTTTGGCTTCGGCTTGTTCCTGGGCTCTGCGTTGCCTCTCTTTGGCTTCCTGTTTAGAAAGTGGCTTCGATTCAACGCCATCAATCTCTATTGTTTCAGTACTTCCAGGAATGTCATCAGACTGCCCTTCAGGCACCAACTTACGCTGCCCCCGGTAATCACCTTTTTTAAGCAATGTGTCTGTTGCATCCGCATCGGCCCCATATTTAGCCTGATAGCGACGTACAATTTTCCCCTCGCCATCCCGAATCACAACATCTACCGAATTTTTGCCATATGTCCCGCCAGGTTTGGGTTTTAACACTTCAGCACGGTATTCACTGCCTTTGGCTACCGCATCAAGGTTGAAGGTATCAGCATGGTGCTGTTCAGCAATAAAACCATCCAGATTAAGCTGCTGGTTCAACTGGCCATCGTTCCGGTAAAGCAAATCAATGTTTGCTTTGTTTGCCGTCTCGATGGCGCTATCAATTATCGTGGCGTAAGCGCCGAAGTTGGTGACGCCACCTGCCGTTGCGCCCTGCTCAACTTTCCCCGCCAGCCAGTTGCTGGTACTTAATCCTTTGCTGTGATGTGCCGCTAATTCTTGCTGAGATAAGCTGAAAACCGCCACCTCCTCAACAATCTCGCTAGCCGCTTGTTGGCGTTCTTCTTCAGTGCGCCAAATATCCGGATATTTAGCGAATTCAAGGTTAAGCCAGGCCTTACTGGAGAGGTCAGGCGATTTATCTCTGTAAGAACGAATAAATGAACCAATAACTCTGCGAGTTTTGTTTGCCCCTGCTGGCGTAACCTCTATCTGTCCAGCTAAAGCATCTGCCTGAGCTTCACTATGATGTGCGCCATTCGCTATCAGTGTTGGTAAATCCACATTTTCCTGATTCCTTTCCATTATGCTTCCCTACCAATAACCTTGATCATCATTCGCAATAGAGACTGACGCAGCAATATTTGACTTCGTGCGCGCATCTAACTCAATGGACGCCGGTAACACGTTCGGGTTCCGAGACTGGGTACGCAGGGTCACAGACATTGTCACTCGCTGGAAAAATTCATGCATCTGCCCGGCGTTTTCCGCATAAAAAAGGTCATGGGGCGTGCCCTCGATAAAACGTTTCAGAACCGCCTCATCCGCATCACGTCCGATAGCCATTGCCATGCGGTCACATTTGGAAGAGCGTCCTTCGAGGATAAAGTCCTCCATTGGCCTTTCCCAACGGTCATTAGGCTGCCCATCTGAAACGAGAACAATCGTCGGCCGGTAAGCACGAGACGGCGTGGTCTCCTTGTCTTCAATCATGTCCTTGGCCATTTCGAGAGCGGTTCCCATCGGGGTCATTCCGCTTGCCTGCAGACCCTGCCACTGCACCTGAGAAGCCCGGATGTAGGGAACATGCAGCTCAACCTGATCGCCAAAAGTGATGACGGAAACAAGGATCTCGGTCTCCATTTTCTCTTCCTGCGCAAAGGCATCCAGCATATCCCTGACGGCCTTATTTAGGTTCTCGATTTTCTCTCCGGACATACTGCCACTGATATCCAGAAGCAGGACGACGGGAAGCGGCCTGGCGGTCGGGGTGGTGAATTTTTTTGGATCAAACATTGGTTATCCTCCTGATGCGTTTGTTGGTTATCATTTCGACCCTGAATCCTGTTTTGCATCCCATCCGTCTACTGAACGCCTGACATCACTGGCAGACGCAGATTTGAAGGTTTATACACATTCCTGCTGGGGTCCCCTCTTTGCGTCCAGCCACGCATGAAGGGGTATTACGCTTAAACGCAGCGCAAATGCCGGGTAGCTAGGTTGTTTGCTGCGTTCCTGTAAATTTTATCGTGGATCAGAGGCCCGTCACACTGGATTTCACAAACACTATGACCGTGATTGCAAATCGGGGTAATAACCGATCGTTCAGGCCATCGGTACTTTTGTCTCTTACGGCACGGCCACTTCTGTTCTAACCCATCATTATCGTCTCAACGTTATCACAGTCGATACGGATGAAGGACGTAAAATTGATCCCGACGGTATCTGCATGACCAGCCTATTTTTCAGATGAAATGGTCAGAAAAAATGAATCCCAGTTTCATAATACACCTGAAAATTATCTGCCTGACAGTATGGTAACGGTGACTGATTTACCGAATTTTCAATTCAGGAATATGAGACAGGGCCTGTAACTCAATGCACCGTTTTCCCTGAAAAAATAATCGGTAGTGTGTGCGACATCAATACGCCTGTAAACAGGGGTGCGCCAGCTTTTGAGACGCCGATGTTATGGTTATCTGGGAATTGAAGTCGATTATGCGTTAGAGATCTCTGAATCGATTGAAGTCTAAGGTTGTCAGGGCTGCAACAGCAGCCCTGTGCCAGGAACAGACGTTGGTGACGCTCACCTACCCCATTGCGTAATATGCTGACCTGTATCCATATGACAGACGGGATCATTCTGTTGTTCTCAGTGAAGGCAAAGCCCATGGTCATTTGGGGGATCAAAATTGGTGGTCAATCTGGTGGTCTTGACAGAGAGTGGATTTCGCTTTAGCTTATTTATTAGCCACTTGCTGGCTAAGGCGATCCCAGTCAGAGGAGCCAAATTCAGAAAAGCCTGCTTTCAAGCAGGCTTTTTGCTTTTCAATTTTCTCATTCGTCTAATTATTCATGTTGCCCTCTGCGAGGGATATAATCGTTTCCTCTTCATGCCTGTCGCGGTAATCTCATAACGTCCGGTAATCTATCGGCTGCAATGTGAGTAACACAACTCAAATACTAATAATTAAAAGACAGTACAGACAGGATAACTATGGATTCCACCCTCACCTCCACGGGTCCCCAACAGGACGCCTCTTCGCTCAACCGTGCCCGACGCGCTGCGCTTGGTAGCTTCGCGGGCGCCGTAGTCGACTGGTATGATTTTCTGCTCTATGGCATCACCGCTGCGTTAGTCTTTAACCGCGAGTTCTTTCCACAGGTCAGTCCGGCGATGGGCACACTTGCCGCCTTCGCTACCTTTGGCGTCGGATTTCTGTTCCGCCCGCTAGGCGGGGTCATCTTCGGCCACTTCGGCGATCGTCTTGGGCGTAAACGTATGCTGATGCTCACCGTCTGGATGATGGGGATTGCCACGGCGCTGATTGGCATTATTCCTTCCTTTGACACTATTGGCTGGTGGGCCCCTGTTCTACTGGTAACGCTGCGCGCTATTCAGGGATTCGCCGTAGGTGGTGAATGGGGCGGCGCAGCGTTGCTTTCCGTCGAAAGCGCGCCGAAAAATAAAAAAGCCTTTTATAGCAGCGGTGTACAGGTCGGGTACGGCGTCGGTCTGCTGCTTTCTACCGGCCTCGTCTCGCTGATTAGCTCTCAAACCACCGATGAGCAGTTCCTCAGTTGGGGCTGGCGTATTCCGTTCTTGTTCAGCATTGTGCTGGTATTAGGCGCGTTGTGGATGCGTAACAGAATGGATGAATCGGCCGAGTTCGAACAGCAGCAACAGGCGCCGCAACCGGAGAAAAAGCGGCTTCCTGTCATCGAGGCTTTAATCCGCCATCCGGGCGCGTTCTTAAAAATTATCGCCCTGCGCCTGTGTGAACTGCTGACGATGTATATCGTCACCGCATTTGCTCTTAACTACTCGACGCAAAACCTGGGCCTGCCGCGCGAGCTGTTTCTGAATATCGGATTGCTGGTCGGCGGGCTGAGCTGTCTGACCATCCCCTGCTTTGCGTGGCTTGCCGACCGCTTTGGTCGTCGTCGCGTCTACATTACCGGGGCACTGGTCGGTACGCTGAGCGCCTTCCCGTTCTTTATGGCACTGGAAGCACAGTCTATTTTCTGGATCGTGTTCTTCGCGATTATGTTAGCCAACATCGCGCACGATATGGTGGTGTGCGTACAGCAGCCTATGTTTACCGGTCTGTTTGGCGCAAGTTATCGCTACAGCGGCGCAGGCGTTGGTTATCAGGTGGCCAGCGTGGTTGGCGGCGGTTTTACCCCCTTTATTGCGGCGGCACTGGTGACATTCTCAGGTGGAGACTGGCACAGCGTAGCTATTTATCTGATGGCGGGTTGTCTTATCTCCGCCACTACCGCGCTGTTAATGCGAGATAAGCAGCACGGTTAAAGCCCCGGTGCGAGGGTCGTCCGGTCTTCGCACAATCTTCCTTATCGTCTGACTTTTGTTTCACATTCCTGTGACATACTATCGGAAGAGCGGTATATCTGTGGAACAAGGAGACAGACATGAACAATAAGGGCGCCAGCCTGACCCCGGCTCAGGCACTGGATAAACTGGACGCGCTGTACGAACAGTCGGTTAAATCACTGCGTAGCGCCATTGGTAAGTATATTGAAACAGGGACGCTCCCTGACGTAATCGCCCGCCATAACGGTCTTTTTGTTTACCCATCACTTCGTGTCACCTGGGATGGCAGCGCCACCAATCCTCCGAAAACCCGCGCCTATGGACGTTTTACCCATGCGGGTTGCTATACCACCACCATTACCCGTCCGTCGCTCTTTCGTCCTTATCTTGAAGAACAGCTTACGCTGCTGTATCAGGATTATGATGCGCATATCTCTGTTGAGCCATCGCAGCATGAAATCCCCTATCCCTATGTGATTGACGGTTCAGAACTGACGCTGGATCGCTCGATGAGCGCCGGATTAACGCGCCACTTCCCCACCACTGAATTGTCCCAAATTGGTGACGAAACAGCAGACGGGATTTTTCATCCGGCGGAATTTTCTCCGCTGTCTCACTTCGATGCCCGACGCGTGGATTTTTCGCTGGCGCGACTACGTCATTACACGGGCACGCCGGTTGAACATTTCCAGCCCTTTGTGCTGTTCACCAACTACACCCGCTATGTCGATGAGTTCGTACGCTGGGGCTGCAGCCAGATCCTCGACCCGGACAGCCCGTACATCGCGCTGTCATGCGCGGGCGGGATCTGGATCACCGCCGAAACCGAAGCGCCAGAAGAAGCCATCTCCGACCTCGCCTGGAAGAAGCACCAGATGCCCGCCTGGCATTTAATTACCGCTGATGGTCAGGGGATCACGCTGGTAAATATCGGCGTCGGCCCGTCTAACGCCAAAACTATTTGCGATCATCTCGCCGTATTGCGCCCTGATGTCTGGCTGATGATTGGGCACTGTGGCGGCCTGCGTGAAAGTCAGGCAATTGGCGATTATGTTCTGGCCCACGCTTATTTGCGTGATGACCACGTGCTGGATGCCGTACTCCCACCGGATATCCCGATTCCAAGCATCGCTGAAGTGCAACGCGCGCTGTATGACGCGACCAAAGAGGTCAGCGGCATGCCCGGCGAAGAGGTCAAACAGCGCCTGCGTACCGGTACCGTTGTCACTACCGACGATCGTAACTGGGAATTACGTTACTCCGCCTCTGCGCTGCGCTTTAACCTCAGCCGTGCGGTAGCTATCGATATGGAAAGCGCCACTATCGCCGCCCAGGGCTACCGCTTCCGCGTCCCCTACGGCACATTACTTTGCGTTTCCGACAAACCCTTGCACGGCGAGATCAAACTGCCTGGTCAGGCCAACCGTTTTTATGAAGGCGCCATTTCCGAGCATCTGCAAATAGGTATCCGGGCTATCGATCGTCTTCGTGCCGAAGGCGACCGACTGCACTCCCGTAAATTACGCACATTCAACGAACCGCCGTTCCGTTAAGGCCTGAAGGTAACTATGCACAACTCAACTCCTCTTTCCGCCCTGCGTAACCTGCTGATAGCGCAGGGGCTGGACAGTATGATTGTACCGCGCGCCGACGCTCACCAAAGTGAAGATTGTACGCCGCATGATAATAAGTTGGCCTGGCTGACTGGGTTTAGCGGCTCTGCGGGACTCGCGTTGGTCCTGCGCGATCGCGCATTAATGTTTGTCGATGGGCGCTATCAGGTCCAGGTGCGCAATGAAGTCTCGCTGGATGATTTTGAAATTCATCATTTACACGACGAACCGCTGGCCGACTATTTGCAGTGTCACGTTGCAGCGGGCGCGCGTATTGGCTTTGAGCCGCTGTTGATGGTCAACAGCCAGTTTGAAGCGCTGTCGGCGACGCATTGCGAACTGGTACCTCTGGAGCAAGACCCTTTCGACCAGATATGGCTCGATCGTCCGGCAGCGCCCTGCGGCATCATTCGCGAAATGCCCCTCGACATTAGCGGTGAGAGTAGCGCACAGAAACGTACCCGCGTAGTGGAGAAGCTCAATCAACATCAGGCCGATGTGCTGGCGATTACGCTGCCGGATAACATTGCCTGGCTGCTTAATGTTCGCGGTTCGGATCTCGCGATGGTTCCGGTGCCGTTCTCATTTGCCCTGCTCCATCGCAGCGGCGAACTGGAATGGTTTGTGGATAGCAATAAAACGCAGCAGCTCCCCGCATCGCTGTTGGATACGCTTACGCTGGCCCCGCAAGAGAACTTCCTGGCTCGCTGCCAGCAGTTGGCAAATGGGAAGCGCTTTCTGGTCGATAAAGACTACGCTCCGGTGGCATTGCGTTTTGCCATAGAAGAACATGGCGGCAACGTCCTGTGGGCCCCCGATCCCATCACGTTAATGAAAGCGCACAAAAATGACGTTGAACTGGCAGGCTATCGGGAATGCCATGAACAGGATGGCGCAGCCTGGGTTAACTTCCTCGCATGGCTGGCGCATGAGGTCCCTTTACGCGAAGCGGCAGGCAATCCGATCACCGAACTGGAAGCACAGGCTAAACAGCTGGAGTTTCGCCAACAGCAGCCGGGATTTATCGAGCAGAGCTTCAGCACGATTTCAGCCTCTGCCAGCAATGCTGCGATGTGTCATTATCACTCCAGCGAAAAAACCAATACGCCAATTACCTCGCAGGCCATGTATCTGAATGATTCCGGTGGTCAGTATCATAATGGTACGACGGATACGACGCGTACCCTCGCATTTGGCCCACAGGATCCGCAGCGACGCTTGCACTACACCGCCGTGTTGAAAGGCTTCTTGTCGCTTATTTCACTGCAGTTCCCCAGCGGTACTCAGGGCCATCAACTGGATGCCTTTAGTCGGCGGGCGTTGTGGGATTTGGGACTGGATTTTGATCATGGAACCGGGCACGGCGTAGGCCATCAGTTGCTTATCCATGAACAACCTCATCGCATTGCCAAAAAAGTTAACCCCTGGCCTCTGGTGGCGGGCAATATCATCACCATCGAACCGGGTTATTATCTGGCCGGGCAATATGGGATCCGCATTGAGAATCAGGTGGAGATTATCAACAGCCGTCCGGGCTTCTGCCGCTTCTCGACGCTGACGCTGGTGCCGATTGATTTGAACCTGGTGGAACTTCATCTGCTGAGCGATGCTGAGAAACAGTGGATTGATGATTACCACCAGCAGGTCAGAGAGACGTTGTCCCCACGCGTAAACGCAGAAGCCCGTCCGTGGCTGTTCGCCGCCACTGCGCCCATTCGCGTTCAGGCCAATTAAGGCATTAAAAAAGGCAGCCCGCAGGCTGCCTTAGTTCTCCCCAACTTCTTACTGCTTAGCTGTTACGGATGTACTCATCCATTTCAGTTTTCAGGTTATCGGACTTAGTACCGAAGATCGCCTGAACACCGGAACCAGCAACCACGACGCCCGCCGCACCCAGTTTCTTCAGGCCAGCCTGATCCACTTTGGCAACGTCAGCCACGCTAACACGCAGACGAGTGATGCACGCATCGAGGTTAGTGATGTTTTCTTTACCACCGAATGCAGCAACCAGAGCCGGAGCCATTTCGCCGGACGCACCCGCTTTGCTGTCTTCGGTAGCATCTTCACGACCAGGCGTTTTCAGGTCCAGCGCTTTGATCAACACACGGAAGATGGTGTAGTAAACAATCGCATAACCGATACCGACAATCGGGAACAGCCACAGTTTGCTGCTGTTACCGGACAGAACGATAAAGTCGATCAGACCGTGAGAGAACGATGTTCCGTCACGCATACCCAGCAGGATACAGATCGGGAATGCCAGACCAGCCAGAATCGCGTGGATGATGTACAGGATCGGCGCCACGAACATGAAGGAGAACTCGATCGGCTCGGTAATACCGGTCAGGAACGAGGTCAGCGCCGCGGAGATCATGATACCGCCCACTTTCGCGCGGTTTTCCGGTTTAGCAGAATGCCAGATAGCGATAGCGGCAGCCGGCAAACCGTACATTTTGAACAGGAAGCCACCGGACAGTTTGCCCGCAGTCGGGTCACCCGCCATATAGCGAGGGATATCGCCGTGGAACACCTGGCCCGCAGCGTTGGTGTACTCACCGATCTGCATCTGGAAAGGAACGTTCCAGATATGGTGCAGACCAAACGGCACCAGGCAGCGTTCAATGAAGCCATAGATACCGAACGCCACTACCGGGTTCTGGTATGCAGCCCACTGGGAGAACGTCTGAATAGCAGTACCGATCGGCGGCCAAATGAAGGACAGAACCACGCCTGTGAAGATAGCAGCCAGACCAGAAATAATAGGAACGAAGCGCTTACCCGCAAAGAAGCCGAGATACTCAGGCAATTTGATACGGTAGAAACGGTTGAACATATACGCTGCGATCGCACCGGAGATAATCCCCCCGAGAACACCCGTATCAGCAAGGTGTTTAGCGGCGATCTCTTCAGCAGGTAAATGCAGAACCAGCGGCGCAACAACAGCCATGGTTTTAACCATGATGCCGTAGGCAACAACGGACGCCAGTGCAGATACGCCGTCATTGTTGGTGAAGCCTAACGCAACACCGATGGCAAAGATCAGCGGCATGTTCGCAAAAACAGAACCGCCTGCTTCTGCCATTACGTGCGATACAACGGCTGGCAGCCAGCTGAAGTTAGCGGAACCGACACCCAGCAGGATACCTGCAATCGGGAGTACGGATACCGGCAGCATCAGCGATTTACCGACCTTTTGCAGGTTAGCAAATGCATTCTTAAACATAATTGAGAGTGCTCCTGAGTATTTGTGCTTTTCTACGTTCTCACGCATTGGCAAGGGGGGAGAGCCTCGCCGTGGACAGAGCATCTAAGTGCTCTTTATTTATTACACAGAGTAAAATAATTCAGTCTGTTTTTGTTTGACGGCTATCACAATTCAGTTGTGAATGGCCGCAAAATTCGCACATTCCGATAAAATGAGTTTCTGAATGTGTCTAACTGGTTATTCACCGCCCATTTTGTGGCGGTGAACTTTACTCGCTTTAGTTATTAATTACGAGCTTTAAAAAAAGTCAGTTAGCGGACTGATTGCAGGCGAGAAGCATCGATGTGAAACAGGCGGGCAAAGTTATCAGTGGTTGCCTGCGCCAGTTCTTCCACGGCAACACCTTTCACTACGGCCATGTACTCTGCGACATCACGCGTCATGGCGGGTTGGTTCTCTTTTCCGCGATGCGGTACCGGCGCAAGGTACGGGGAATCCGTCTCAACTAACAAACGATCCAGAGGAACATAACGGGCAGCATCACGCAGTTGGTCAGCATTACGGAACGTGACGATGCCGGAAAACGAGATATAAAAGCCGAGATCCAGCAATTTGCCCGCCGTTTCTCTGTCCTCTGTAAAACAGTGTAGTACGCCACCACAATCCGTCACCTTTTCTTCGCGCAGAATCGATAACGTATCGGCTCGGGCATCACGGGTATGCACGATAACCGGCTTCTGTAACTCGCGGCCAATCTGAATATGGTGGATGAACGATTCCTGCTGGCGAACCTTTGTTTCCGGCGTGTAAAAATAGTCCAGCCCGGTTTCCCCCATCGCTACCACACCGTCTTCGGCGGCAAAACGACGCAGATCTTCAACATCATAGGTTTCATCCTGGTTTAACGGATGCACACCGCAGGAGAAAACCACGTTGTCACGTTGGCCAACCAGTTCACGCATACTGCGGTATCCCGGCAGGGTTGTCGCGACGGCAAGACAAAATTTCACATCGCGTGCGGCCGCTTTCGCCAACACGTCATCCACGTCCTTATGCAGAGATTGATAATCCAGGCCATCAAGATGGCAGTGTGAGTCGACTAAAAACATAATGTCTCTCTCAAAGATGAGGAACAGGCAGTACGGTGCCCGGTTGCAGGTAATGCTCAATACGAAGGATAAGATCGGTTAACACCAGTTCACGGTTTATACCCGTCACGTTCAGCAACTGCTGACGGCAATGACAAACATCACCGAGTATCGCCTGTATCTGGGCGACGGATAACCGCTCTGCGATAGAAGAGATGAGATCCTGAGCATCAGGATTGGTTAAATGGGAAATCCCATAGGGACGCTTTAAAGCATCCGTCAGCAGCGTTGCCAGCCAGTGTAAACGAGCGGCAGCCTGATCGTGGTTGAGCGCCGTTAACAGGATATACCAGTCGCCTGAATGCAGGGTGTTCGCCAGCGCAGCGAGGAAATCTGTGCGGTGCGTCCAGCTTGCGTCCTGCAGTAACGTTAATGCCGCACCCGGCGATCCCGCGCTCAGACGTAATGCGCTCAACAATGCTTCCGGTGACACCGTCACTTCACGGCTAAGCCAGGAGATAGCGTACGACTCTGCCGGTGGTGCAAGGTGATGTAACCGACAGCGGCTACGTAGCGTGGCCAATAAACGTGCAGGCTCTCGACTGGCGAGGAAGAACCAGGTCTGCGCCGGAGGCTCTTCCAGCGTTTTCAGCAACGCATTAGCGGCGGCGTCGGTTAACTGGGCGGCATCCGGGATCCACACCACTTTCGCCCCGCCCAGGCGTGAATGCTCGTACAGTTTCTCACTGACTTCGCGTACCGCATCAACCCCGAGCGTGCTTTTGCCTTTTTCCGGCAGCAGCGAATAGTAGTCCGGATGCGTTCCCGCCTGCATCAGCTGACAGCCGCGGCAGTGTCCGCAGCTTTTATGTCCTTCCGGCTGCTGACACATTAAATAGCGACTGAGCGCGTAAATCAGCGCATCGTCGCCCATGCCGGGTAACGCCTGAATCAGTAACGCATGGTGACCACGACCGGCCTGGTAGCTTGCTACCAGTTTTTCAAAATCAGGTCGTAACCATGGGTACCATTTCATGCGCCCTGCTCCTTCACCCACTGGGTGACGGTATTGCGGATATCAGCCATCACAGCCTCCAGCGGCTGCGTAGCGTCGATAGTACGAATGCTGGCGTCTTTGGCAGCCAGCTCAAGATAGCGCGCTCGGGTGCGATTAAAGAAATCGAAAGATTCCTGTTCAATACGGTCCAGTTCGCCGCGCGCACGCGCACGCTTCAATCCGACTTCTGGAGTGACATCCAGATAGAGCGTCAGGTCCGGACGAAAATTTCCGAGTACCGCATCACGCAGCGTTGCCAGCATATTTTGATCAATGCCGCGGCCACCGCCCTGATACGCCTGGGTCGACAGGTCGTGACGATCGCCAATGACCCATGCGCCTCTCGCCAGAGCGGGTTTAATAACGGTTTCGACCAACTGTACGCGCGCGGCGTAAAACATCAGGACTTCGGCTTTGTCGGTAATGACCTCGTCACCCACCGACTTAATGTCCAGCACCAGACTTCTTAGTTTCTCAGCGAGCTGCGTTCCACCAGGCTCGCGGGTAAAAACCATGTCACGAATACCGAGTTGCTCAAGTGTCTCTACCACCACATTACGCGCAGTGGTTTTTCCGGCGCCTTCCAGGCCCTCGATGACGATATAGTTACTGCCCATTTTTTTCCTTAAGCACTTTCAGGTAATCCTGTACTGACCGGTTATGGCTGACAAGATTGGTGTTAAATGTGTGACCGCCTTTACCATCTGCCACGAAATAGAGATACGGCGTTTTTGCAGGATGTGCGGCAGCCTGCAACGAGGCCTCTCCCGGCATGGCAATCGGGCCAGGCGGTAGCCCGGTAATGGTGTAGGTGTTATAGGCGGTGGGCGTTTCTAAATCCACACGCGACAATTTACCATTATACCGTGTCCCCATGCCGTAAATCACCGTCGGATCGGTTTGTAAACGCATGCCAATACGTAAGCGGTTAATAAAGACCGATGCCACCTGGTCACGCTCGCTGGCAACCGCGGTTTCTTTTTCAATAATCGAGGCCATTGTCACCAGTTGGTTTTTATCCTGATAAGGCAGCCCCTCAGCGCGCCCTTCCCAGACGGTATCCACCGCTTTAACCATCTTTTGATGCGCACGTTTTAGCAGTGCTACGTCGGTCGTATTAGCGGTATACATCCAGGTATCGGGCCAGAACCAGCCTTCCACCCACTGCGGGTTTTCCAGCTTCAGCGCCTGAGCGACAGTCTCGTAGTTATCGTCACTCAGCGTATGTTTGATATAGGGCGCATCGCGCAGTTGTTTGAGGTAATCACTCAGGCGCATCCCTTCCACCAGACGTAACGGGAACTGCGCCTCTTTACCGCTTTCCAGCAGTAGCAGCATCTCTCGCACCGTCATGTCGGGCGTCAGGCGATAGGTACCCGCTTTAAAATGCGACAGGTCTGGTTCCACACGCAGCAGCCACTGGAATACACGCGGACGATTGATAACCTTATCCGCATACAGCTGTTCACCGAGGGCCAGGCGGCCCGTACCCGCTTTCAGCGTAAAAATGGTCTCTTCTTTAATCAATAATTTACTGTCCGCCAAATGGCGAACTTTCCACATTCCCACTCCCGCGGCAATGCCCAGCACAACCAGCAATAACAGGACAACGAGTAACAGTTTTTTCATGACTAATTCGGGTGCTCACAAAGTGGGGCTAAAAAATCGAATAACAAACGTGAAGACAACATCGTGTCGCCACAGGTACGCACGGGAATAACCGGCATTAATGCATTACAGACGACGATTTCATCGGCTTGCATAATCTCCTCCAACCCGGCATACACTTCGACAAGACTGAACGGTGATTGTGCCAGCATACGGATACAGAACTGTCGCATAATGCCGTTCACTCCGGCCTGATCCAACCGGGGAGTGTAAACCACATTACCTTTACGCCAGAACAAATTAGCCGCACAGCATTCCGTAACCCATCCCTCGCTGTCAAGAACCAGCGCTTCATCGGCATCCGTCTGCTCAAGATGAGAGCGAATCAATACCTGCTCCAGGCGATTCAGATGCTTGAGTCCGGCAAGCAGCGGATTACGGCCCAGACGCACTGGACTCAACGCCAGCGTAATCCCTTCATGGCGCCAACGATCGTAATGTTCGGGCCAGGCTGAAACAGAGAGAATACGGGTGGCATTGTGACAATTTGCGCCGCTGTAGCCCCGACCGCCGCTACCGCGGCTAATAATGACTTTCAATACGCCACGCGCGTGTCCTTGCGCCAGCATTTTCATTTCATCTTGCAGCTCTGACCATTGTTCGAAAGAGATCAGCAACTTTTGGCAAGCGTCTTGTAAACGCGCAAGATGCGCTGCAAAGAGGCAAATTTCACCGTCGATAATTCGCGCGGTAGTAAAACAACCATCACCAAATTGAGTCGCTCGATCGCTTGCGGCCAGCAAATTTTGCTCGCGGCCATTAATTAAGAACATGGAGGCTCCTTATATCTGGTCCGCTAGTTTGGCAGGATGAGTAACACAGGACAAGGGCGAAAAACCGAATAAAAAAAGGCCCGACAAGCGGCAATACTGTTCACTTAAGCGGAGCAGTA
>NZ_SZXM01000090.1:0-31687 GCF_005281355.1 Citrobacter sp. wls615 | reverse complement strand
GTTACCCATGTTTCCGGTTCATACCCTACGCTTATCCGGCCTACACTCAGGGCCTACGGTAGAAACCGTAGGGCGGATAAGCGTAGCGCCATCCGCCAATTCGTCAAAGATATTCTATTAGTACAGCGCTTTACCGCTGCTGTCTTTCACGTTGGTTTTCCATGCAGCACGAACCTGCTCAACCACGCTGTCCGGCAGGCTGGCATAATCCAGGTCATTAGCCTGTTTGCCGCCATTTTTGTACGCCCAGTCGAAGAACTTCAGCACTTCAGCGCCCTGCTCAGGTTTCTTCTGCTCTTTATGCACCAGGATGAAGGTGGTGGAAGTGATTGGCCACGCATCGTCACCTTTCTGGTTGGTTAGATCCTGAGCGAAGGTTTTGCTCCAGTCTGCGCCTTTCGCAGCGTTAGCAAAGTTCTCTTCGGTCGGGCTTACCGGTTTGCCATCGGCAGAAACCAGTTTGGTGTAAGCCAGGTTGTTCTGCTTAGCGTAAGCGTACTCAACGTAGCCGATGGAGCCAGGCAGACGTTGTACGAATGCGGCGATACCGTCATTCCCTTTACCGCCCAGGCCGGTCGGCCAGTTAACGGTAGAACCGGAACCAATTTTCGATTTCCACTCTTCATTCACTTTTGCCAGGTAGCTGGTGAAAACGAAGGAAGTACCTGAACCGTCAGCACGGCGCACAACGGCGATATTCTGCGAAGGCAGCTTCAGACCCGGGTTCAGTTTGGTGATGGCTTCATCATCCCACTTCTTAATTTTGCCGAGGTAAATGTCACCCAGCGTTTTGCCGTCAAGCACCAGCTCGCCGGATTTCAGGCCAGGGATATTCACCGCCAGCACTACACCACCGATCACGGTCGGGAACTGGAACAGGCCTTCTTGATTGAGTTTTTCGTCAGACAGCGGCGCATCTGAGGCACCAAAATCAACGGTATTCGCAGTGATTTGTTTTACACCACCGGAGGAGCCGATACCCTGGTAGTTTACTTTGCTACCGGTCTCTTTCTGATAGGTATCTGCCCATTTGGCATACACTGGCGCAGGAAAAGTTGCACCTGCACCCGTCAGGCTCGCTGCGGCAAAGGCAGAGAACGCACTCATGGATAAGGTCGCGGCGACAACAGTTGCGACAGTGGTACGCATAACTTTCATAATGTCTCCTGCACGGTTTTCGTAAATTGTTGTTTGAGTTGCTACTGTGAGCAAAATAGGACAAACAGGTGACAGTTAAATGTACGAAATATGACAGTTTTATGACAATAAAAAATAATGCGCTGTGAACAATTAAAAACAACATAAAAACAGATAGTTAATCAATTATATGACAATCATATTTCGGCAAAATTTTCTTTTTATGACACTGAAAACAGTAGCTGAAGATGACGGTTTGTCACATAAAACAGGCGGGATAATTGATTAAAAACAGAACAAGTCTAAAAAAATGCCCCGCTTTGAGCAGGGCATTTTTAGTTCAGTAGAGTACGGCTTATTCCACGGTAACCGACTTCGCCAGGTTACGCGGCTGGTCCACGTCGGTGCCTTTAATCAGCGCCACGTGATACGCCAGCAGTTGCAGCGGAACGGTGTAGAAGATCGGTGCAATCACCTCTTCCACATGCGGCATCTCGATGATGTGCATGTTTTCGCTACTGGTAAAGCCAGCATCCTGATCAGCAAAGACGTACAGCTGACCGCCACGGGCACGAACTTCTTCAATGTTGGATTTCAGTTTTTCCAGCAGTTCGTTGTTCGGTGCGACCACGATAACTGGCATATCCGCATCGATCAGCGCCAGCGGACCGTGCTTCAGTTCGCCTGCGGCATAAGCTTCAGCGTGAATATAAGAGATCTCTTTCAGCTTCAGCGCGCCTTCCAGCGCAATCGGATACTGATCGCCACGGCCCAGGAACAGCGCATGGTGCTTGTCAGAGAAACCTTCCGCCAGAGCGGCAATGCGTTTGTCCTGGGACAGCATCTGCTCAATACGGCTCGGCAGCGCCTGCAGACCATGAACGATCTCTTGCTCAATAGACGCATCCAGGCCTTTCAGACGAGACAGTTTCGCCACCAGCATCAGCAGAACGGTCAACTGAGTGGTAAAGGCTTTCGTGGAGGCCACACCGATTTCGGTACCGGCATTGGTCATCATCGCCAGGTCGGATTCACGCACCAGAGAAGATCCCGGTACGTTACAGATTGCCAACGAGCCCAGATAGCCCAGCTCTTTAGACAAACGCAGACCCGCCAGGGTATCCGCCGTCTCACCAGACTGGGAAAGGGTGATCATCAGGCTGTTACGACGCACGGCAGATTTGCGATAGCGGAATTCAGAGGCGATTTCGACATCACAAGGAATACCGGCCAGCGACTCAAACCAGTAACGGGACACCATACCGGAGTTGTATGACGTACCACAGGCGATAATCTGGATATGCTCAACCTGAGACAGCAGCTCATTAGCACGCGAACCCAGCTCGCTTAAATCCACTTCACCGTGGCTAATGCGCCCGGTCAACGTATTTTTAATCGCGTTCGGCTGTTCGTAGATCTCTTTCTGCATGTAGTGGCGATAAATACCTTTTTCGCCCGCGTCATATTGCAGGTTCGATTCGATATCCTGACGTTTCACTTCCGCGCCAGACTTGTCGAAAATAGAGACCGAACGACGGGTCACTTCCGCGATGTCACCCTCTTCCAGGAAGATAAAGCGACGGGTTACCGGCAGCAGCGCCAGCTGATCGGAAGCGATAAAGTTTTCACCCATACCCAGACCAATCACCAGCGGGCTACCTGAACGGGCCGCCAGCAGCGTTTCCGGGCTACGGGTATCCATGATCACCGTGCCGTAGGCACCACGCAGTTGCGGAATAGTACGCAGTACTGCTTCACGCAGCGTACCTCCCTGTTCCAGCTCCCAGTGCACCAGGTGAGCAATCACTTCGGTGTCGGTTTCAGAAACAAAGGTGTAACCACGGGTTTTCAGCAGTTCACGCAGCGGTTCATGGTTTTCAATGATGCCGTTATGCACCACGACAATGTGTTCAGAAACATGGGGATGCGCGTTCGCTTCTGAAGGTTCTCCGTGGGTCGCCCAACGGGTATGAGCGATACCGGTACCGCCATGCAGCGGATGTTCTTCCGCTGCAGCAGTCAGCATCTGCACTTTACCCAGACGACGCAGGCGAGTCATATTGCCTTCAGCATCGACAACGGCCAGACCAGCAGAGTCATAACCACGATATTCCAGACGACGTAAACCTTCGAGAAGGATTTCAGCTACATCACGCTGCGCGATAGCGCCAACAATTCCACACATATTTTTTGATTCCGAATTTAGGCATTGTGCCTGTCGTTGTCGCTGACCTGTATTTGCCCTTTCCGGGCGCCCCGAGCCTTGTAGAGAGTGGGGTTATTTTTATGGTACTGCTTGTTGAGCGGAGGATTATGTTATCCCCTCGTCTCTTGTCTGCCTGATGGCGCTCACGCTTATCAGGCCTACAGAACGTCACCGCACGCAGGCCACCATCCGGCAAAAACTGAATTACTTTTTCTTCACCGGGCGCTGCCAGCCTTGTTTATGAACCTGAGGCACACGGCTTAATACCAGTTCGTTATCGGCAACATCGCGCGTTACGGTCGTCCCCGCCGCGATGGTGGCGCCTTTACCCACGGTGACAGGTGCCACCAGCTGAGTATCGGAACCGACAAACACATCATCGCCAATAATGGTTTTAAATTTATTCGCGCCATCGTAATTGCAGGTGATCGTACCCGCGCCGATGTTCACGTTATCGCCAATTTCCGCATCGCCCAGATAGGTCAGGTGACCTGCTTTAGAGCCTTTACCCAGACGCGCTTTTTTCATTTCGACGAAGTTACCCACGTGTGCGCCTTCCTGCAGCTCTGCACCAGGGCGCAGACGCGCGAAAGGACCGATGGTGCATGCTGCTTCCAGATGCGCATCTTCCACCACGCTGTACGGACTTAGCTCACAACCATCACCAATCACGCTGTTTTTGATGATGCAGCCAGCGCCAATCTTGACGCGATCCCCAACAGTTACGTTACCTTCAATGATAACGTTAGTATCAATTTCGACATCGCGCCCGTGAATAAGCGTACCGCGAAGATCAAAACGTGCCGGATCGCGCAGCATCACGCCCGCCAGCAGCAGTTTTTCTGCCTGCTCGGACTGATAAACACGCTCCAGACGAGAGAGCTGAAGACGGTTGTTCACCCCTTCCGTTTCACTGATTCGTGCCGGATGTACCGCAGCAATTTCACGCCCTTCCTGATACGCCATCGCAATGATATCGGTGATGTAGTATTCACCCTGCACGTTGTTGTTGGTCAGTTTGGACAGCCAGCGCTTCAGGTCTGCGCCGTGGGCAATCAGGATGCCGGTATTGATTTCCTGGATTTGACGCTGCTCGTCAGTGGCATCTTTATGTTCAACAATGCCTGTGACTTTACCGTTATCACGGGTAATACGCCCATAACCGGATGGGTCGTCCAGTTTAACCGTTAACAAGCCGATGCCCCCCTGCGGTTTAGCATCACGCAGGCGACGTAGTGTTTCGGTGGAGATCAGCGGCACATCGCCATAGAGCATTAAAATGTCTTCGTCATCACTAAAGAATGGTGCCGCCTGTTGCATAGCATGACCGGTACCCAACTGCTCGGCCTGCAGGACCCAGTTCAGGTTGCCATCTTTCAGCGTCTGCTTAAGCAAATCACCACCGTGTCCGTAGACCAGATGTACGTGAGTCGCGCCTAATTCATTAGCGGCATCAATGACATGCTGCACCATCGGTTTTCCTGCGAGGGTATGCAGCACTTTAGGGAGATCGGAATACATACGCGTGCCTTTGCCTGCGGCAAGGATCACGACGCTCATAGCATTATTCAACATACACGTCCTGACTGTAATTTGAGAACGAATTTATACCGTTTCACATTGAAAATACTACATTTTTTTCATCGTGAAATGGACCGAAGATAAAACGTTCAATCGGGGAAATTCCCCATCTGATAACTGTCTATTTTCGTCTATATCTACGTATTTTGTCTCCCCAAAACCAGCAGTCTGCTCTTATTAAAGCCTTAGGTGGATGTTTTTGCTATTTTTTTGCCGCATAAATAAAGAATGACATTAGCGAAGGTATGATTTTAGGCATGCGATTCAGTGGGAAGCAGAAAAGGCAAACACGACAATAACGATGTGAGAGAAAAGAGCAGGGGGGGAATTTAACAAATGGCGCTAGCTGATAAACCGCATTACGCATCGCGCCACAGAGCAGGCAGGGAAAGACTAAAAACTCATATTGCTGAACAGGGCGATGATTTTGTTGATCAATTTCATATTGGTATCTCTTTTTTATCTGATTTCATTATGTGATGCACATCACAAAAAAAAAGAGTCTACGCCTCATTTTTTAACCAATCAATATTTTTTTGATCTAAATCACGAAATAATAAAACTGCTTTTTATTTTCATTTTTCCTGAAATAAAGCCATAAAAAAAGCCAGCCTGGAAACCAGACTGGCCTTGTGTTTTTCAAGCCGGTGTTACATCGCTTTTTTGGTCAACTCGATAACGCGCAGTTTCGCGATCGCTTTGGCCAGTTCCGCAGATGCCTGAGCGTAATCCACGTCACCATGAGAGCTCTTGATATGCTCTTCAGCCTTACGCTTCGCTTCCAGGGCTCTCGCTTCATCGAGATCCTGTCCGCGAATCGCGGTATCAGCCAGTACGGTCACGCTGCCAGGCTGCACTTCGAGAATGCCGCCGGACAGATAGATAAACTCTTCATGACCGAACTGTTTAACGATGCGGATCATACCAGGCTTAATGGCGGTGAGCAGCGGAGCGTGACCCGGGAAAATACCCAGTTCACCTTCACTACCCGTTACCTGGATTTTTTCGACCAGACCAGAGAACATTTGTTGCTCTGCGCTGACGACGTCCAGGTGGTAAGTCATTGCCATATCACCCTCCGATTAAGGCGTTAAAGTTTTTTGGCTTTTTCCACAGCTTCTTCGATGGAACCAACCATGTAGAACGCCTGCTCTGGCAGGTGGTCGTATTCGCCTTCCATGATGCCTTTAAAGCCACGGATGGTGTCTTTCAGGGAAACGTATTTACCTGGAGAACCGGTGAATACTTCCGCAACGAAGAACGGCTGGGACAGGAAGCGCTGGATCTTACGCGCACGTGCTACCACCAGTTTATCTTCTTCAGACAGTTCATCCATACCCAGGATGGCGATGATGTCTTTCAGTTCCTGATAACGCTGCAGCAGGGACTGTACGCCACGAGCGGTGTCGTAGTGTTCCTGACCAACAACCAGCGGATCCAGCTGACGGCTGGTGGAATCCAGCGGGTCAACGGCCGGGTAGATACCCAGGGATGCGATCTGACGGCTCAGTACCACGGTTGCATCTAAGTGCGCAAAGGTGGTTGCTGGAGATGGGTCAGTCAAGTCATCCGCAGGTACGTATACCGCCTGAACGGAGGTGATAGAACCGGTTTTGGTAGAGGTGATACGTTCCTGCAGAACACCCATCTCTTCCGCCAGGGTCGGCTGGTAGCCTACCGCTGATGGCATACGACCCAGCAGTGCAGATACTTCAGTACCGGCCAGGGTGTAACGGTAGATGTTATCAACGAACAGCAGAACGTCACGACCTTCGTCACGGAACTTCTCAGCCATGGTCAGACCGGTCAGCGCAACGCGCAGACGGTTTCCCGGCGGCTCGTTCATCTGGCCATATACCAGGGATACTTTGTCCAGAACGTTGGAGTCGGTCATTTCGTGGTAGAAGTCGTTACCCTCACGAGTACGTTCACCAACGCCCGCAAACACTGAGTAACCGGAGTGTTCGATCGCGATGTTACGGATCAGCTCCATCATGTTTACGGTTTTACCTACACCCGCACCACCGAACAGACCAACTTTACCGCCCTTCGCGAACGGACACATCAGGTCGATAACTTTGATGCCAGTTTCCAGCAGTTCCTGAGAACTGGACAGTTCTTCATAGGTAGGTGCTGCGCGGTGGATAGCCCAACGCTCTTCTTCACCGATATCGCCTTTCATGTCGATCGGATGACCCAGGACGTTCATGATACGACCCAGGGTTGCTTTACCTACCGGGACTTCGATCGGGTGCTCAAGGTCTTTAACTTCCAGACCACGACGCAGACCGTCGGAAGAACCCATGGCGATGGTACGTACGATACCGCCGCCGAGCTGCTGCTGAACTTCCAGCACCAGGCTCTCTTTACCATTCATAACCTCAAGAGCATCGTACACGCGCGGTACGGCATCCTGAGGGAATTCGACGTCAACCACGGCGCCGATTACCTGGACAATTTTTCCAGTAGCCATCTTGAATCCTCTACGAATTAACCTGGTTATACCGCGGATGCACCACCGACGATCTCGGTGAGTTCCTGAGTAATGCTGGCCTGACGAGCTTTGTTGTATACCAACTGCAGCTCTTTAATCAGGCTGCCGCCATTGTCGGTCGCGGCTTTCATCGCCACCATACGTGCGGCCTGCTCGCTGGCCAGGTTTTCTACCACGCCCTGATAAACCTGAGACTCGACATAACGACGCAGCAAGGTATCCAGCAGCGCTTTCGGGTCTGGCTCATACAGGTAATCCCAGGATTTACGCTTCAATTCATCATCATCTGATGCCGGCAGAGGCAGCAGTTGAGTGATGGTTGGCGTCTGAGACATGGTGTTAATAAATTTGTTGCTGACAACGTACAGTTTGTCCAGACGACCTTCGTCGTAGGCCTGCAGCATCACTTTAACCGGACCGATCAGTTCGGACAGGGAAGGGTTGTCCCCCATACCGGTTACCTGAGCAATCACGTTACCACCAACGGAATTAAAGAAAGACACGCCCTTAGAGCCGATCATTGCGATATCGCACTGAACGCCTTTATCGGACCATGTTTTCATATCCGCCAGCAGCTTTTTGAACAGGTTAATGTTCAAGCCGCCGCACAGACCACGGTCGGTCGACACCACCAGGTAGCCCACGCGCTTAACGTCGCGTTCTTCCAGGTAAGGGTGCTTATATTCCAGATTACCGTTCGCAAGGTGACCAATCACTTTGCGCATGGTCTCTGCATAAGGACGGCTGGCCGCCATGCGATCCTGCGATTTACGCATTTTGGAAGCGGCGACCATCTCCATCGCTTTAGTGATCTTCTGCGTGTTCTGGACGCTTGCGATCTTACTACGTATCTCTTTTGCGCCGGCCATGAGCTTCTCCTCAATGCCTTGCGGTCCGCCCTAGGACAGACCGCCAGACGTTACCAGGACTGGGTTGCCTTGAAGGAATCGAGGATAGCTTTCAGCTTGCCTTCGATTTCATCGTTATAGCCACCGGACTGGTTGATCTCTTGCATCAGCGGAGCGTGGTCACGGTCGACGTAAGCCAGCAGAGCGGCTTCGAAGCTACCGATTTTCGCCAGTTCCACATCTTCGAGGTAACCGCGTTCAGCCGCAAACAGCACCACACCCTGCTGTGCAACAGACATTGGCGCATACTGTTTCTGCTTCAGCAGTTCAGTTACTTTCTGACCGTGGCTCAGCTGCTTACGCGTAGCTTCATCCAGGTCGGAAGCGAACTGAGAAAACGCTGCCAGTTCACGATACTGCGCCAGCGCGGTACGAATACCACCGGACAGTTTCTTGATGATCTTGGTCTGCGCTGCGCCACCTACACGAGATACGGAGATACCCGGGTTAACTGCCGGACGAATACCGGAGTTGAACAGGTTGGTTTCCAGGAAGATCTGACCATCGGTAATAGAAATTACGTTGGTCGGAACGAACGCAGAAACGTCACCCGCCTGGGTTTCGATAATCGGCAGGGCGGTCAGGGAGCCGGTTTTACCTTTAACTTCACCGTTGGTGAACTTCTCAACGTATTCCGCGTTTACGCGGGATGCGCGTTCCAGCAGACGGGAGTGGAGGTAAAATACGTCGCCCGGGAATGCTTCACGTCCTGGCGGACGACGGAGCAGCAGGGAAACCTGACGATAAGCAACAGCCTGTTTAGACAGGTCATCGTAAACGATCAGTGCATCTTCACCGCGGTCACGGAAGTATTCGCCCATTGCGCAACCAGCATATGGCGCCAGGTATTGCAGTGCAGCAGATTCAGACGCGGTCGCCACAACAACGATGGTGTTGGACAGTGCGCCGTGTTCTTCCAGTTTACGAACCACGTTAGAAATGGTGGACGCTTTCTGGCCGATAGCCACGTACACACATTTGATGCCGGAATCACGCTGGTTGATGATGGCATCGATTGCCATCGCGGTTTTACCTGTCTGACGGTCACCGATGATCAGCTCACGCTGGCCACGACCGATTGGGATCATGGCATCAACAGATTTATAACCGGTCTGCACTGGCTGGTCGACGGACTGACGTTCGATTACGCCCGGTGCGATAACTTCGATTGGCGAGAAGCCATCGTTATCAACCGGACCTTTACCGTCGATCGGGGAACCCAGAGTGTTCACCACTCGACCCAGCAGGCCACGGCCAACCGGAACTTCCAGAATACGACCCGTACACTTAACCTTCATGCCTTCGGCGAGGTCAGCGTATGGACCCATCACAACAGCACCTACAGAGTCGCGCTCCAGGTTCAGTGCGATAGCGTAACGGTTACCCGGCAGGGAAATCATCTCACCCTGCATACAATCGGCCAGGCCGTGAATGCGGATAACACCGTCACTTACAGAAACAATAGTACCTTCGTTGTGAGCTTCGCTCACAACATTGAACTGAGCAATGCGCTGCTTGATCAGTTCGCTGATTTCGGTGGAATTCAGTTGCATGCTCCAGTCCCCTTAAGACTGCAAGACGTCTGCAAGGCGCTCAAGACGGCCGCGTACGCTGCCATCAATGACCATATCACCCGCTCGGATGATTACGCCTGCCATTACAGACTTATCGATTTTGCAATTCAGCTTAACTTTGCGTGACAGACGTTTTTCCATCGCTGCACTAATCTTCGTAAGCTGTTCATCACTCAGTGCATTGGCAGAAGTGACTTCTACCTCAGAGATAGCCTCACTGGCTGCACGCAGATGAATAAACTGCTCAAGAACATCCGGGAGCGCATTCAGACGGTTATTTTCAGCCATTACCCTAATCAGGTTTTGGCCGCTTTCGTCCAGCTGCTCACCGCACACGGCGATAAACGACTCAGCGAGCGTTTCTGGCGCCAACGCGCCAGAGAGAAGCTCTGCCATTTGTTCGTTTTTCGTCACCTCAGCGGCGAAAGTCAGCATATCCTGCCAACGGTCAACGCTTTGGTGCTCAACGGCAAAGTCAAAAGCTGCTTTGGCGTAGGGGCGAGCTACCGTAATAAATTCAGACATCAGCCCCTCCCTCCTTACAGTTCAGCGACAAGTTTGTCCACGATGTCGCTATTAGCAGCTTCATCCACGGAACGTTCGATGATCTTCTCGGCGCCAGCAACAGCCAGGATAGCAACTTGCTTACGCAGCTCTTCGCGAGCACGTTTACGCTCGGCGTCAATTTCCGCCTGCGCCTGTGCCACGATTTTAGTACGTTCCTGCTCTGCTTCAGTTTTAGCTTCGTCCAGGATCTGAGCACGGCGTTTGTTCGCCTGCTCGATGATTACCTGAGCTTCCGCCTTCGCTTTTTTCAGCTGGTCGGTCGCGCTGGCCTTTGCAAGGTCAAGATCCTTATGTGCTCGTTCTGCAGAAGCAAGGCCGTCAGCAATTTCTTTCTGACGTTTTTCGATGGCAGCCATTAACGGCGGCCATACGTACTTCATGCAGAACAGAACGAACAGGACAAACGCGATGGCCTGGCCGAGGATTGTTGCGTTAAGATTCACAGCACAATGCCTCTATCTAGTTAACGTTCTGATATTGCTCTTAATTCAAGCAACGCTTACTACGCGACAGCAAACATCACGTACAGACCCAGACCTACAGCGATCATTGGGATTGCATCCACCAGACCCATAACGATAAAGAACTGAGTACGCAGCAGAGGAATCAGATCCGGTTGACGCGCTGCGCCTTCCAGGAATTTACCCCCGAGGATGCCGATACCGATCGCAGCACCGATTGCCGCCAGACCCATCATCACAGCGGCAGCAATGTACAGCAGATCCATATTCAGGTTTTCCATGACAGTCTCCAGTTTGTTTCAGTTAAAACGTAGTAGTGTTGGTAAATTAATGCTCTTCAGATGCCATCGACAGATAGACAATCGTCAGAACCATAAATATGAAGGCTTGCAGCGTGATAATCAGTATGTGGAAAATGGCCCACGGCACATTCAGAATCCACTGTGACCACCACGGCAACAGACCAGCAATCAGAATGAAAATCAGCTCACCAGCGTACATGTTACCGAACAGTCGCAGACCAAGAGAGATTGGTTTGGACAGCAGGCTTACCCCTTCAAGGATTAAGTTGATAGGGATGAACGCCCAGTGATTGAACGGCTGCAGCGTCAACTCTTTCGCGAAGCCACCGATGCCTTTCATTTTGATGCTGTAGAACAGAATAAGGATAAATACGCCCAGCGCCATCGACAGGGTGATGTTCACGTCAGCGGACGGAACCACACGCAGAGCCGGCAGGCCAAAGATATGCTCACCGATGTACGGCAGCAGGTCGATAGGCAGCAAATCCATAAAGTTCATCAGGAATACCCAGACGAAAATCGTCAGGGCCAGCGGAGCAATCAGCTTGCTTTTGCCATGGTACATGTCTTTCACGCTACCATGCACAAAGCCGATTATCAGCTCAATCGCAGTCTGAAATTTACCTGGTACGCCACTGGTCGCCTTTTTGGCAACACTACGGAACATTAACAGGAACAACAGACCCAGAACCACCGAGAAGAAAATGGAGTCAATATTGAGCGTCCAGAAGGTGGCTGGGGGGTTGTGCGGATCCACCAGCGAGAATGTACGTAGGTCCAACTGAAGGTTATTCAGATGGTGTCCTATGTAATCCTGCGGCGTCATATTTTCTGAAGCCATGATGCCTTTACCCTTTGTTGTTAATTACAGCCGGCGCCAGTATCTGAACCACCAGCACCAAAACCCACGTAACGATCAGCGGCACGAATACCGCTTTCAAAACAGCCAACGCCACCACCAGCAACACCAGCATCGCTAACACCTTGAAGGCTTCGCCGAAAGCGAACGTCCAGGCTACCCGACCTTTCGCTGGTGTATGCACCTGGTGACGCCAGGCGAATATCATAAACAACACGTTGGGCAGTAACACTGCCAATCCTCCGCACAGTGCGGAGATGCCCCAGAAGGGGTCTTTGAGGCTAAACAGCAATCCACTTGCTATTACCGCCAGAAGCTGTGTGAGCAAAAGCTTACGAGCAACGTTTCGACTCAAGAGCGACATAGACATCACGTGTTTACTCCTGCTCCCTTCGAGGTATGCCGCGTGTCGTATAAAACGTTCTTTATGGCTTAGAGTCAAGCATCAAAAAGCGGTCAAATTATACGGTGCGCCTTCGTGATTTCAAACAATAAGTAGCTAAAAAGTGAATAAATGTTTAAATATTTTTCGCTGCGCCACATTTATTACTTTTTGGCAAACTGTGAACGATCATGCAAAACTGCAAATGCCGCGAAAACACTGGCGTTAAAGCGTGCACCAGATCACATATTGAACATATTCCCCTTCGCATAATTTATTTACGTGGCAAATGGTGCCATTTCATCTTTTTGATATTTAAGCGTAAAAAGCGACACTATTTCAAAAACAACGCCTAACAACAAAAGAACCACTGATTGACATTTATAATAAAAAATTAACACAAGCGGTGATTCTTAGGTTCTATTTTTAGCAGACTGATATTTTCACAGTTGACTTGTTTCGCTTTTAACAAAAAACGGTACGTTATAGTTATGATGCAAAACCGTAAGGTAGAGGTGAAATGTGACAGCATTTCGCCACACTACCCTCTATAACTTTTAACACCTGAATAGACGTTTTTTCTCTATTTTTTTTGATAAAAATTAAATTTTGTTTGGCTTAATAACCACCAAATGACGTTCGCCATCCAGTTGCGGAACGCGCAATTTTTCAACTGACTCGACGCAAAATTCTACAGGCAACGAGGCTATTTCATCTTCAGGCAACTGCCCTTTGAGTGCATAAAAGCGTCCGTTCTGGCCAGGCAAGTGATGACACCAGCTCACCATATCATTGAGGGACGCGAAAGCACGGCTAATCACCCCATCAAATGGCGGCTCTGAAGGAAATTCTTCAACCCGACTTTGCACAGGCGTGATGTTAGTAAGACCAAGCTCATGCTGCACCTGACGTAAGAAACGGACCCGTTTTCCCAAGCTATCCAACAGTGTGAAATGCGCTTCAGGCCGCACGATAGAGAGTGGAATTCCCGGCAGACCCGGTCCTGTGCCAACATCAATAAAGCGCTCGCCCTTCAGATAAGGCGCAACAACAATACTGTCCAGAATATGGCGCACCAACATTTCATTGGGATCCCGCACCGACGTCAGGTTGTATGCTTTATTCCATTTATGCAGCATATCGACATACGCAATCAGCTGATTTTTCTGGTGATCGGTAAGAGAAATACCGGCATCAGCCAGCAGACGAGAGAGTTTGTTGAGCACGGTCATTACCTGTTAATAATCAAATGCCCGATGCGCTTTCGCTTATCGGGCCTACAAATTTGTAGGGCGGGTAAGCGAAAGCGCCCCGCCAAATTAGTGTTATCAAGCGCTGCGGCGCAGCATACCTTGTTTTTTCAGCCATACCAGCAGAATGGAAATGGCGGCAGGCGTTACGCCAGAAATGCGCGATGCCTGGCCGATCGATACCGGTTTGTGATCGTTCAGTTTGGCGATGACTTCATTCGACAAGCCCGAGACCTGGCGATAATCCAGCGTTGCAGGCAACAGGGTATTCTCATTACGCTGTTGTCTTTCGATTTCTTCCTGCTGACGAGCGATATACCCTTCGTATTTCACCTGAATCTCAACCTGTTCTGCGGCCTGAGCATCGTCAAGCGCCGGTGCGAATGCAGATAAAGAGGTCAACTGAGCATAGGTCATATCCGGACGACGCAGCAGATCTTCACCGCTAGCCTCACGAGATAAAGGTGTTGCCAGGTGAGCGTTCACTTCTGCTGCAGATTCCGCTAATGGGTTTACCCAGGTTGATTTGAGACGCTGGCGTTCCTGTTCGATGCGCTCCAGCTTCTCGTTGAAGCGAGCCCAACGCTCATCGTCCACCAGACCGAGTTCACGGCCAATTTCGGTCAGACGCAGGTCGGCGTTATCTTCACGCAGCATCAAGCGATATTCAGCACGTGAGGTAAACATGCGGTACGGTTCTTTGGTTCCCAGGGTGCAGAGATCGTCAACCAGCACGCCAAGGTAAGCCTGATCGCGACGCGGCGCCCAGCCGTCTTTCTCCGCAGACAAGCGTGCGGCGTTGAGACCAGCCAGCATCCCTTGCGCGGCGGCTTCTTCGTAACCGGTTGTACCGTTGATCTGGCCAGCAAAGAACAGACCGTGGATGAATTTGCTTTCCAGCGTCGGTTTCAGGTCGCGCGGATCGAAGAAATCGTACTCAATCGCATAGCCAGGACGGACGATTTTCGCGTTTTCCATTCCCTGCATGGAACGAACAATTTGCATCTGCACATCGAACGGCAGGCTGGTGGATATACCGTTCGGATAAATTTCGTTAGAAGTTAGTCCTTCCGGTTCGAGGAAGATCTGATGCTGGTTGCGATCGGCAAAGCGCATTACTTTGTCTTCAATCGACGGACAGTAGCGCGGGCCGATGCCTTCGATCACGCCAGCGTACATTGGGCTACGATCGAGGTTATTGCGGATCACGTCGTGGGTTTTCTCATTGGTATGCGTGATGTAACACGGCATCTGGCGCGGATGCTGAGAAGCGTCGCCCAGGAATGAGAAGACCGGCATCGGGTCATCGCTGTTTTGCTGACCCAGCACGCTGAAATCAATCGTGCGTGCATCAATACGCGGCGGCGTACCGGTTTTCAGGCGGCTGACGCGCAGCGGCAGTTCACGCAGACGGCGTGACAACGGAATAGACGGCGGATCGCCAGCACGGCCGCCGCTGTAGTTGTCCAGACCAATATGAATTTTGCCGTCGAGGAAAGTCCCCACGGTTAATACGACCGCTTTGGCACGGAACTTCAGTCCCATTTGGGTTACAGCACCCACAACACGATCGTTTTCAACAATCAGATCTTCAACCGCCTGCTGGAAGATCATCAGGTTGGGTTGATTCTCCAGCGCGGTGCGTACCGCCTGACGATAGAGCACACGATCGGCTTGAGCTCGGGTAGCGCGAACGGCTGGCCCTTTGCTTGCGTTTAGTATCCTAAACTGAATGCCGGCATGGTCGATCGCTTTTGCCATCAATCCACCAAGCGCATCCACTTCTTTTACCAGGTGTCCCTTCCCAATACCGCCAATCGCCGGGTTGCAGCTCATCTGCCCCAGAGTATCGATATTGTGTGTCAAAAGCAGGGTTTGTTGTCCCATTCGCGCCGCGGCCATTGCGGCCTCGGTGCCTGCATGACCCCCGCCAATGATGATGACGTCAAAAGGATCCTGATAAAACATGGTAATTGCCTCGCATAACGCGGTGTGAAAATGGATTGAAGCCCGGGCCGTGGATTCTACTCAACTTTAGTCGATCGAGAAAGACCTGGGATCCTGGGTATTAAAAAGAAGATCTTTTTATTTAGAGATCTGTTTTACTGTGATCTATTATTAGGATCGCCACTCTCTGTGGATAAGAGCGATCCTTTGAATAAGATCAACAGGTTGCTGAGGATCATTAGCTGTGAATGATCGGTGATCCTGGTCCGTATAAGCTGGGATCAGAATGAAGGGTTATACACAACTCAAAAACTGAACAGCCGTTATTCTTTGGATAACTACCGGTTGATCCAAGCTTTTAACCAGAGTTATCCACATAAAAAAGTCCGATCTTTACAAATCTCTGAGCAATGGATGCCAGGATCCCAACCAAATTTCAGCCGGATCTTCCGGAATTTCATGTTCCAGCACGTTGATCTTCAGCGTTTCGCCGATCTGTTTTGCCCCACAGGCTTTCAGTTCTGCTTCCAGCTTGTCGATTGCGCCGCAAAAGGTGTCATATTCACGACTGCCGATGCCGATTGCGCCGAAGTGTACTTGTGACAGGTCCGGTTTTTGCTCGCGTAATGCTTCATATAAAGGTTGCAGGTTGTCAGGAATGTCTCCGGCACCGTGTGTGGAGCTGATCACCAGCCAGATCCCTTCGCCTGGAACCTCATCCAGCATTGGGCCGTGCAGTATTTCGCTGGAAAAACCGGCGTCGTCCAGCTTTTCTGCCAGATGTTCTGCTACATATTCCGCACTGCCAAGCGTGCTGCCGCTGATAAGAGTGATGTCTGCCATGCTCGCCCACCTTTATAAAGAAGGCGCATTGTACGCTGTGAGCGAGCTGGGATCTACCTGTGGAAAAATGTGGGATTAAAAAAAACGATCACGGCTTGATGGTACGCATGATCGGGTTCTGCAGGACGATCAGGGTTTCAGTGGACTGAATTTCATCAATTGTTTGGATCTTGTTGATAAGTACCTGTTGCAGCGCGTCGATCGACTTGCACATCACCTTAATAAAGATGCTGTAGTGTCCGGTGGTGTAATACGCTTCGGTCACTTCATCAAGACTTTCCAGCCTGGCCAGCGCTGACGGATAGTCCTTCGCGCTTTTCAGGATGATGCCGATAAAGCAACCGACGTCATAACCCAACTGTTTGGGACTGACATCAATACGCGCACCGGTGATGATCCCGGCCTGCTTCATCTTCTCTACGCGAACGTGAATTGTCCCCGGACTAACGCCAAACTGTTTGGCCAATTCGGCGTAGGCGGTGCGGGCATTTTCCATCAGGGCATCAAGAATGCCGCGGTCCAGATTGTCGATCTGATAATTTTCCATAGGTTTTTCTTATGTAGATTAATGATTCCTTCTATTTTAGACGCTAATTTTAACGAATCAAAATCGAAGTTGGCTTTTTGTTTGTTGATTATTGAATATTACCTCCATTCTGTTGCTTAATCATAGGCAACAGGACACAGGAGTACACATAATGAAAACCGCTTACATTGCCAAACAACGTCAAATTAGCTTCGTAAAATCTCATTTTTCTCGCCAGCTGGAAGAGCGTTTAGGTCTGATCGAAGTTCAGGCTCCGATCCTCAGCCGCGTAGGAGATGGCACGCAGGATAACTTGTCTGGCTGTGAAAAAGCGGTGCAGGTGAAGGTTAAAGCATTGCCAGACGCTCAATTCGAAGTGGTTCATTCACTGGCGAAGTGGAAGCGTCAAACGTTAGGACAACACGACTTTAGCGCAGGCGAAGGGCTGTACACGCACATGAAGGCCCTGCGTCCCGATGAAGATCGCCTCTCCCCACTGCACTCAGTGTATGTTGACCAGTGGGACTGGGAGCGCGTGATGGGCGACGGTGAGCGTCAATTCTCCACTCTGAAAAGCACGGTAGAGGCTATCTGGGCGGGAATTAAGGCCACCGAGGCTGCGGTTAGCAAAGAGTTTGGTCTGGCACCGTTCCTGCCAGAGCAGATCCACTTTGTTCATAGCCAGGAGCTGTTATCTCGTTATCCGGATCTTGACGCGAAAGGTCGTGAACGTGCGATCGCAAAAGAACTGGGCGCAGTATTCCTGGTAGGGATCGGCGGCAAGCTCAGTGACGGTCACCGTCATGATGTACGCGCACCGGATTATGACGACTGGAGTTCGTCCTCCGAGCTGGGTCATGCCGGGCTGAACGGTGATATTCTGGTGTGGAACCCGGTTCTGGAAGATGCGTTTGAACTGTCTTCTATGGGGATCCGTGTGGATGCCGACACCCTGAAACACCAGCTTTCTTTGACCGGTGATGAAGATCGCCTGAGTCTGGAATGGCACCAGGCGCTGCTGCGCGGTGAAATGCCACAGACAATTGGCGGCGGGATTGGGCAGTCGCGTCTTACCATGCTGTTGCTGCAATTACCACATATTGGTCAGGTTCAGTGTGGTGTATGGCCGGCACAGGTACGTGAAAGCGTTTCTTCCCTGTTGTAAGAATTAACGCCGCCAGCGTCTGAGCAGGCGGCTTCGCATCCCGGTATCAAAGCGCCAGATATGATCGAAAATGCGCATGATGCCGGGTTTGCCGTGTGCTGACATCGCCACCGCATGAAAACGATGCTGGTGCAATCGCTGTAATTCCCCCACTTTATTGACGACCTCATCGGGCAATCGCTGAGCGATAAAATCAGAGATCACCACCGCATCGGCATCAAACCATTCCCGGCCCTGCATGCGCTCAATAATGGCGCGAAAGCAGCTGGCAATATCGGTACCGCCGCGAAAACGCTGGCTTAAAAAACGGATCGCTTGTTCAATACCTTCCGGGCCAGACAGCTCATAGCGGACCACTTCTGTTGAAAACAGCATAATGAAACAGCGCCGGTTATCGGCCAGGGCGACGCGCATTAGCGCCAGGCAAAAGGCTTTCGCACACTGCTCATTAAACCCGCCCATTGATCCAGACGTATCTACGCAAACAATAAAAGGTCCGCGCGGCTGCTCATCAAAATCCTGATGCACCACCGGACGTTCCGTTACTTTCTCGCGCCATGCCTCGCCGTGCAGACGATAGGTCAACAGCTGCTTTTCCACCAGCCGTCGGTAGAATTCGTATTCCAGTTCAGTAATACCCAGTGTGGCCAGTTCCGGCGGCAACAGGCGCAGGATGTCATCGCTTTGCTGGATGCCATCCACCTGTTCCGGGACGGTGGCGGGTTCCCGCACAAGGGTACGGAAGGTCTCCATGGGCGCATCTTTACGCGGCACTGATTTCGCTTCTCTGGAACGGCCTAACTGTTCAGCCAGACGCTGGAGTTCGGGTTGTTGCGTCAGGAATTCGCCATATTTCACCATCAGTTGATAATCGCCGCGCTTGATTTGACCTGCGCTCATATCCCATAACCGGCCTGCGGCGTTGTCGTTTTCTGCCAGAACGGGTTCCAGTTGCCCGCTGAGGGTCATCCGCTCCTGGACTTCACTAAGTAAATGTTCACGCTCATCTTCCAGCAGTTGCTGATTTAGCGTTGTGGTTTGCACTACCAGACTCAGGCGCCAGCGCTGGAGAAAAAGCGTATGCAGGGCGGGCGTAAAGGTACTGTTGTCATCAACCAGTTGCTGAGCTTGCCCGGCCCACGGCGAATGGAGGCGGTGTAATAGCGCCAATATTTGCGGGAGCTGGACTATAAACTGCGCATGTGAGAGGAGCTGGCTTTGTTGATAGCACATGACCTCTTCCATCAACTCCGGCGGTACATGGGTATCTTTGAGACGACTGCGCAATGATTCACGCCAACGGGGGATATCGTCAGTAATCGCTTTTTTAAGGCGAGGAAACTTTTTAAAAAACACCACCATCTTTGGAGAAGCCAGCAGGGCGACGATCATCTCTTCGATCATCGCCTCTTCACTGACTGCCAGCATGATATTGAGCGTATCAAGGGTTAGCATTGTTGCGCCTGGCGGATTTGTGCCCCGACATCCTGCAGGCTGGCCTCAATGCGGGCTAACCAGTCGCTATGAATAAACAGACATTTTTGCTGGTCGCTGAATGCGCTGTGCTGCTGGTGCCACTCGTTATCAAGTGCTTCAAGCTGCTGTTTTATCTCATCAGGCATACTCTCTTGCGATGCACCGGGCAGCGCCAGACGAGAGCCTTGCAAACTGACGTCGCGCACAACCAGATGCTGTGCACTATCGACTTCCATGTTCAGCGTTTGGGCGAAGCCGATCCCGTTTAATTTTCCGCGGATCTCACCGCCTTTGGTTAGCCACATTTCCAGCGCACTACGTTCAAAAGCAATATGGATAACTTCCATATCATGCAGCTTTAAAGGCTTTTGTAGCAGTAATGTCACGACTGAAGACGTAGCTTCTGGCGGTAAATCATAATGAGGGCGGCGACTGAACATTCCACCCTGACGGATTACCGTGAACGCCGTTTTGTCGCTTTGTTGCTGCTGGAGTTGAATGCGGCGCTGCACAATGCTGCCCAGGCGCGTCAGCATGGCTTGCTGCTGCCAGGCGTGTCCGGTCATCAATATTTCAAGCTGCTGTTGCATCAGATTCAGGCTTTGCGCGTCGTACCACAAGCAATCTTTCAGCAGGATCAGGTCGATAGGCACGACCGCATCACGTCCGCTGAAGAAGGCGCTGGCCTGAAGTAAGCGGATAGCTTTTTTCCAGCGACGATCGGAGACATAAGGGGCATTCGGTAATGCGTCTAACTGCTGGCGCAGCGTGAAAATAAGCTCAAAGACGCGATCGGGCAGCTTGATGGCGCCAATGTCCTTTTGCCACTGGTAATACTCTTCATCCGTCACCTGTAACGACGTCGGAACCGGGTTGTCACTTTCATCCTGCTGGCTTAACAACATGGAGCGGAAGTTGGCCTTGTCCTGAACTTTATCCAGCCACAGACGGATTAACATACGGTCGTACAGCGCTTCCAGACTGCTGTCTGCTTCAGGCAGTTCGTTGGAGGCGGCCACCAGCAGACGCATCGGGATTTTCTCTTCGTGCGCGCCGTTACGAAAATGCCGTTCGTTAATGGCGGTCAGCAGAGTGTTGAGAATGGCCGGGCCTGCTTTCCAGATTTCATCGAGAAAGACAATTTCAGCTTCGGGTAAGTAGCCCGCCGTTAAGCGTTCATAGCGACCTTCGTCTTTCAGCGCCTGGATAGACAGTGGGCCAAACACCTCTTCTGGCGTAGAGAAGCGCGTCATCAGATATTCGAAAGCACGGGCGTTTTGAAAGGCGAACTTTAGTCGACGGGCGATTAAGCTTTTTGCGATCCCTGGAGGACCTAATAAGAATACGCTCTCGCCGCTTAGAGCAGCCAGCAGGCAAAGGCGAATGGCGTGGCTACGTTCATAAAGTCCCTTTTCCAGCGCATTGCTCAGACGGGAAATTCTTTCCGCTAATAAATGTGGGTGAGCCATAATGAAGTGGCGTCCTTTCGCCAAATGTACTGCGTAAACTGCGAGTATAGATGCTTCACACCAGTGCAGTAATAGACTGAAGGTGCGCTTATTTTTCTTTGAGCCAGATTAATCTGGTCTCATTTAGGGGTACGATTTTATGATTAATCGTGCATACTGTGCGCCTTTTTGTGGGCCAAGGGACGACGCACACATTTCTTATATATACACCATATCAATCATACTGCACCAAGGCGGCAATGGAGTTTTCTTCTGGGATGGGGGGAATAACGAATGCAGCCCACACGGAGTGGCTTGAGTGATGATGTGTATAAACGAAAGACGAGTCTATGAGCACTGATAATAAACAATCATTGTCTGCGATTACCCTTGCGGCCATTGGGGTTGTCTACGGTGATATTGGTACCAGCCCACTTTATACGCTTCGTGAATGTTTGTCTGGCCAGTTTGGTTTTGGCGTTGAACGTGATGCTGTGTTTGGTTTTCTCTCGCTGATTTTCTGGCTGCTGATCTTTGTTGTCTCCATTAAATATCTGACGTTTGTCATGCGTGCGGATAACGCCGGGGAAGGTGGGATCCTGACGTTGATGTCATTGGCCGGGCGCAATACCTCGGCACGAACAACCTCGATGCTGGTTATCATGGGGTTGATTGGCGGCAGCTTCTTCTATGGTGAAGTGGTGATTACGCCAGCCATTTCAGTGATGTCGGCGATTGAAGGTCTGGAGATCGTTGCTCCGCAACTGGATACCTGGATTGTTCCGCTCTCGATTATCGTGCTGACCCTGCTGTTTATGATTCAAAAACACGGTACCGGCATGGTTGGAAAACTGTTTGCGCCGATTATGCTGCTGTGGTTCCTGACGCTCGCGGTATTAGGCGTGCGCAGTATTATTGGTAATCCGGAGGTACTGCAGGCGCTCAATCCGTATTGGGCGGTGCATTTCTTCCTCGAATTCAAAACGCTGTCCTTTATAGCGCTGGGTGCGGTGGTGCTATCGATTACCGGTGTTGAAGCGCTGTATGCGGATATGGGCCACTTCGGTAAGTTGCCGATTAGACTGGCATGGTTCTCCGTGGTATTACCTTCGCTGGTGCTGAACTATTTTGGTCAAGGGGCGCTGCTGTTAAAGCATCCTGAAGCGATCAAAAACCCGTTCTTCCTGCTGGCGCCGGACTGGGCATTGATACCACTCCTGATCCTCGCCGCACTGGCAACGGTTATCGCTTCGCAGGCGGTTATTTCCGGTGTCTTCTCGCTGACGCGTCAGGCCGTGCGTCTGGGGTATTTGTCGCCGATGCGGATCATTCATACTTCGGAAATGGAATCGGGTCAGATCTACATCCCCTTCGTTAACTGGATGCTCTATTTTGCGGTAGTTATCGTGATTGTGAGCTTTGAACACTCCAGTAATCTGGCCGCGGCGTACGGGATTGCGGTAACGGGAACAATGGTACTGACGTCTATTCTGTCTACCACAGTGGCGCGCAAAAACTGGCACTGGAATAAATACTTCGTCTTCCTGATCCTGGTGGCGTTCTTGTGCGTCGATGTTCCGTTGTTCTCCGCGAACCTCGATAAACTGATTTCCGGCGGTTGGCTGCCGCTGACGCTGGGTCTGGTGATGTTCACCATCATGACCACGTGGAAAAGCGAGCGTTTCCGTCTGCTGCGTCGCATGCATGAGCACGGCAACTCTCTGGAGGCGATGATTGCCTCTCTGGAGAAATCCCCACCGGTACGCGTGCCGGGAACGGCGGTATATATGTCGCGTGCGCTGAACGTCATCCCGTTTGCGCTTCTGCATAACCTCAAGCATAACAAGGTGCTGCATGAGCGCGTTATTCTGCTGACGCTGCGCACGGAAGATGCGCCCTATGTTCACAACGTGCGTAGGGTACAGATTGAGCAGTTATCGCCCACCTTCTGGCGCGTGGTGGCTAGCTACGGTTGGCGCGAAACGCCGAACGTGGAGGAAGTGTTCCACCGCTGCGGTCTGGAAGGCTTAAGCTGCCGGATGATGGAAACGTCCTTCTTTATGTCGCATGAGTCGTTGATTGTCGGTAAACGACCATGGTATTTGCGTCTGCGCGGCAAGCTGTATCTGCTGCTACAGCGCAATGCGCTGCGTGCGCCGGACCAGTTTGAAATTCCACCGAACCGGGTTATTGAGCTCGGTACTCAGGTAGAGATTTAAGGTAATCGACGCCCTCTTTCATCACGAAAGGGGGCGTTTTGTTTTGTCCCTCCCAGTTTTCATTTCATCGAATGATAATCCTTGCGAAACGTTTCGATGGCGATCACATTTTCGTAACGTCGCGGTGGTTTTCTGTCCACTCTTCGCACTACACTTATCCTCAGCGAAACGTTTCGCTAGTGGGGAAAGAAAATGAAGAAAGGCACGGTACTCAACTCTGAAATTTCAACGGTGATCTCCCGTCTGGGGCATACCGATACGCTGGTGGTGTGTGATGCAGGTTTACCCATCCCGAGCAGCACAACGCGTATTGATATGGCATTAACCCAGGGCGTACCTTCTTTTATGCAGGTACTGGATGTGGTTACACGTGAAATGCAGGTCGAGGCGGCCATTCTCGCGACGGAAATTAAACAACATAATCCGCAACTCCACGAAACGTTGCTCAGCCACATTGAGCAACTGCAACAACACCAGGGAAACACCATAGAAATTCGTTACACCACGCATGAACAATTCAAAAAACAAACCGCAGACAGTCAGGCGGTAATTCGCAGCGGAGAGTGTTCTCCGTATGCGAATATTATTCTCTGTGCTGGCGTCACGTTCTGAGGCCATCATGAACGCATTACTGCAACTCAAAGGGATCGATAAAGCGTTCCCGGGCGTAAAAGCGCTATCCGGCGCTGCGCTGAATGTCTATCCAGGCCGCGTAATGGCGCTGGTGGGCGAAAACGGCGCGGGCAAATCTACCATGATGAAAGTGCTGACCGGGATCTACACCCGTGATGCTGGCTCTTTATTGTGGCTGGGGAAAGAGACCACCTTTAACGGTCCAAAATCCTCTCAGGAAGCCGGCATTGGTATCATCCACCAGGAACTTAACTTGATCCCGCAACTCACTATCGCTGAGAACATTTTTCTTGGCCGTGAGTTTGTGAATCGCTTTGGCAAAATTGACTGGAAGAAGATGTACGCCGAAGCCGATCTGCTGCTCGCCAAACTCAATCTACGCTTTAAAAGCGACAGGCTGGTCGGTGAGCTGTCGATTGGCGATCAGCAAATGGTCGAAATTGCTAAAGTGCTGAGCTTTGAATCGAAGGTCATCATTATGGATGAGCCGACGGATGCGCTCACCGATACCGAAACTGAATCTCTGTTCCGAGTTATCCGCGAGCTGAAATCGCAGGGGCGCGGCATTGTCTATATCTCCCACCGTATGAAAGAGATCTTCGAAATCTGTGATGACGTGACCGTCTTCCGTGACGGGCAGTTTATTGCCGAGCGTGAAGTCGCAACGCTGACTGAAGACTCGCTGATTGAAATGATGGTGGGACGTAAGCTGGAAGATCAGTACCCGCGTCTGGAAAAAGCGCCGGGTGATATCCGTCTGAAGGTCGATAATCTGTGCGGCCCTGGGGTAAATGATGTTTCGTTCACGCTGCGTAAAGGCGAGATCCTTGGCGTATCGGGGCTGATGGGCGCCGGACGTACCGAGCTGATGAAAGTGTTGTATGGCGCATTGCCGCGCACCAGCGGCTACGTCACGCTTGATGGGCATGAAGTTGTCACCCGTTCGCCACAGGATGGCCTTGCAAACGGCATCGTCTATATTTCTGAAGACCGTAAACGTGATGGCTTAGTGCTGGGCATGTCGGTGAAAGAGAACATGTCACTGACCGCGCTGCGCTATTTCAGCCGCGCCGGTGGAAGCCTGAAGCATAAAGATGAGCAGCAGGCGGTAGGTGATTTTATTCGTCTGTTCAATGTTAAAACGCCATCGATGGAACAGGCTATCGGCCTGCTCTCAGGCGGTAATCAGCAGAAAGTGGCCATTGCGCGCGGTCTGATGACCCGACCAAAAGTCCTGATCCTCGATGAGCCAACGCGCGGCGTCGACGTTGGAGCTAAGAAAGAAATTTATCAGCTTATCAACCAGTTTAAGGCCGATGGGCTGAGCATCATTCTGGTCTCCTCTGAGATGCCAGAAGTATTGGGCATGAGCGATCGTATTATCGTTATGCATGAAGGGCATCTCGGCGGTGAATTCTCTCGCGAGCAGGCCACTCAGGAAGTATTAATGGCTGCCGCTGTGGGCAAGCTTAATCGCGTGAATCAGGAGTAAAAAAGATGACTACCCAGGCTGTTTCTGGTCGCCGTTATTTCACTAAAGCATGGCTTCTGGAGCAAAAGTCGCTCATCGCTCTGTTAGTGCTGATCGCGATTGTTTCCACCATGAGCCCCAACTTTTTTACCGTTAATAACCTGTTCAACATTCTCCAGCAAACGTCGGTAAACGCCATCATGGCCGTCGGCATGACGCTGGTCATCCTGACGTCGGGTATCGATCTGTCCGTCGGTTCATTGCTGGCGCTTACCGGTGCGGTTGCAGCGTCCATTGTCGGTATTGAAGTCAATGCGCTGGTAGCCGTTGCCGCTGCTCTGGCGCTCGGCGCTGCCATTGGCGCAGTAACCGGGGTCATTGTCGCGAAAGGCCGCGTGCAGGCGTTTATCGCCACGCTGGTGATGATGCTGCTACTGCGTGGTGTGACCATGGTGTACACCAACGGCAGTCCGGTAAATACCGGGTTTACTGACAATGCCGATCTGTTTGGTTGGTTTGGTATTGGTCGTCCGTTAGGCGTCCCTACGCCTGTGTGGATCATGGGGATTGTCTTCCTGGCGGCGTGGTACATGCTGCATCACACGCGTCTGGGTCGTTATATCTACGCGTTGGGCGGTAACGAAGCGGCGACGCGTTTGTCCGGTATCAGCGTGAGTAAAATCAAAATTATCGTTTACTCCCTGTGCGGTCTGCTGGCATCGCTGGCGGGTATCATTGAAGTGGCTCGCCTCTCCTCAGCGCAGCCGACGGCAGGTACTGGCTATGAGCTGGATGCTATCGCCGCGGTGGTGTTAGGCGGTACCAGCCTGGCGGGCGGTAAAGGACGTATTGTTGGGACGCTGATCGGCGCATTGATTCTTGGTTTCCTCAATAATGGTTTGAATTTGTTAGGTGTATCCTCCTATTACCAGATGATCGTCAAAGCGGTGGTGATTTTGCTGGCGGTACTGGTAGACAACAAAAAGCAGTAACAACGATTACAGGACATCTTAAATATGAACATGAAAAAACTGGCTACCCTGGTTTCTGCTGTTGCGCTGAGCGCCACCGTGAGCGCGAATGCGATGGCGAAAGATACCATTGCGCTGGTGGTCTCCACCCTCAATAACCCGTTCTTTGTGTCGCTGAAGGATGGCGCGCAAAAAGAGGCGGATAAACTGGGCTATAACCTGGTGATTCTGGATTCACAGAACAACCCGGCGAAAGAGCTGGCTAACGTTCAGGACTTAACGGTTCGTGGAACTAAAATTCTGCTGATTAACCCGACTGACTCTGATGCCGTGGGTAACGCCGTGAAGATGGCTAACCAGGCGAAAATTCCGGTTATTACCCTGGATCGTCAGGCTACAAAAGGTGATGTGGTGAGCCACATTGCGTCTGATAACGTGCTGGGCGGTAAAATTGCGGGTGATTACATCGCGAAGAAAGCAGGTGAAGGCGCGAAGGTTATCGAACTGCAGGGGATTGCCGGTACTTCAGCGGCGCGTGAGCGTGGTGAAGGTTTCCAGCAGGCTGTTGCGGCACACAAATTTAACGTACTGGCCAGCCAGCCGGCAGATTTCGACCGCACCAAAGGTCTGAACGTCATGCAGAACCTGCTGACCGCACATCCTGACGTGCAGGCCGTATTTGCCCAGAACGATGAAATGGCGCTGGGTGCGCTGCGCGCACTGCAAACCGCGGGTAAATCTGATGTGATGGTGGTTGGATTTGACGGCACTCCAGATGGCGAAAAAGCAGTAAATGATGGCAAACTGGCTGCGACCATTGCTCAGTTACCGGATCAGATCGGCGCGAAAGGCGTGGAAACTGCGGATAAGGTTCTGAAAGGCGAGAAGGTTCAGGCTAAATATCCGGTTGATCTGAAGCTGGTCATCAAGCAGTAATACCGATTCAGGTCGCTCGCGGCCTGATGGAGACATAAATACGCCATCCCTGGACCTGGTTCTGAGGATGAAAGCGTAAAAAGAAAAGCAGGGCACGCGCCACCCTAACCCGGTGGCGCACTTTACTGGACACTCCGAACATGAAAACCGCAGGCAACCTCGTCGTTCTTGGCAGCATCAATGCCGATCACATCCTCAACCTTAAATCTTTCCCAACGCCTGGTGAAACCGTAACCGGTAGCCATTATCAGGTCGCATTTGGCGGAAAAGGCGCTAATCAGGCTGTTGCTGCGGGTCGTAGTGGCGCGAACATCGCGTTCATTGCCTGTACGGGGGATGACGATATTGGCGAAAGTGTGCGTAAACAGTTGGCCAAAGATAATATCGATATTGCGCCGATCAGCGTCATTTCGGGGGAATCGACCGGTGTGGCACTGATTTTTGTTAATGGTGATGGCGAGAACGTCATTGGCATTCACGCCGGTGCAAACGCAGCCCTTTCTCCTGCGCTGGTGGAAGCACAGCGCGATCGCATTGCGCAGGCCTCCGCCTTACTGATGCAGTTAGAGTCGCCGATCGAAAGCGTGCTGGCTGCGGCAAAAATTGCCCAGCAAAATAAGACCACGGTCGCCCTTAACCCGGCTCCGGCGCGTGAACTTTCTGACGAGCTGTTGGCGCTGGTGGATATTATTACCCCGAATGAAACCGAGGCTGAGAAGCTGACGGGGATCCGGGTAGAAAACGATGAAGATGCGGCCAAAGCAGCGCAGGCATTACACGCGAAAGGGATCCATACTGTACTGATTACTTTAGGTAGTCGCGGAGTGTGGGCCAGCGTGAATGGTGAAGGTCATCGAGTGCCTGGTTTTAAAGTGGACGCCGTTGATACCATCGCTGCCGGGGATACCTTTAACGGCGCATTAATTACAGCGTTACTGGAAGAGACACCGCTGCCTGAAGCGATCCGTTTTGCCCATGCAGCTGCGGCGATTGCGGTCACCCGTAAAGGTGCGCAGCCTTCCGTTCCATGGCGCGAAGAAATAGAAGCGTTTTTAAGTCAACAGAGGTAACGCTTGGCTACAATGAAGGACGTCGCCCGCCTGGCGGGTGTTTCTACGTCGACGGTTTCTCACGTCATCAATAAAGATCGCTTTGTCAGTGAGTCTGTCACTGACAAAGTTGAAGCGGCAATTAAAGCGCTTAACTACGCGCCTTCCGCGCTGGCGCGTAGCCTCAAGTTAAACCAGACCCGCACGATTGGCATGTTAATCACTGCCAGTACCAACCCCTTCTATTCTGAGCTGGTGCGCGGCGTTGAACGTAGCTGTTTTGAGCGCGGCTACAGCCTGGTACTGTGCAATACCGAAGGCGATGAACAGCGCATGAACCGTAACCTGGAAACGCTGATGCAAAAACGCGTGGACGGCTTGCTGCTGCTCTGCACGGAAACACATCAGCCTTCCAGAGAGATAATGCAGCGTTATCCTTCTATACCGACCGTGATGATGGACTGGTCGCCTTTTGATGGTGAAAGCGATTTGATTCAGGATAACTCCCTGTTAGGCGGGGACTTAGCCACTCAGCATCTTATCGAAAAAGGTTTTACGCGCATTGCCTGCATCACTGGCCCGCTGGATAAAACCCCGGCGCGTTTGCGTCTGGAAGGATATCGGGCAGCAATGAAGCGAGCGGGGTTGCCTGTCCCGGAAGGCTACGAGATTACCGGTGACTTTGAGTTCGGTGGCGGTTTTGAAGCTATGCAAACGTTGTTATCACATAAACAGCGACCGCAGGCCGTTTTCACCGGGAACGACGCAATGGCCGTCGGCGCGTATCAGGCATTGTATCAGTCAGGATTGCGCATTCCGCAGGATATGGCGGTGGTGGGTTATGATGATATCGAACTGGCACGCTATATGACGCCACCGCTGACGACCATCCATCAACCCAAAGATGAATTGGGCGAACTGGCCATCGATGTGTTAATCCACCGGATGGCGCAACCCGCATTGCAACAGCAACGCCTGCAACTTACTCCTGTTTTGATGGCGCGGGGGTCGGTTTAGGCTTGTGCCGATCTTTGATCAGGTTACGTCCATCTTTGGCTTTTAGCAGCATAAACATCAGCGCAGAGACAATAGTGATCGCGCCCATGGTTATGAAGGTGTAATGGAACTGTTCAACCGTATTGGTACCTTCCATGCCTTCATAGATCCGCAGGACGGCGGCGCTGATAGCGACCCCTAAACTGATCGACAGTTGCTGCGTAACGGCCAGCACGCTGTTACCGCTGCTGGCGTTCTCATCGGTCAGGTCCGCCAGAGTGATGGTATTCATTGAGGTAAACTGGGTGGACATCGCCATACCTAAAATAAACAACGGTAGGATCAGCATCCAGACCGGCATGGCAGGAGATTGCAAAGCGAATTGCGCAATCATCAGGCCGATAAACACCGTAACACCCACCAGTGTCGTTCTGTAGCCGAGTCGGCGTAGTACCTGTGTCACCATCGATTTTGCCAGTATTGAGCCCAGCGCCGTTGGCGCCATCATGCAACCCGCAATTAGCGCCGGATATCCAAAGCCTACCTGCAGCATCAGCGGCATTAAGAACGGCACACATCCGGTGCCCAGACGCGTGGCAAGGTTTCCAGCGATCCCGACGGAAAAGGTTCTGGTCTTAAATATTGGAAGCGATATAAGCGGCGTTGGGTGACGACGCGCGTGACGAATGTAGGCAAGCAGCAACAGAATACTGGTCACAATAATGCTGAGTGCGACCCAGGTAGCGACAAGCTTCTCACCAAACAGCTCAACACCACTGGAAAACAACACCAGACTCAGGCCAAAGAGGAAGAAACCTGTCATATCAAAGCCGCGGCGCGGCGTGGTGAAGTTCGGCATATATTTGCGTGCATAGAAGATACCCGCCACGCCAATGGGAATATTAATCAGGAAGATCCAGTGCCAACTGGCCCACGTCACCAGAACACCGCCCAATACCGGACCTAAAATTGGGCCCACAAGACCCGGCATGGTCACGAAGTTAAGCACTGGGAGTAGTTCGCTGCGTGGGTAAGCTCGCAATAAAGCCAGACGGGCAACAGGCATCATCATCGCGCCGCCGATGCCCTGGATGACGCGGAAAACTACCAGTTCACTTAAGGAACTGGATAGCGCGCAGGCCAGCGATCCCAGCGTAAACAGGCTCACGGCAATCATAAAGACGCGTCGGGTACCGAACCTGTCTGCCAGCCATCCACTCACCGGGATCAGCATGGCGACCGTCAGGGTATAACTGATAATAGCCGACTGCATGGCGAGTGGAGAGCGGTTAAGGCTGTGCGCTATTGCGGGTAAGGCGGTATTGAGGATAGTGGCGTCTAATGCCTGCATAAAAAAGGCCATGGCTGCTATCCACGGCAGCCCGGCCATACTGCGAGATTTCTTTTCTGACATATATTATTTATCCGGTAGCACGTTCGGTGCTATCAGCAATGCCTGACAGGCGGTGAAGGCGCGATCGCCATCGCTATCCTCTATCGCATCGACAATAGCCTGGTGCAAATCCAGCTTTACCACATCGTTATAGGTAATAGAGGTAAAGTAAGTCTGGTAGACGGAATGGAACAGTGATGCAAAGGAGATAAGGAACGGATTCGCACTCATTTCATAGATGTGCTCATGCCAGGCGATATCAACTTCTATCCAACGGTCGCGCCGGAAATTTCTTTTCAGCTCGACCATCTCTTCCATCAGTGTATTGAGATGCGCTTTCTGTTCTGCCGTCCCGATAGTCGCCGCCAGTAAACAGGCCTGAGGCTCCAGACTGATACGCATCACCAGAAAATGTTTTATGACCTGAGGGAAATTATCTTCCGTCATCCACCAGGTAAGCAGCTCCTGGTCGAGGAAGTTCCAGTTTGCCTGAGGCATGACGCGAGTGCCAATACGCGGGCGTGGTAATACCATACCTTTTGCCGTTAACGTTTTTACCGCTTCTCTTACTGCGGTACGACTCACGCCAAACTGATCGCCCAGCTCTATTTCACCGGGCAGGATAGCACCCGGTGCGTATTCACCTTTTAATATTCGCTGGGCTAGCTTTTCGGCCAGAACGTAGGACAGATTCTTCTGTGCGGCTAGCTGTTGGGCATTTAAAGGCATGAATGTTATTCCTTACTCTTTTTCTTATTCATTAGTATGCCACCAGGAAGTGTGATTGCGGCTGCAAAAACGGCAAATTGCTTATTTTATGGCATGTTAATGGTGTTTTTGGTGAAAAAATACGCACTCGGAAAGTTATTTTAAATTTCCCCTTGTCAGCCTGA